>JAADJA010000171.1 GCA_013151015.1 Chlorobiota bacterium
TGTTTTCAGAATCTTTACTTCGTATCATTTAAGAAGGTTCTGTTTTGTTTGATGTAAGAAAATGTGAAGATTATAACCTGAGTTCAATATAATTGTTCAAAATTACAGGTTCTTGTGCGGTTTTCAAAATTATTATCGTGATAATTGCCCGGACGTATTGCTGAATAATTGGAATTTAGGACTTTCATATTGAGTATCAACGAATCATTAGGTCTTCAATTTCCTCAATTTCCCTCGGAATATCCTGCATCAGGTCAAACGGGGTATCATCTACCACAATATCGTTTTCGATGCGGATTCCAATTCCCTCTTCATTTATGTATAGACCCGGTTCACATGTCAACACCATCCCTTTCTTCAACTTCTCATATTTGCTTCCCACATCGTGTACATCTAAGCCGATAAAGTGGGCAATTCCATGCATAAGGTATTTTGTGTAGAGTGGTTGGTCCTCATTCTGGGATTTAACGTCTTTTTTCGTAAACAGGCCCAATCCTATCATTTCTTCTTCCATCATTTTCCAGGTGGCCTTGTTTATTTTGTCAATGGTATTTCCCGGGGTATAAAGTTTAATGGATTTCTTCTGAACCCTAAGAACGGCTTCGTAACATTGCTTTTGCCTGTTGGTGAACTTTCCGTTTACCGGGATTGTCCGGGTGCAATCGGCAGCGTAGTTTCCATATTCGGCCCCAAAATCCATGAGGAGGAGCTCATTGTTTCCGCATTTATTCGAATTCTCAATGTAGTGTAGGATTAAGGCATTTTTCCCGGACCCCACAATGGGTTGGTACGCATGTCCCCTGGCACCGTTCCTTAAAAACTCGTGGGTGATTTCCGCTTCCACTTCATACTCCATGATCCCTGCTTTTGCGAATTTCAAAACCCTTTGAAAAGCCTGGTTTGTGATGGAACAGGCTGCTTTAAGAAGTTCGATTTCCTCTTTTCGTTTCACAAGGCGTAGTTTGGTAATTATGGGTGCAAGCCTGTGGAATTGGTGGGCGGGATATTGTCCTTTTAATTTCTGGGCAAGGCGGTTTTCAATATAAGCGACATCGGATTGGTATTTCGAATACTCATTGAGGTTTATATAAATGTTTTCGGAGCTGAGTACCAGGTCGCGCATTGTCATTTCAAAATCATCCAGCCATTTTACGCTTGCAATCCCGGAAACCTTTTGGATTTCTTCCTTTGTGAATTTATGACCAGTCCATGTTTCCTGTTTTTCGTTGGGCTTTACCGTAAAAAGGACTTCGCGCAGGTTCTTGTCGGGATGCGAAGGGCAAAGTGTCAAAATGCACTTTTCCTGGTTCAAGCCAGTAAGGTAGAACAGGTCAGAACTTTGCCTGAACGGAAAATCCTGGTCGCCGTTCCTGTTCAGTTTGTCATTTGAAGAAACAATGGCAACGGAGTTGGGTTTTAATTCCCTTGAAATTTTTTGTCTGTTCCCCTTAAAGAAACTTTTTGGTAAATTTGCATTTTTCATAATCCCTGTTTTGAATTTTGAAATTTCCCCATTGGAGTTTATCACCTGCCCTGCCCGTTCCGGCAGGCGGGCGGTAAGGACAGGTTTGTTTTTTTGTCCCGAAGCTTCGGGATTGGATTTTGTGCTTTTGCCCAATAATACAATCCCTATGTTCAGGATTAGAAATAAGACATTAAAAAAATGGTTATTTATAATCTTTACAAATTAAATAAAAAAACCTATTTAGACAGCTATAAAAAGAATAAAAAATTATTTTTGCCATTTCGATCATTTCTATTAAGCATTCCCGCATACCTGGGATTAGTTTTTGAAATATTTTTTTTTGACTAAATAAACAACCATGGGCAATAAAAGATTTCAATCTTCTCTGACGAAGAAATTTGTAATGGCATTTATGGGATTGTTCCTGATTACATTCCTGTTCGTGCATTTGGGTATCAACCTTTTGGTATTGCTGCCCGATAAAGATTATTTTAATTTGGCGGCCCACTTTATGTCAACCAATCCGGTGATCAAGGTGTTTGAAGTAGTTCTGTTTGGTGGTTTCATCATCCATATAATATATGGGCTGATACTTCAAATCCAAAATTGGATGGCACGGCCCGACCGATATAAGATAGAGGGTTGGTCGCACAAATCCCCTTTTTCGAAATTCATGATCCATACGGCTGCAATCATCTTTATCTTTCTTGCCATACACCTTGGCGATTTTTATTTTAGGGCAAAATTTGGTGCCATCGGCGATGTCCTTATCAATGGGGAGCATTATCATGATATGGCCGCACTCGTAATGGCAAAGTTCCTTTCTTTGGGGTACGTGGTTGGGTACATTCTGGCATTTGTTATCCTTGGGTTCCATTTGCACCATGGGTTTCAATCGGCTTTCCAATCCATTGGCTTGAACAGCAAAACCTATACACCGTTCATCAACGGCCTGAGCACAATTATTTCCATTATTCTCTCCTTGGGGTTCATCGTGATCCCATTGGTAATATATTTTGGCAGTTAATAACCCGGAAAAAACAAAACAATATATGGCTACTTTAAATTCAAAAATACCTGAAGGACCATTGGCGGAAAAATGGAAGAATTTCAACGCACACCAAAATCTGGTTAACCCGGCAAATAAGCGCAAGCTTGATATTATTGTCGTGGGCACAGGGCTTGCAGGGGCCGCTGCCGCCGCAAGTCTCGGTGAACTTGGCTTTATTGTGAAAAACTTCTGTATTCAGGACAGTCCGCGACGTGCACATAGTATTGCCGCACAAGGCGGGATCAATGCCGCAAAAAATTACCCGAACGATGGCGACAGTGTCTATCGCTTGTTTTATGATACAGTAAAAGGGGGCGATTACCGAGCACGCGAGGCCAATGTTTACCGCCTTGCCGAAGTCAGCAATTCCATTATTGACCAATGCGTTGCACAAGGTGTCCCGTTTGCAAGGGAATATGGAGGTTTGCTCGATAACAGGTCTTTTGGAGGTGCTTTGGTCTCCAGGACATTTTATGCCCGTGGCCAAACCGGCCAGCAACTTCTGCTTGGTGCGTACGGGGCCTTGAGCAAGGAAGTTCATAAAGGTTCCGTGAAAATGTACACCCGTCGTGAAATGCTGGATTTGGTAATCGTGGATGGCAGGGCCCGGGGGATTATTACACGGAATACGGTAACCGGTGAAATCGAACGCCATTCGGCCCATACAGTGGTCATAGCCACAGGTGGTTACGGAAATGTATTTTTCCTTTCTACCAATGCAATGAATTCAAACGGGAGTTCAGCATGGCAATGCTATAAAAAAGGGGCTGCTTTTGCAAATCCTTGCTTTGTGCAAATACATCCAACCTGTATCCCTGTCCATGGTGATTTCCAATCGAAGTTGACATTGATGAGCGAAAGCCTGAGGAACGATGGACGAATCTGGGTTCCAAAAAACAAGGAAGATGCCCGGAAAATCCAAAAAGGGGAATTGAAACCAACAGAAATAGCAGAGGAAAACCGCGATTATTACCTTGAAAGGAGATATCCCGCATTTGGGAACCTGGTTCCCAGGGATGTTGCGTCAAGGGCTGCAAAAGAGCGTTGCGATGCTGGACATGGCGTAGGAAACACCGGACTTGCCGTTTACCTTGATTTTAAAGATGCCATCAACCGTTTGGGCAGGGATGTTATCGAAGCACGTTATGGAAACCTTTTCCAGATGTACGAAAAAATCGTGGATGACAATCCTTATGAAACCCCGATGATGATTTATCCGGCCATCCATTATACCATGGGCGGGATTTGGGTCGATTATGAATTGGAAACAACCATCCCGGGATTGTTTGCAGGGGGAGAAGCCAACTTTAGCGATCACGGTGCAAACCGGCTTGGGGCTTCTGCCTTGATGCAGGGACTTGCCGATGGATATTTCGTATTGCCTTATACCGTTCAGAATTATTTGGCCGATCAAATCAATGTTCCCCGCTTTTCGACCGATCTTCCTGAATTTGAGGAAGCAGAAAAAGCGGTGAAGGACAAACTTGACAAATTGATCAATAACAAAGGTTCAAAGAGCGTGGATTCATTCCACAAACGCCTTGGACATATCATGTGGGACAATGTGGGGATGGCGCGCAATAAAGAAGGTTTGGAAAAGGCAATTAAGGAAATCAAGGCTTTAAGGGAAGAATACTGGAAAGATGTGGATGTTCCCGGTTCGTTGGAAGGCGTCAACGTTGAACTTGAAAAAGCAGTAAGGGTTGCCGATTTCCTTGAATTGGGCGAATTGATGGCTCGTGATGCCCTTCACCGCAAGGAATCCAGTGGTGGTCACTTCAGGGAAGAATACCAAACACCGGAAGGCGAGGCCCTAAGAAATGACAAGGACTTTATGTATGTGGCAGCCTGGGAGTACAATGGGGATGGCGAACCCATATTGAATAAAGAACCCTTGAATTATGAAGATATAGAGGTGAAAACAAGGAATTACAAGGAAGCAAAAAGCTAATCAACCTGGTAGAAATCCCTTGAACGAATAGTTTAATTAATGAAGGTAAAAAATTAATATACAACAGATATGGACTTGACATTAAAGATATGGCGACAAGCAGGGCCCACGGTTAAGGGCAAGTTTGAACAATATTCTATTTCCGGCATTTCGACCGACAGTTCTTTTCTTGAAATGATGGATGTCCTCAATGAAGAATTGATTGGCAAGGGTGAAGAACCGGTTGCATTTGACCATGATTGCCGCGAAGGTATTTGTGGGATGTGCAGTTTATATATCAATGGTCGTCCGCATGGCCCAGATGGTGGGATCACGACCTGTCAGTTGCACATGCGCAAGTTCAAAGATGGTGAAACAATCACGATTGAGCCCTGGCGCGCAAAGCCTTTCCCCGTTATCAAAGACCTCATCATTGACCGTTCAGCATTGGATGCCATTATCCAGTCGGGTGGGTATATTTCGGTAAATACCGGAGGTGTGCCTGATGCAAATGCAATCCCAATTGCCAGGGAAGATGCCGAGCTTGCCATGGATGCAGCAGCTTGTATTGGTTGTGGCGCTTGTGTTGCAGCCTGTAAGAACGCTTCGGCCATGTTGTTTGTTTCGGCCAAGGTTTCACAGTTTGCTTTGTTGCCACAAGGAAAAACAGAAGCAAAGGACAGGGTCAGGACCATGGTCGCAAAAATGGACGAACTGGGGTTTGGCAATTGCACCAATACCTATGCTTGTGAAGTGGAATGCCCAAAAGAGATTAAAGTAACAAATATCGCCCGCATGAACCGCCATTTCCTTGGTGCAAAAGTGAGCGGTTAAAGCTTAAGTTATTTTCATGGAGTGTTAAAAAAGCTGTTTTCCTAATCGGATCGCAGCTTTTTTTGTTCTGTCCTTATTCAACATCAGGGGGTTTTCTTCTTTCCTTTTTGTCCGATTGTTTCTTTTTATTTTCAAGTCTTTTCTTCTTTTTCGTTTCGCTCAATTTTATGGGGATCCGTTTTTTTGGTAGGGTAAGTGCGCTTTCCAGGATTTCAAAAAACTTTTCGATCACCGATTCCTTGTTTCTTGATTGTGAACGGTATTTTTCCGAAACAAGCACCAATTCCCCTTGATTATTGATTTTATTTCCGGTTTTTTCAAAAAGCAAGGCTTTGTCATCATCCGATAAGAGGTTTGTTTCATTGATGTTAAAACGCAGTTCGACTTTTGTGTTCACTTTGTTCACATGTTGTCCTCCAGGGCCACTGCTTCTCGAAAAAGAAAAAACCATCTCTTCGATAAAACTTTTTTCCGGGTATTTTAAGGGGCTGTCCATTCCTTCAAGTTGAATTAAGAATTGCGTGACCAAAAATAATAAAAAAGACTGACATTCCGAACTAATGCGCTGGCAAGTGTGGCAGGGTGAGGAATCCCCTTGCTATTACGGCTGCCACTATTGGCGTTTATTGCCTTGCGGTCTTTCATAGTGGGGGGATTCCTCCTTCCTACTGCCAGGATTTGATTATCATTGTCAAAAGGAGCAAGTCTTAGGTGCCTTTTAAAATTTATTAACGATAAAACATTGATAAGCATTTTGGTTTTGCCTAATTTTGTCCGTCTAACTTAAAAATTCAAGTATTATGAAAAGGATTAATGTTTTTGCAATCATCGCATTATTTTTTGTAACGGGCTTTTCAGCTTCTGCGCAGGAAGGGAAAAATGGTTTTTTCGAAGAGACCAAAGGGAGTTATGTTGACAAAGGCTATTATGTCGATGGCAAGAAAGACGGCGCATGGGTGACAGAGATGAAGAACGGGAATATTTTTAAGATCGAATCGTACCGGAATGGGATCAAAGAGGGTGTTTTCCTGAAATTCGATCAAAAGAAGGGCTTTGTTTCAAAACAGGCATATTATAGAAACGGAAAATTGAACGGACTGGAAGTTGAGTACTCCAAGGCCAACAAGCCCCACTCAAAAATCAATTACAAAGATGGCATTATCGATGGCAAGAAAACACTTTATTACGACAATGGTAAAATGCAGGAAGATTCACAGTATAAAAACGGAAAAAAAACAGGATTGTCGAAATGGTTTGACCAAAACAATAAACTGATTGCCATTTATTCTTATAAGGACGGCAAGTTCAACGGCACCAACAAAACTTTTTACCCAAACGGGAATGTCCAGAAAGAAGAGACCTATAAGAACAATGTCCTCGATGGGCCTTACAAAGAATTCTTCCAGACCGGGAAAAAGAAAGTAACGGGCAGTTTTATAAATGGTTTTAAAGATGGCGAATGGATTACCTATGATGCGCACGGAAAGGTTACCGAGACGCTTACTTTTGAAAAAGGCGAAAGAAAACAATAAAGATATATGTCAAAAAAAAACATGGATAAAAAACGTAAACTAACAAACCCTTATCTAAATACAGAGGGCTACAACTGTTTCGGCTGTTCGCCGGACAACAAACTTGGACTACAGATGGCATTTACCGAAGAGGGCGAACATATTGTTTGCCGATGGGTGCCGAAGAACCATTTTTCAGGCTATAAGACCATGTTGCATGGTGGGGTACAGGCCACACTTATGGATGAAATCGCAAGTTGGATCGTACAAGTAAAGCTGGATACGTCAGGGGTTACTGCCAAAATGGATATCCGGTATATCAAGTCGGTTTCCGTTACGGAGAAAATGCTGACATTGAAGGCACATATCGAAAAACGCTTTCATAACCTGGCCTATATAGATGTGGAACTCCTGAACGAAAACGATGAAATATGCAGCACGGCAAAGCTGATTTATTATCTTTACCCTGAGGATGTTGCGAAAAAGGATTTTTTTTATCCCGGTTCTGAAAGTTTTTTTGCAAAACCATAGATGTCGAAACCCGGGGGTTCTTTGCCGATCCATAGGATAATCAAATTCCCGGGTTTTGAAAGGAAAAGAAAATCATTTCCATTTTTTATTAATAAACTATCTTGCATTCCGTTGAGAAGAAATCGTTGGGCCATTTTAACCCAATCCTTTGGAGGCAGTAAAAATCCACAACCTGTATAAATCACCGAATCAGCTTGAAAACCATTCAGGGAAATTGGGTTTTCAATACCAGGAGCAAATCCGCTTAATTTATTTTGGTAATATTCGTTGATTTTTGTTCCGGTTGCCCTTTCTACAATCAGGCAACACAATTCCGTGATTACTTGAAATGTGTCATTTATGGGAGTTTTGATTTCCAAAAGGCCCTCAGGAATAGGTAAAGCTTTACTATCTGCCGAACCCAAATTCAAAAAACCCGCTAAGTTTACCAAAGAAAATCCTTTTTCGGGAAGTTCAGGCAAATACTTGCGTACAGGCTCATTTGTCGAATAAACATATCCTTCGTTAAGGGCAGTTTCAAGTAAACTAAGTGCTGTCAAACGGTCAATCAGGAGAGAAAAATGTTTTGTGGTTTCGCCGCTATCGGCAAAAAAGTGTTCTATTATCAAACTATCGGCCTGTATGATAACGATGGCTTTTGTATTTCCCTCATTAACGTAAGCTTCAACGATTGAATCTGAAATGCCAATATCTTTATTTAGAAATCGAATTTGACCCTGATTTGCATAGGCAGTACCAATCAGGATAAAACTGACAAATGCCATAATCACTAAGTTTTTGAAACAATTAAAACCTTTTTTGACTTTTGCCATAATCCTATTTTGTTAATTCATTGTTGAAACAAAAGTAATTTAATTTGGACTTTTACTTCAATTAATAATCTACATTTGCAACGCAATTATGGTGCACTTGCCTTGAAACCCAGGGCAAGTCTGAAAAGGGAATGCCGTGCTCCCGTCAATCTGGAAATTCGGCAACAGTACCCGCTGCTGTGATCGTCATTGACTTTTTGAAATTCTTAGCCACTGTTCATTTGGATGGGAAGGCTTTCAAAAAAGGGCGTAAGTCAGAAGACCTGCCAGGTTGTCGAATTATTTCAAGCTTTCGGGATAAAAGCTATGGGTAAATGACCAAATCATCTATTCAAAGAATTTTCCTGTAAGTTTTTAGTGTTAAACCTTTAAACTTTACAAAATGAAGAAAAATTACATCTTACGGGCAATGACCTTATCCGTTGCAGTAGTGTTTGCATTAAACCTGAATGCACAGTTTTACACAAATCAATTAATAGTCGGGAACGGAGGGATTTATGGCGATCCTTCCGACCATGTCACGGTTTCGGCCTATAATCCCGATGGGCAAACAACAACTTCCTTTGGCGATATCCAACGTGAATCCATACAGGATTTGATTATCCATGGGAATTACGCATACGTTGCCGCCGAGGATTCCATCGTGAAATTCAATATTGACACATATGAGAAAGTCGCTGCCGTTTACGAAAGCAATCTGAACCAACTGTTTTGTAAAAACGGATTGTTGTACGTTAGCAGGCGTTCCGACATAAACGGCCCTCCGGCAGATGGGGTTTATCTGAAGGTGTTCAATGCCGGGGACTTGGCCCTCGTTGGTTCCGTAAATGGAATTTCAGGCGATGCCAATGGGATCGTGGTGGAATCGGATACGGTTTACTTGGCCGTTTCGGGAGACTGGCAGGCAACGGAAGGCAAATTTGCTGTGATCGACAACAGTTTCAACCTGGTTCGTGAAATGGATTTTGGTGCGGATGCAGTTGGGATATTTGATTTGTATTCCGATGGCAACAATATTTATTCGGTGAACCGCAGCCCTTATGGGAGTATGAGTGGGTCGGTTTCCACTTATTCCATTTGGACAACTTTGTTCACCACAACCGTTTTTGACAATGTAGTAGGAAAGGGGGTTGCAAAATCCAATAACGCATTGTACTTGATGCTGGACAATGGCATTGGTTCCTACGACCTTGGCACGAATGAAGTCCTCGAAACATCCATTGTGCCCGATCCGGGTTCCTCCGATTTCATTTACATTGCAGATGCTGCTTTTGATTACCTGAACCAATTGTTTTATGTTACGCTTACCGATTATTTTTCGATGGGAGAAGGAAAGATTTATGATATGGAGGGGACGGAAACCGGGACATTTGATGCAGAAGTTTCTGCCGAGGCAGTTGCACTTGATTTCAGGATCAATGATTTTGCATGGGAAGATGTGGAATATTGGATTGGTGAAGGCGGAAACAAAGCCCTTTTCGTGGTTGACTGGAACGATGGCACCGAACCCGAATCCATTGCCTGGGGTTTTCGTTTTGAAGGGGAAACCACAGGTGAAGAAATGCTTACGGCCATTGCTGAAGCTGATGACAGATTAACAATAAACATGGCAGGTGGGTTTTTGAACGATATTATTTATTCAAATGGATATGCCCATGAAGGTATCGGCGGGACAAACGGATTTTACTGGGCAACATATAGTGGCATAAATTCAGGGAATTGGTCAATGAACGCAGGCCTTTCAACATCTGTTTCCAATGGGGATTGGTTTGGGTGTTCGTTTACCGATTTTGACCCTGCGATTGTTCCCGGAGTTCCGGTTGCCGTTTCAAATCCTTTAGGTGTGCAAGTTTCGGAAGTTCCTGCCATCCATGTTTTCCCAAATCCGTTTAACGACAAAATCCAGATTGAAGCCCAAAACATTTCGGAAGTGAAAGTGTTAAACATGAATGGAAAACTACTTTATCAAAACAAATTAAACGGATGGGGCAGTTCCCGCATTGATTTGTCGGGATTGCCAAAAGGGATGTATATTTTGCAGATGATTTCGGAAAAGGAAATGAAAGTGGAAAGGATTATTAAGCAATAATAAATTAGTGCTGTTATCTTTGCAACTTAGAACTGGAATCCTTCAAAGAGGTTTAATTTTGAAACGGTCCTTTATAATTAATTGTGTAATTTTGTATATGTTCATTTATAAAAAACTTCATTATGTTAATTGATTATATCCAAGCAGCCTTAAATCATGCCAAGTATGAGATACTGGAAGAAGACAAAGCGTTTTATGGGGAAATTCCTGAATGCAATGGAGTTTATGCACAATCGGATTCCTTAGAAGAATGCAGGGCAGAAATAGAAGAGGTTTTGGAAGAATGGGTGTTGTTCAGGATACATAAGAACCTTGATCTTCCGGTAATTGATGGTAAAGAAATTGTTATTAAAGAAACTGTCTGATGCCACCATTTGGTCCAATAAACAGAAAGGATTTGGTGAGATATTTGAAGAGGGCCGGGTTTGATGGACCCTATTCGGGGGGCAAGCACCAATTTGTGGTCAAAGGGCAAATTACAATCAGAATCCCAAATCCGCATAAAGGGGACATCAGCAAATCCCTTCTTTCGAGAATTCTACGACAAGCAAAAATCAGTTAACAAGAATGGACAAAATTATAAAACCTATTTTCGTTTTTTCTCTAATTATTTCCTCGATTTCCGGTTATCCTCAATTCCCACCCGCAGCAGGGCAGGAGGGAAGTACGGCCATCAGCAAGGACAGCAGTGTATTTATTGCATATGCCGTGATGTGCGAGGTGGAAAGGGGCTACAAAGACATTTCCATGCCCGATTCCGGTTATGTGGATTTTGGGGAAGAAGGCAATGCGCTCGGACAGGCCGACAACAACATCATCAGTCTTGGTGATGGAGGCATTGCAACCCTGGGTTTCCATGTCCCGATATACAATGGCGAGGGTTTCGATTTTTGTGTTTTTGAAAACGCATTGAACGATACTTTCCTTGAACTGGCTTTTGTGGAAGTGAGCTCCGACGGAGAGAATTTCTTTCGCTTTCCGGCAACCTCGCTTACACAAACGGAAACACAAACAGGGACTTTTGGTGCAACGATACCTGAAAAGATCAATAACCTTGCAGGGAAATACAGGTTGTTCTTTGGAACGCCTTTCGATTTGGAAGAGATGAATAACATCCCTGGCTTGAACGTGGACAGCATCACACAAATAAGGATCATAGATGTGGTCGGTAGTATTGACGACAGCTTTGCAACTTTTGATTCCCAGGGAAATAAAATCAACGATCCCTGGCCCACCGCTTTTGCTACAGGTGGCTTCGACCTTGATGCCGTGGCCGTGATCCATAATTTGTTCAATCAGGATATTTCGGAAAACAGAGAACCGGATTTTCGTGTTTTCCCAAATCCCGTCCTTGATCATTTGAATTTTGAAAGTAGCCGGGAATATCATATCGAACTTTTGACCCTGGAAGGAAAAATCGTTTTTAAAGCGCATTCAAAAAGACTTGTGATAGGGATGGGGGATTTCCCGAAAGGGATATACTTGTTGAAGGTTTCCAATGATAAAGGCTGTTCCATCAGGAAAATCATAAAAAAATGAGGACTCTTTCCCTGTTGTTTTTTGTCATGTTGGTCGGAAAAGCAGGTTTTCCACAGGAAGTGCTGAAGGATACGGTTTATGAACTGTCGCAGGTGCAGGTTTCTTCCGAACGAATCCACGATTTTTCCACCGGCCTGAAAATCCTTAAAATGGACAGCCTGACCCTTGACCTCAACCAGGACAAGGACCTGGGTGAATTGCTTTCCCGTCAAAGTCCTTTGTACATCAAATCATATGGCCAGGGAGGCCTTGCCACCATTTCCTTTCGTGGAACATCTTCAGCCCATACCGGAATTTACTGGAACGGCTTTTATTTGAACCTCCCCAACCTGGGTTCATCCGATTTATCATTGATTCCTTCCTCTTTGTTCAATTCGGTGGAAGTGCTTTATGGGGCTTCCGGGCCATTGTTCGGGAGCGGGAATATCGGAGGCAATATCCAACTGGACAACAAGCCCGTATTCATTAAAGGGATAGATGTCAACCTAAACCTTTCGGCTGGCAGTTTCAATACTTATGGGATTAATGGCTCCCTTCGATTGTCAAATACCAAGTGGTGGGGCTCAACGGCATTTACCTATAAAAACGCAAAAAATGATTTCCCGTTCACAAACCTGAACGGCGGCAATGAAACAAGGGGGAATGCGGCTTTGTTGCAATACGGCCTGATGCAGGATGTTTACAGGAAGATCGGCGACAAACACCTGATCGGATTGTCGTTCTGGTACCAGTTTGCCGATAGGGAAATCCCGAAAACACTGGTGACGAAACCCTCAACGGCATCCCAGGACGATGAGTCTATCCGGGTTTCGGGCAGTTGGAAATATTTTCTTGCCAAAGGGACACTCAACCTGAAATCGGCATTTCTGAGGGACGATGAAAATTATTCCGATCCTGAATCGGAAATCGAACAGAACAGGAATTCAAGAATACTGACAAAAACGTTTATCGCAGAAGCAAACTATAAGTTTAAAATCAATAGTCAATTTGATTTCAATGCAGGGGCCAACTTTACAAATTCCGTTGGTGAAGCCACTGCATATTCAGGCAATCCACAAAGAGCGCAGTTAGGGATATTCGGGTCGGCACTATATAGATTCCCTAAAATAAATTGGAAAATCAACCTCAATCTCCGTCAGGATTTTATCGGGGGATTTGATGTCCCTTTCACCCCTTCGCTTGGGCTTGAGGGGAAAATCTGGCATTTTGTTTATGGGAAGGCCAACTTCTCCAAAAACTTCCGTGCCCCAACTTTCAACGACCTTTATTGGGAACCTTATGGGAATAAAGACCTCCAGCCCGAAACCTCTTATAACGGGGAATTGGGCTTGTTGCTGATAAACAAAAACAAACAGGGAGCATTTTCGTCCCGGTTTTCGGGAACGGTTTACAGCTCCTTGATCGATAATTGGATATTGTGGATCCCCGTGAACAATAATTGGTCGCCCGAAAATATCCAGAAGGTTTGGAGCCGGGGTTTGGAACTGGAAGAGAAGCTTGATTTTAAGATTGGGAAATCAAGACTTAAAACTGCACTTGGCTATGCCCTGGTCAAATCGACCAATCAGGAAAAAACCGGTGAAAACGATCAATCATTCGGGAAACAATTGATTTATGTCCCTGAACATTCCTTTTCGGGAAATGTTGATTACCTGTTCAGAAGTTTTGTATTCAGCTTCAATACCTCGTTTACGGGAAAACGGTTCGCAACCCGAGACAATGGCGAATATTTACCAGCGTTTGTAATTTCGGATTTGCAGATCGTAAAAAAGTTTTCGATAAAGAAAACCACGGTAAATATTGGTTTTGAAATAAACAACCTTTGGGGGTCGGAGTACCGGGCAATTCAATATTATCCAATGCCCGGAAGAAATTATAAACTATCGATAAACTTTAAATTATGATGGGGTTGATAATTTGGTAGGCTATGTGCTAACAGTTTAGATATGGTTAGTGAAATATTTGGTTTAAACAACAACAATACCATCGCACCTATGGCGCTTGATGCAATTAAGTTGACCTGTTTTACCATGATGCCTCCAATACTGTGCTTAGTATCGGTTGGCAGTTGATTTTTGCAAAATGTAAATATAACAAGAGCCCAGGAATTAAAAGAATAGGAAATATGCAAAAAATAAAACCCTGGATTTTTAGAATTCTATTTATAGTCCCGTTCATGTTTGTATCCTGCAATAAGGATGATAAAAAGGAAGACCCACCTCCATCGGGAAATTTTGACAATGGTGTTTTTATCATAAACGAAGGACTGTTCAATACAGGTACTGGGACGATTTCGTTCGTGAAACGCGGCAGTACCGATGTGCAGCAAAAGGTTTATCAGAAAGCAAACAATGAAATCCCCATTGGGAATATTGTGCAGTCGATGAACATAATTAATGGCAAGGCTTTCATTATGGTCAACAATGCAGATAAGGTAGAAGTTGCGAACTGGAATGATTTCAAAAAAATAAAAACCCTTGAAAACATCCCTTATCCGGCTTATATTATCCAGGTCGATAATAATAAAGCCTATATTTCATGTTGGGACAACAAACTATTGATTGTTTCCCTTGAGAATCTTGAAATCACTGGGGAAATAATTACCGGTACCGGCCCAACGAAAATGTTGAAAACCGGGGAAAGCATATGGGTATTGAACCAGGGAGGTCTTGGCCTCGACAGTACCATTTCCATAATAGATAATTCAACCGATCAACTTGTGCACACCATCCCGGTTTTCCCCCGTCCGACAGGGATACAAAAAGACAAAAACGGCAATATCTGGGTGATGTGTTCCGGTCGGGGATCATGGCAGGGGGGCGATTCCAAGGGCCACTTGCTTTGCATCGACCCGGAGGATTATTCGATTATCAAGGATCTTAAATTTCCCGTTTCAACCAAACATCCCGAAAAATTGATAATTAATTCCGAAGGTGATATCTTGTTTTACAACTATCCCGATGGCATTTACAAATTTGATGTGTCCTCAGGCAATTTGGAAACTGAAGCCTTTATTGCCCATACAGGTTTTTTTTACGGATTGGCCTATGATGAAACCGACAATGTGATATACAGCTCCGATCCATTGGATTATGTGCAAAATGGTTTGGTTTATCGCTTTGATGCCATTTCGGGTGAATTGATAAATTCGTTCAATGCAGGTGTGATACCCAGAGAATTTTATTTTTCTGATTAAAACACGTATTTTTGCCCTCCCTTAAAAAGAGCTGTTTTTGGACAGCTCCATAGGAGCGCCATTATGGTAGAATATTAGAATAAGTTCAGAGAGGTTTTGGCGGTATTTTTGCCTTTGCAAAAATAGTGACGAAACCAGTTTAATTAAGAATTTAATGAAAAACAAAAAGATATGAAAAACAAAGTAGAAGTACGTTGGACAGAAGACATGGCCTTTGAGGCCGAAGTGAACAACCACAAAATCATTATTGATGCCGGTGAGAAAGTCGGTGGACAGGATCGCGGGCCACGGCCCAAAGCACTTACCTTGGTTTCCCTTGGCGGTTGCACCGGAATGGACGTTATTTCCATCCTGAAAAAGATGCGGGTCGAGCCCGATTATTTCAATGTGGAAGTGGAAGGGGAGCTCACTGAAGAGCACCCAAAATATTACCACACTATCACCATTACCTACACGTTCAGGGGAAAAGACCTTCCCATGGCCAAACTTGAAAAAGCCGTTAAGCTTTCACAGGACAGGTATTGCGGCGTAACCGCCATGCTCGACAAAGCCGCAAAAATAGAGCATAAGATCGTGGTGGAAGGGTAAGCATGCAAAAAGCGTCCACGCTTTTTCTATAATGAATATGATACAGCTACCCATACTTTAATTTGTTCGCAAAATAAGCGTGGACACTTATTTCATTGCCCTTGCTCCCTGTTAGTGTTGTTACTAACAAGCTTTATTCTTTCCCGATCACAAACTTATCATAAAGCCTCAAACTTACCGAAGCGATTATCCCGATGGAGATAATGACGATCCAAATGGAAGAGGGATGGTAAGTGGTCCAAAGGTAATCGGTCAGTTCCCGTTGCCCCATGTTCATCATTTCGGCTGCTTTGGCAAAGATTTCATTGTGCGACAGGTTTCCATCCACGGACAAGCCCCTTTTCCCAAGCTCCTTCAGAAGCAGGTTGTGTTTGTCCGACATGGCCTGATATACATCCCCTGAAATAATCCCTGCAAAAATACTCCCGAGGAAAACCGGGATATAGGAATAGCCCATGTACAATGCTTTCTTGTTCTTTGGGGCAATATGGCCAATGTATTCCGTTATTTTTGGGGAACCCGCCATTTCACCAATGGCAAAAATGAAAAGGGCGGCAATTATGAACATCACATTTTGTGTCATCAACGTGAGCGCCATCCCGATTGAACTTACAAGAAAACCGGTGAACATGGCACTCAAGGGTTTCCATTTCATCACGACGGACGAGACCAGTATCTGGAAGATTATGATGAACATTGCATCGAAATTGGTAATGAACTCCGCTTCCATTTGTCCGTCCCTGCTATAATTTTCTGCAATGAACGGCATATATTCACTGAAATACCTGTACATCGACGAAGTGTCCACCCATTGCTCGATAAAAACGGGAAGGGTGTAAAACAACTGGTTGTACATAGTCCAGAAACCGGCAACGATTATCAGGAAAAGCACGAATTTGAAATCTTTCAGGACTAGGCCGATATTTCCGAAAACATATTGCATCGACTTGGAAAAAGAATCTGTGGATTTCTGCCTGTCAGGTTCTTTGTAGAAAAACAACAGGATAAAATTCAAGGCGATAACGGCTGCCGATATATGGAACACAATATCATAAGATGATCCTTTATAGAGCAAGGTGAGCATGGGGCCAATAAACGCACCAAGGTTCACCATCATATAATAAACCCCGAACCCAATGGACGAATTTTCCTTGTTTGTGGTTTTGGCAACTGTGGCCGAAATTACCGGTTTGAAAAGTGCTGCACCGAGGGCAAGGTAAAGGTACATGGCAAACACGCCCGTAAAGGTGTCGAACATCGGCAGTAAAATAAAGGCCGAAACATAGATGGAAAAAGCGATGATCAAAACTTTTTTATAGCCGTACTTATCGGCAATGGAACCCGTGATTACCGGGAGGAAATATAAAATCCCCGTGCCCACGCCCATGATCCAGCCTTTTTGCGACTGTGAGAACTCAAGCCCTCCCACATCCGAGGAGCTGGTTAAGTAATTGGCAAAAAGCATGAAGAAGCCATACCATGCCCAGCGCTCGAAGAGTTCAAAGGTATTGGCGACCCAAAAGGTACGAGGGAACGACCTGAATGTTTTTAGCATCGACATATTGGAAGTTTTAATTTCGGGCAAAGATAGGGAATTGGAATTAATAGGTTTTTACCGAAACACCGGACAACCATTTTGAGTAAAAACCTGTCATTTGTTTGCTTAAGGGCAAATTCCTGAAATGTAAATCAGGATTGCTTTTTTTGGAACAAAAAAACTAGTTGAAACAACAAATCACAAACAATAATCATCAACATTATGCGTACAAAATTATTTTTAGCCCCCGTGTTCATTTTGCTGTTCGGGCTCGTTGCACAATCCCAAAACAACAATAACCAACTTTTTAAGGAAAGGGGAGAGGTGTTTTTCAAGTTCAACATGGAAACGCCCAAGGATATTCATTTTCTGACCAACACAATTTCAATTGACGATGTGCAAGGAACATTGGTTTTTGCTTATGCCAATGAGAAAGGTTTTTCGGAATTCCTGGGAATGGGCATTGATTACACTATCCTGCCCCATCCCGGTGATATTGAAAACCCTAACATGAAAAGCAGTATTGACCTGAAAAACATTGACAGTTGGGATTTTTATCCAACATACGAAGCCTATGTGGATATGATGTACCAGTTCCAAACCGATTATCCCGGGCTTTGCCAGGTTTACAGCATTGGGCAATCGGTACAAAACCGCGAATTGCTCATGGCACGTATCTCCGATAATGTGGGCACGGACGAAGGCGAGGCGCAATTCCTTTATACCTCCACCATGCACGGTGACGAGACAACCGGTTTTCCGCTTATGCTCAGGTTTATCGACTACCTTCTCTCGAATTACGGTTCGGACGACCGGGTCACTGGGCTTGTGAACAACCTTGACATTTATATCAACCCGAACGCAAACCCTGATGGCACCTACCATGGAGGGAACAATACCGTAAACGGTGCACAGCGTTACAATGCAAACAATGTGGACCTGAACCGCAATTACCCTGACCCCCAGGATGGCCCGCATCCCGATGGGGAAGCATGGCAACCCGAAACCCTCGCTTTCATGGCCTTTGCCGAAAGCCATCATATTGTATTGGCTTGCAATATGCACGGTGGCGCCGAGGTGTGCAATTATCCCTGGGACACATGGGCGCAATATCCTGCCGATACGGATTGGTGGCAATATGTGATGCACGAATATGCGGACACGGCACAACTGTTTTCACCCAATGGGTATATGTCAGGCTTTGATGATGGGATAACGAATGGGTATGCCTGGTACGAAGTTAACGGTGGCCGGCAGGATTACATGAACTATTTTCAACAATGCCGTGAATTTACCATTGAACTTTCCGATCAAAAACTATTGCCCCCAAGTCAGTTGCCTGCCCATTGGGATTACAACTACCGTTCGTTTTTGAATTATTTGGAACAAGTCCAATATGGTGTAAGCGGAACGATAACCGATGCGGATACAGGGGATCCCCTGGTTGGTGAAGTTTATATCGAAAGCCATGAAGCCGACAGTTCCTGGGTTTATTCGGGTGTGCTTGGCGATTATCACCGTCCGCTTTACCAAGGTACTTACGACATTACCTATTCGGCAATTGGATATATCCCACAAACGATAAACGTAACAGTTGCAAACAAGGAGACAAGCATTGTTGATGTGCAATTGGAATCCGGTGATTTGATCGCGGATTTTACAGCAAGCACCACCAATGTTTCCATTGGTGGAAGTGTGAACTTCACCGATCTTAGTTTTGGGAGTCCTGTAAGTTGGGAATGGACATTTGAAGAGGGGACACCCTCAACCTCCAATGAGCAAAACCCAACAGGGATCGTATATAGCAATGTCGGTTCTTTCGATGTAAGCCTTACGGTATCCGATGGGACCAATTCGCAAACCATCACCAAAAACGATTATATCCATGCCACGATCGATATCGTTATGGAGAATACAACCATCACGACCTGTCTCGGTACATTTTACGATACGGGTGGATCGGCAAATAATTATGGCGATGACGAGGACATTACGATGATATTTTTACCGGGCACGGAAGGCGCCATGATTGAATGTGTATTTACGATGTTCAACGTGGAAGATGAATCCAGTTGTAATTACGACTGGTTGAAGATTTATGATGGCAATTCCACATCCGCAACCTTGATCGGGAAATATTGCGGGACAGATTCGCCGGGCACGATAACAGCCACGAATCAGGAAGGTGCCATTACCTTTCAATTTCATTCCGATGGCTCGGTAACCAAACCGGGCTGGGCGGCAAACATCAGTTGTGCAGGGATTACATTTGTGAACGAAGATGTGATGACGCAAATTAAGGTTTTTCCAAACCCGGCGAAAGACGTGATTTCCATTTCATCCCCTTTGAAAATCCAATCTATTGTGATCCTTGATATGATTGGGAAACAAATATTGGTAAAAGAGGTAAACCAAGAATCCATTAATTTGAATATTTCCGGTTTGGATTCAGGTTTGTACTTTGTCAACTTAAAAACCGAAGAAGGAATTGTCACAAAGAAAATAAGGGTTTTGTAAATACCTGTTCTTACAGTAAGGGCGTGGTTTGCAAAATAGATAGTCAGCATAAATATTGCGACCGTTATATGCCAATAGACCGCACCCTGAATTTGGAAACCGATAAAAAAGCACCTGTATCAATTACAGGTGCTTTTTTTGATTTAAAAAGAAAAACCAACAGCTCCGTAAGCGGGATCCTGTTCTATCCTGTCATTTATCTAGGAGCAGTGTCACCACTGCCCTCTAGCAGCCAACCCCCCGGGATCGGACGAGCAGCCCTTATATCCACATTGCGGATATCCCCGGTATATTTGGCCTTTCAACCCGTAAGGTTTACCCCATTGCCATGTCACCATAACAATGCGTGGGCTCTTACCCCACGTTTTCACCTTTACCCGCCGGAGCTTCAGCGTAGGCGGGTTTACCCACCCAATACTACTGGATTGGGTTTACCCACCTAATTCATCAGGATTGGTTTACCCACCTTTTAAAATTTGGGTAAAGCCAAATATGAAAAGGCCAGTGGACCCTTCCCGTAAAACCAAAACCCCGGCAGGAAGTCATTCTCTGTGGCACTTGCTGTATGCCAACGCACCTAAGTATCGTTGGCACCCTTCCTGTTAGGAAGTACGGCGCTCTGTGTTGTCCCGACTTTCCTCCCCGTATAAACGGGACGACAGGTCGAACTGCTGGTTTTCCGTTTGCGAAATTACGAAAATTTAGGAATGAAATAAGAAAGGTGCGAACAGTAAGTCTTTTTTTAACCAGGGGAAACAGAGCAAAGCAAATAGGTTCATAAAAACTTGCAAATTCACTTTTACTAGTGAACTATTTGATTATCCCATATATTTTATTGAATCAATTATTTTTTCGGATAACTTTGCGTTTTGAAAACAGGTATTTCCTTGTCTGATAAACTTTAAAAATATGAAAACCATTTTCACAATCCTTTTTGGCTTAATAATATCCCTTCAAATGATGGCACAAAAAAAGCAAGCGGACCTTATCATGTTCAATGCGGTGGTTTATACGGTAGATGAAAATTTTAGCACGCAAGAGGCTTTTGCGGTAAAAGATGGAAAGTTTATGGCAATTGGCAACAATAAGGATATCCTGAAAGCATATTCTTCGGAAGAAAAGATAGATGCAAAAGGGAAAGCTGTTTATCCCGGCCTTATCGATGCGCATTGCCATTTTTATGGTTATGGCCTGTCCCGTGTGGCACAAGCCAATCTGGTCGGGACAAAATCATTTGAAGAGGTTGTTGAAAAGTTGCGGGAATTTGCTAAAGAAAACCCATCTGATTTTATCCTTGGCCGTGGCTGGGACCAAAATGACTGGGAAGTTAAAAAGTTTCCCGAAAATAAATTATTGGATAAAGCTTTTCCCGAAACGCCCGTATTCATAAGACGGATTGATGGCCATGCCGGCATTGCAAATTCCACAGCCCTAAAGCTTGCGGGGATTACCGAAAACTCGAAGGTAAACGGGGGAGAGGTGAAAATGAAAAACGGAAAGCTTACAGGTGTACTTGTGGACAATGCCATGGAATTGATGTCAGGGGTTATCCCTTTACCGGACGAAAGTGTAAGGCGAAATGCTTTGACAACAGCACAATCCGATTGCTTTGCTGTTGGGCTGACTTCCGTGGTGGATGCCGGATTGGGGAACAATATCGTGAAACTTATTGACAAAATGCAAAAGGACGGTAAAATCAAAATGAGGGTGAATGCCATGTTGTCCCCAACGGAAAGGAACCTGAACCAATATGTGAAAAACGGCCCCTGGCAAACAGACAGGCTTACGGTGCGTTCCATCAAACTTTATGCTGACGGGGCACTGGGTTCTCGGGGCGCAAAACTCATCCTCCCTTATTCCGATGCCCCGGAAACAAGCGGCCTTCTCATCGAAACCCCTGATTATTACCGTGAGATTTGCCAACTTGCTCTCGACAATGGCTACCAAGTAAACACCCATGCCATCGGCGATTCGGCCAACCGGATGATGTTGGATATTTATGGGGGATTCCTGAAAGGCAAAAACGATTTGCGTTGGCGCATCGAACATGCACAGGTAATCAATAAAGACGATTTCCATTTGTTCACCAAATATTCCATCGTCCCTTCTGTTCAAACAACCCATTGTACTTCGGATATGTATTGGGCCGAAGACCGTTTGGGCCCGGATCGGGTCAAAGGGGCTTACGCATACAAAACCCTCTTAAAGGAAAATGGATGGTTGCCCCTTGGGACTGATTTCCCGGTTGAAAATATCAATCCGCTTTACACTTTCTATGCAGCCGTAGCCCGCAAAGACCGGGAAGGCTATCCTGAAAATGGCTTTCAGGTCAAAGATGCCCTGACACGGAAAGAGGCCCTTCAGGGAATGACCATTTGGGCGGCCAAAGGGAGTTTTGAAGAAAACATCAAAGGGAGTATTGAACCCGGCAAGGTTGCCGATTTTGTAATCCTACAAAAAGACATCATGCAAATAGGCATTGATGAAGTCCCGGATGTAAAGGTCGTTTCCACCTGGTCGGGCGGGGAGAGGGTTTATCCCCAAGAATAATAAAACTTCTAAGCAATATTTAACAAAAGTATTGTCATTTAAAAAATCGTTGTCATTCCAACCCGTGGGGCAGGCAAGGGCATGAGGGGGAGCCTGCCTGCCTTGTTGGCAGATATTGTCTTCAACCAACGAATCAAATTCAGCACCCATACTCCCCTTCTGTGCGCAAGCCTGAGCACAAGCCGAGAGGGGGTGAGCAGGAAAAAGCGCAGGCGGGGTGTGTCCTTCCGAAGCTGTTTTACTTGCACGAGCGTGGACGCTCTGCCATTGTGAAAACGATGGCTAAAACCTTCAACCAGTCGGGACGTCACCGCACAGGCTTTCTTTGACCCAACTGGTTCGTTGTCATTCCGACCCATGGAGCAGGAAAGAGCTGGAGGGGGGAGGAATTCCATAACTATGAAACACGGTCGTAACCCGCCAGGGGATTCCTCACCCTTGCACACGAAAAACCAGCCCATTGGGTTCGGAATTACAGTCTTTTATAGGAAAGGGTTTGGTGGCTCTTACCTTCAACATAGCATTTTTGGATTTTGACACATGCCTGTGCACAAGCCAATCCGAAATTGCAGATCACGTTTTTTTGTTTTTATTTCTTGGATTTTAACAATATCTTTGTCCAGTGGCATATTTGTGTTTTTTTGTTTGACATTAAAAACAAGAATGAGTATAAATGCCGCTTGCCTTTCGCCCGTAAATAATAGTGAAAATGAAAATTGTCATCTGTTTAAATATGCGGATACGTCTTTTTATGGAGCAATGTGGTATGTCTTATCGTAAAACCGATTTCACCTACCTGCCCCTACACCTGGACTATTATCTTTATTATTCTATTGAGGGATCATCCATTCCTTGGAATGAGGATATGCTATGTATCCCAAATGCGGATATGCATTATGTATTGTTTGCAATTTGAGGATATTAATGAACCTATAACAACAGGCGGACATAAGTATTATCATAAGGGCATTTTTGAATATGGATTTGATATCGAGTACTCCCAGGGAAATTTGCCTACTGAAATTCAATAGTAATCTATTAAATAAAAACGAAATAATAAGAAAATGAAAATGCTTCTACTCTTAATATTGATTCCATTTATTGCATATTCTCAAAATAGTTTTGAATATATAGGTGATGATACATTGAGTACCTACTGTATATCAAGCTTTGTAGATAATCAAAACTATTACATTTCAGTTGGTTCAAAAAGGGATCCCAACAGTACGAATCACGGTGCGTATATTTTACGATTTCAAAACATTGAAGACGTTGTTGAAAAAACCTTTATCAAAGAAGGTGTTCATTTCGGCCTTGCTTTTGGAACACAAAAAGAAAATAATCACTATTTTTTTATTGGGCATATATTTTCTCCAATACCCCAATTATATTTAATGGAACTGGACGAAGAATTAAACCTTGTTCAAGAGTTTTATTATGATGTACCCAATATATACAATAGTTTATTGATCCAGGATGCTTTTTTCGATGCAAATGGTATTGTAATTCTCAGGGGAAATTTGGACGACCCGGCACCTGGTGACGAGAATGATATTTATCTCGCTAAGATAAATACTAATGGTGAGCTATTGGATACAACAATTATCACTGACCTGAATAATGATTCAGGGGCAGAGATTTTAAAAAGGCAGGATGGTAGTGGTTATTATATACTGGGAACAGGGATACATAAAAAGATCGTTTTGGACAACGATCTTAATGTAATTGAATATCAGGATTTTCCAGCAGGAAGTGTATTTAGCTCACCATTGGCTTTGCGCTGGCTCCCTGATGGAAATATTATGGTCGCCAATATGGCTAACCAAAGTGTGCCCGGGGCATATTATGACATCCGCTTAAGGATAGTAGATGAAAGTTTTAACACAATAAAAGATACTACTTTCTTTGATGAAGGGAAAAACAGACTTGCCTATTATAGTAGCCTGGACTATGTTGACCCCGATAATATATGGGTGGTTACTTACATAAATGGCTGGAAATCGTCAATAGATGAATGGGAGAGTGCAAGGGTGTATATTGTTGATTCGGAAATGAACCTGAAAGGGGCAAAATACTTTGCAGGTGATTTGGATGTATATTTATATTCCACTAAGGCACTGGAAGATGGTGGGTGCATTATTACCGGATTGGTTCCAAAAGATGGAAAGAATTATGATTGGAATGTTTATGTCCGTAAATTAATGCTTGACGATATATTTACAAACGCCGAAGAAACCCCTGCTCCTGACGACAGCGATGTATTGCTGTTTCCCAATCCAGTGAAAGATGTTTTGCATATTGAGACTTATCGTAAGAATTTAAGTGTCAGCCTGTATGACGAAAGCGGGAAATGTGTTACCGAGCGCAGGGAACTTCATATTCCCAAAACTCAATTTAATATCTCTCATTTGCCGGGTGGGATATATTTTTATTTGGTCTTTGACAAAGAAAAGGTCATCAAGACGGGAAAAATCATTAAACAAAATATTAATCAATAAAAATTAAAAAAATGAAACATATAATAATAGCAATAGCAATATTTATGGTATTTACAGCAAATGCACAGGTTGATTATTATAACACTACTACCAACGGCACTAATGCAAGCGCCATAGGCTTGAACAATGAAGCGGACGGGGACAATGCCTTTGTGGGAGGGGGAAATTCAAAAGCACAAGGCCAAAACTCATTTGCTTTTGGTCTTTCAGCAGAAACCCATGCCACAAATGCTTTTGCATTGGGACTATCAACAAAAAGTAACGGAGTAGCTTCGTTCACAATTGGAAAATATATAACCGCAAACGGAACAGATTCTTATGTAATCGGAAAAGGGATAACTTCAAGCTATCGTTTGGTAAACGATATTCCCAATTCACTGATGATAGGGATGAATTCCACCCAAGCCCACGTTTTTCGTAAGCCAGTCCTATGGGTTGGAAGGCACCGGCAAAATAGGTATAGGAAACGTCACCAACCCCTTGGCCAAACTCCACATCAAAGCGGACGATAACGAGGATGCAAGTTTATTGTTAGAAGCTGACAATAGCGATTATGTTGCGTCTTTAAGCTTCAACAACACCAACACCCGGATTGAAGCCCAAAGTGGGGAAAGCATGCATTTTTATTCTGAAAACAACTATGTTTTTGCCGAAGGCGATATTTTTTTGGAAGATATCAATAGCGGTATTGTAATGAAGTCCCCTGACGGTCAATGTTGGCGGGGGCAGGTGGACAACTCGGGCAGCCTTCAATTTTCACCTGTCGATTGTAGCACCATCACAGCAATGGCCCCCATTTCTGAACCCTTGCGCTCAACCATAAAGATTTTCCCCAATCCTGCATCCAATATTTTGCATTTCCATTCGGACACAAGCCTAAAAGACATTGCTATCGAAATATTCAACCTTAAAGGACAGGCTATTTTGACACACACTTGGTCAGGAAGGGAAACAGATATCAATCTTGGCAATTTTCTGTCCGGTAATTACGTAATCAAAATCTTCGATGCAAACCATAAACTTGTTGAACAACAAAAAATCATTATTGTCCAAAGATAATTGTTGTGTATGAAAAGTAAGTTTATAGTAATCTTAATGTTGCTGCTTTCCAGTTAGCGTTTGCATTTGGGAATCGTTTTGTTGCCAAGTTCCAGGTAAATCCTTATAGCTGGTTTTTTATGGAAAGTTTATCAGGGAGTGGGATATAACAAATTTCGTTGATTTTCGTTTTGGAGTTGCATATAGATTCAATCTAAAAGTGTCGGAGGCCGTTGGGTTTTTCATATACAGCTCCTCCATAGAGTTGCAAGCATACCTTGTCCCCTTAAGCAAAAAGCCGGCTTGGTATTTAAACTCATCCGATGACTTGAAGTCATCGGATGAATGAAGTTTTGCACATCATCGACTCCGCTCCGTGCGCTTAACGAGAGGGGATACTTCTGGAAAAGCGTTGCATGGGATGTATCCATCTGGAGCTTTTTGCCCTGCACGAGCGTGGACGATCATCCATTCATAGCCCATCACAGTTTTAAATTGTGATGGATCAAGACACATTTGGTCTGAGACCAAAGCGGACTCACTGCTCATCCAATAATCCCACATCATCCGGTGACTCCAGACCAGTTGATGAATGCACCCCCGTTTATGCCTATGTTGTCATTCCGACCCAAGGAAAAGCAATGTAGGCAAGGGGGAGGAATCCTCTCACGGTTGCGACTGCCAACAATTGATTAACATTCCTCCAGCCTGTCATAGCATGGGGATTCCTCCTTCCTTCGTAATACCTTGCCCATATAGTCGGAATGACCACCATGAGTTTCCATGGACTGAAGGCCATGGGTTCGTGTTGTCAAAAACCTTGCTTCCAGTAAGTGTTGTCCCCAACTAAAAATAAACCCACACATCCTGCAAAATAATTTCCCCTTCCCCCGTTATTATTTTATACTTTTATTTTTTCTTTGCTTCTGGCTGGTGTTGTCTCCAATCAGAAATAAATTTCACCTTTCCCAAAAACAAAATCGTATGAACAGAATCAAGTCATTTCCCCTCACATCGGCTCTCCTCGCCATTGTTTTCCTTTTCTCCTGCGGAACCCGCGATTCCAAAAAACCTAAAAAAATCAACCCCGAATTTCGGAATTATATCAAAGCCTTTACTTCCGGTGTGATTTCGGCAGAATCGGTTATCAAAATCAATTTGCGCAGCAAGGTTTCCAATGACCTCAAAGTGGGCGAACGGCTCGATATGGATTTATTCAGCTTTTCGCCAAAAATAAATGGTGCCGCTTTTTTGGTAAACGAAAAAAGCATTGAGTTCAGACCGGAAGAACCTTTGGTTTCCGGGCAAACATATAATGCTGAATTTAAGCTATTTAAGCTATTTGATGTAAATGATGACTTGAAGGTGTTTGAATTTCAGTTCCGCACAATAGACCGTTCATTTAATGTGGTGAAAGGGGAGTTTGGTCCCTACGATAACAAAAACCTGGCCCTGAACCAACTTTCCGGTTATGTCTCTTTAACGGATGTTATGGAACTCAAAGATGTGGAAAAAATCCTGATCGCAAAATACAATGGAAAGCAATTCCCCATAAACTGGCAGGATGATGGACATGTAAAAAGATTTCCTTTTACGGTTGACAGCATTCCCCGAACGGATGAAAAAGGCCAACTCGTACTTGTTTGGGACGGAAAACCTTTGAAAATAGAATCCCGGGGTTCCGATACGACCTTTATCCCTTCCCTTGCCGATTTTACGGTTATGGACATCAGGGTGGTACAGCGACCCGAACAATATTTCTCCATACAATTTTCCGATCCGTTATTGCACGATCAAAACCTCGATGGGCTGGTTCATTTTGAAAAGGGAGGCAAATTAAAACTGGACATCGAAAATAACATTCTTAAGGCTTATCCCCCTGAGCGGTTAACGGGGGCAAAGACCGTTATTGTCGAAACCGGCATAAAAAACCTTTACGGTTATAAAATGAAGGACACATGGACGATGGAAATTTCTTTTGAGAAGATAAAACCCGCTGTTGAACTGATTGGAAAGGGGAACATTGTCCCCAATTCGGATGGATTGATTTTCCCTTTCAGGGCCGTGAACCTGAAAGCCGTGGATGTGAAAGTCATAAAAATATTTGAAGAAAACATTATGCAGTTTTTCCAGGAAAACAATTTCAATGGAAACTCCGAAATAAAAAGGGTTGGCCGACCTGTCCATAAAGAAAAGATTTTGCTGACAACCAACCCCGCCCTCGATTTGGGGAGCTGGAATGCTTTTTCCATCGATCTGACAAATATTATCAAAGACGATCCGGGTGCGATTTATCAGGTTGAGCTTTCGTTCCGTAAGGAATACTCCCTTTTCAATTGCAACGGGACAGAAGGGGAAGATAATTTGGGTTCCTTTGATGGCAATGTTGAATTGGATATGATCGAAAGTGAAAAGAATTATTGGGATGAACCTTATTATTACTGGTATTCCTTTTATCCCAAAGGGTTCAACTGGTCTGAAAAGGACGACCCTTGCACTGTCTCCTATTATTATTCCGATCGTTGGGCAAAGGGAAATGTCCTTTCATCCAATCTTGGCATACTTGCCAAAGGCGGCGGTGACAATAAGATGCGGTTTGTCATTACGGATCTTCGTACAACGGAACCACTTGACAATGTTGTTATTGGGCTTTACAATTACCAGCAACAGAAGATAGGTGAGGTAAAAACCGATGCTGAAGGCATGGCAGAAATCGATCTTCGCCAGAAGCCTTTTCTTTTGGTTGCAAAAAGAGGGGAAGACAAGGGATATCTCCGTTTGGACGATGGTTCATCACTTTCGGTGAGTATGTTCAACGTGAGCGGCAAAAGGGTGCAAAAAGGGATCAAAGGCTACATATATGGCGAACGTGGGGTTTGGCGGCCCGGCGATACCCTCTTCCTCACATTCATTATGGAAGATAAAAACAAAACACTCCCTTCGGAACACCCGGTTTCATTTGAACTTAAAAACCCTGCCGGTCAATTAGTTTCACATAAAGTGAAAATGAAAGGGATGAATGGCTTTTATCAATTTACCGTAAAAACAGAACCCGATGCGCCCACAGGTAGCTGGATTGCAAAAGTGGATGTGGGCGGTGTGGTATTCACCAAACGCATCCGTATCGAAACCGTAAAGCCAAATCGCTTAAAACTGAACCTGGATTTTGGAACAGAGAGGTTATCGGTTTCCGATAAAAAAAAATACGGTGATTTAACGGTGAAATGGCTGCATGGTGCAACTGCGAGGAATCTAAAAGCAAATGTGACCGTTACTTTGAAAAATGCCCGCACATCTTTTGAAAATTACAAAGGCTATCATTTTAGCGATCCCACAAAAAGTTTTTATGCAGATGAAGAGGTGATTTTTGATGGCAAAACAAATGAACTCGGTGAGGCAAAAGTGAAAGCCGATCTCGGTGTTCATAAGAATGCCCCAGGAATGCTCAAAGCAGAATTTATGGTGAGGGCATTTGAAGAAGGTGGCGATTTCAGTACCGATTTTTTTTCGATACCCTATGCGCCTTATAAGGTTTTTGTGGGGATAAAGATCCCCAAAGGGGATGATTACGGAACACTCACGACCGATTCAACTTATACCGCAGATGTAGTGACCGTTGATGCGGATGGAAACCCCGTTTCGGTTTCAGGCCTGAAAGTTTTTATGAATAAAATAAGCTGGAGATGGTGGTGGGATATTTCCGATGAATATCTTGGAAATTATTCCGGGCGGTATTCAAGGGATATGATAATGACAAAAACAATTTCGACTAAAAATGGCAAGGGCAAATTATCATTTAAAGTGGATTATCCCGATTGGGGAAGGTTCATGCTACGTGTGGAAGACCCGGTGGGAGGCCATGCAACGGGCGTACGTTTCTATGCGGACTGGCCCGATTGGGTGAGCCGTTCAAACAGGACTTCTCCCGGCGGTGCGGCCATACTTGCTTTTTCCACCGACAAGGATAAATACCAGGTCGGCGACTTGGCCACCGTTACAATCCCGACTTCTGGAAAGGGAAGGGCTTTGGTAAGTATCGAAAGTGGGTCCAAAATAGTAGATGCCTATTGGGTACTTCCCGAAGAAGGGATAAAAGAGACACAGTTCAATTTCGCCATAACCGAGGAAATGTGCCCCAATGTTTATGTAAATGTTACTTACATCCAACCCCATGCGCAAACCACCAATGATTTGCCCATACGGCTTTATGGCATTGTCCCCATTGAAGTGGAAGACCCGGGCACTATCCTTTCCCCACAAATAGAAATGCCCGATGAGTTGAAACCGGAGAAGGAATTTACGGTTCGGGTTTCCGAAAAAAACAATAAACCGATGACCTATACAGTTGCCGTTGTGGATGACGGGCTGTTGGACTTGACCCGCTTCAAAACACCGGATCCCTGGTCGGCCTTTTTTGCCCACGAAGCCTTGGGCGTGAAAACCTGGGACATATACGATTTTGTACTTGGTGCTTACGGTGGGAAAATGGAAAAGCTGTTCGCCATTGGTGGTGATGAGGGTGCTTTGGAAAAAGGGAAACAAAAAGCAAATCGTTTCAAACCTGTTGTGATGTTCCTGCGGCCTTTTGAATTGAAAGGTGGCTCACAAAGCCATACTTTTAAAATGCCTCGCTATTCAGGTTCAGTACGAACCATGGTGATCGCCGGAAATGGGGAAGCTTACGGTTTTGCCGAAAAAACCACCCCTGTCAGGAACCCATTGATGATTCTGGCAACCTTGCCACGGGTGTTAGGCCCCGGCGAAACCGTTAAATTACCGGTTACGGTTTTTGCCATGAAGGAAAATGTGAAGAATGTGAAAATATCATTGCAAGCCAACGACATCTTTGAAATCCAGGGAGAAAACGAACAATCCATCTCCTTTGATAAAACAGGTGACAAGGTCATCAATTTTGACTTGAAAGTTGCCGAACGGATAGGGATTGGAAAAGTGACACTCGTTGCCACCAGCGGAAAAGAGAAAGCTACTTATGAAATTGAACTGGATGTTCGAAACCCAAATCCACCGGTAGTGGACTATATTGAAGGCGTTGTGCGTCCCGGGGAAACCTGGGAGATGGATTATACACCTGTTGGAATTGAAGGGACGAATGAGGGATTAATTGAGATTTCCGGCATCCCGCCCATTGATTTTGGGAAACGATTGAAATACCTTGTTAAATATCCTTATGGATGTTCGGAACAAACAACCTCTGCTGCTTTTCCCCAATTGTATCTGGCGGATGTAATGGAGCTTGATAACCGGATGAAGGACTGGAACCAAAAGAACGTGAAATCTGCCATCAACGACCTCGGGTTTATGCAGCTTTCCAATGGAGGGTTCCGTTACTGGCCAAATGCTGGGCAAGCTAATGATTGGGTTTCGTCCTACATCGGGCATTTTATGTTGGAAGCCGAACGAAAGGGATATGTGCTTCCGTCCGGGTTTAAAAACAATTGGATAAGCTATCAAAAGAAAGCTGCCCTGAACTGGAAATATTACAGTCCAAAATATCCAAGCTATTATCACGGATCACATCTTACACAGGCCTACAGGCTTTACACCCTTGCTTTGGCCGGTTCGCCTGAAATGGGCGCCATGAACAGGTTAAGGGAATATGAGCGTTTGTCTGTATCTGCCCGATGGCGTTTGGCGGCAGCTTATGCCCTGGCCGGACAACCCGAAGCAGCCCGAAGCCTCACCGCCAATCTCTCAACAGATGTGGAAGCTTATTCCAATATGAACAACCGGACTTGGGGATCACCCTTGCGCGATATGGCAATGATATTGGAAACCATGGTCGCCATGAAAGAATACGATAAATCGGTACCCCTTGTGGTAAAGATTTCAAAACGCTTGAGCAGCAATTCGTGGTACAGTACGCAAACCACAGCATATTGCCTGATGGCCGTTTCAAAGTTTGCCGAAACCCAGAAGCTAACCGATGGCGAAATGCACTTTGTTTGCAAAATCAATGAACAGAAGGAAGTCGAAAAACACACGCAATTGCCGATTTTCCAATTCGAAATCCCTATTGATGGTACATCAAAAGGAAAAGTAAAAATCGAAAATAAAGGAAAAGCTTTGCTTTACAGTAGGGTGATGCTGTGGGGAACACCTTTGGCCGGGAAAGAAACCCATGCCGAAAGCCACATTAAACTACAGGTGGTTTATAAAGCGATGAACGGCGGCCTCATTGATGTTTCGAGACTTGAACAAGGGACTGATTTTATTGCCGAGGTGAAAGTGTTCAATGCGTCTTTGGAAAATGGCTATTCCGATTTGGCCCTGACACAGATATTCCCTTCCGGTTGGGAAATAATAAATACCCGGCTTGCAGGTTTCACCAATGTACATAAAAAGGATATGCCACGATACCGCGATATCCGTGACGACAGGGTTTATACACATTTCAATATCTGGAAAAAATCGAGGACATTTACTGTCACTCTAAATGCCTCTTACCGCGGACGTTTTTATCTACCGGCAGTAAGTTGTGAGGCTATGTACGACAATTCGGTTTATGCCCGTGTTCCGGGCCAATGGGTGAAAGTTGTGAAACCGGGGGAATAATTGAAAATACAAATCAGGAGATTTGCACCTTACTGAGCGTAGTTAGAGACTTTTAGTGAAAAATAGGGATTTTATAATTAAAAAAACCCGGGATTTATTATCGGTTTATCAAAAACCTTTTATTAAAACTTCTTCAAAATATCTATTACCGCATCTTTGTGGATGGTAAAGCCCAACATTTTAAGTTTTACATAATCTTCATGGAAAAAATAATAGCCAAATTCAGGGGCATTTTCGTCATTGTTCCTTGATCCCGAACTCGAATCCTTAATGAGGTACCAATCGGTCCCGTCTTTATCCAACCAGCCTATCAGGTGCATCCCATGGTCATCGGTGGAAGTTTTGTTGGAGAAACGGAATTGCCGTGCATTTTCGTCGATGTATTCCGATGGGATATCAAAAGTTGGGACCATGGCGCAATTGGTGGTCCGGAGGAAACCGGCCTCGGAAACATCCCCGCCAATTGACATGGTGTAACCATCACGGATCGCTTTTTTGATTATTGCCATGAAATCATCAAGCGGAACATTATAATAATCTTTGCTGTGCCACCAATTATCGGGCACTTTGTACTCAACCTGTTCCCAATAAGGTTCCTGCAAGAGCGAAAGGATTTCCACATAATCGTCCATGTCCAGTTTTGTCACATCGGTTAGGAACTCCTTTGGCGTATAGGTTTTGCCTTTATATTCAAAAGAGGCGGGAGGTTCTCCTATGTAATGGTTCATTATGTCTTTTATGGTGTTCAGGGCATATTCCATGTTCCATGAATTTTCCTTTTTCACGTTTTGAAGGAACGTGTTCATTTCTTTGAACATCGTTGCATGGGAATGGAACTTTCGCCCTTCTACCAAACCATTGTAAACGTCCCAGGGAACAATCCCATATTCCTTATAAATCCTTGCAACGGCATTGCCTTCGGAACCTTCATCGAAATTGGAATCGCCCCGTTTCTCGACAAAACGCCTTGCCTTTTCAACGTATTCCCAATAAACCGTATAAATGTCCGAGAGCTTGATTTTTTGTCCCGTTATACGAAAAATCTCGCTTTCGTAAAAAGAGGTGGTGGAGAAACTCCAGCAGGTACCGGCATTGCCTTGTGAAATGGTGGGCTCGTGCCAATATTGTTTATAAAGATCGATTTTGTCCGGGAGGTCATAATTTGATTGGTCCATAAAAAAACGCTTGTCCATTTTCTTCTCTTTTTGCAAATTATCAAAATTTCGCACATCTTTGAGAATGGAGTTTTGGTAATAACCGGGTTCGTACTCCTTAAAAACAGATTTGTCGTGTTGTACTTGAGCGTACAGGCTGCCCGACAAAACCAGGGCAAGCACAATGCTAAAAAGGGTTTTCATAATTTCGTGTTTTTTTTATTTGAAGGGGCAAAGGTAGGGATAAATTTATATTGTAAACCGGTATTAACCGAAGTAAATTCCTCCCCAGGGACACTTGGTGTATCTACCCCAGCCTCTCCAACAACTCCTGAAAACCCTCTTTGTAATAATCCCCGACAGGGATCCATTTTTCACCAATGATGATCCGGTTCCTTTCGATGGTGTCGATCTTGGAAACGGCAATGATATAGGAACGGTGGACCCGGATGAATTTATCTTTGGGCAGTTTTGCTTCCATGGCTTTCAAGGTCATCAATGTCAGGTGAAATTTGTCTTTGATAAAAACCTTTATGTAATCTTTCAAACCTTCAATGTACAGAATCTCATCCACGTTTATCCTCACAGTGCTTGTCCCTTCCTTGATAAACATAAAATCCTTGTTCGTGTCTTCGCTTATCTGCTTCAGTGAATCGGTTTTCGTATTGTTTATATGATAAATCCTGAATGCCTTATTTGCTGCCTTTAGGAAACGTTCAAATGCAAAGGGCTTGACAAGGTAATCGGTGGCATCCAGTTCAAATCCTTCAACGGCATAATCATGATAGGCGGTCGTGAAAATCACCTGAGGCTTCTCGGATAAAGACTGAAACAATTGTATCCCTGACAAATCGGGCATTTGGATATCAAGAAAAAGGAGGTCGATCTTTTCTTTTTGAAGGGCTTCCATGGCCTCAAACCCACTTTTACATAAGGCCTTCAATTTCAGGAAAGGGGTTTTGGAAACGAAATCTTCCAGCAAATCGCGGGCAAGGGGTTCATCGTCAACAATTATGCAGTTCATGGTTTGTTATGTGTTAAGGGTTAAAAGCTAAGTGTGGCATTAAATCATTCCATCCTTGAAGCATTGTTGCATCTAAAACAATAATCTCAAATCAACACTAAAAGTTTCTCCATTATCAGCAATCTCCAAGCGGTGTTTGTCAGGATAGCGGTTCTCCAATTGCTTTTTGATATTGACCAAACCGATCCCACTGCTTTCGTCTTTGCGCTGCGATTTGGAAATCCTGTTTACAACTTTCAAATTAAGTTCTTCATTTGTCACTTTTATGGAAACATCGATATTGGCTCCATCCGTACCCACTCCATGTTTAAAGGCATTCTCGATAAAAGGGATCATCAGCATGGGTTCGATTTTTTTCCCGATCGTACCGCCCTCAACTGAAAAGGAAACATTGGAATCTTTTGACAATCTCAATTTTTGCAATCCGATATAATTCTCCAAATAGGCAATCTCCTTCTCCAGGTCCACTATTTCTTTTTCCGATTCGTACAACATATGCCGCATCAATTCCGATAGCTTCACGATTGCACCTCCGGTCTTGTCCGACTTCTGATTGGCCAATGAATAAATCCCGTTTAAAGTGTTGAACAAAAAATGTGGGTTTACCTGCGATTTCAGGAAAGACAATTCCGTGGCCAGCTTTTCCTTTTCCATCACCTGTTTTTCCTTCTCGTTCCGGTACCATTCCTGGGTCACTTTAATACTTGTACTTAGCAGAAGAGCAATAAATACGGCCGAAGTGAGGGCCTCCTTTTCATACCTTTCCCTCATGCTCCGCATCCGCATTTGCCGGGGCTGTTTTTTGCCCCATTGCCTCCCTTGCCCTCGGGAATTGCCATTTTGAAAATGTTGCTGCATTCCATATTGCATTCTATTTCCTGATGGCCTGTCAAAAACACGATTATAAATTATATTGGAGAAAAAAACCAACATAAGGCTTGCGGCAATGACCAATGAATATTTCAGGAATTTCCTTTTTGCAAGGAGCTGTGGAATAAAAATGAAATAGTTCAGGTAAAAAAAGAAAACCATCAGGAAAATGCTGAACACCCTTTTTCCCGGGAATGGATTTTCGCCAGGAACATCAAAAATAACAAAGGGGAGAAAAATAAAACCTGCCCAGGCAATGATATGTACCGATATAAAGAATATCTTTTTTTTGTCCATCTGTCACTTTGGATTTGCGGCAAAACTACTGAAGAATTTTTAAATGAAATGACATTATCGACAGATGGTGGGTTTGAATCGATGAGTCAGGGCAATTGTCTGTTTCTGCCAACTGAAACAATATAGCCTGAAATCTTTCTGTTTACAGAAACAATGGACAAATAATTTGAATATGCCAATATGTGTTGGTATTCCTTCATTACATTCTTCCTTCCCTTTAAAACCCTCATTCTCAATAAAAAAATAATACCCCAACATACCAATTAAATAGATTACTTTTGCGCCCTCAAAATTTGAACATATGTTATCAGTAAGAAATATTGCTATTATTGCCCACGTTGACCACGGAAAAACCACACTCGTTGACAACTTCATACATCAGTGCATTGCACTTGACAGCCGCAAGGAAAGCGGCGAACTTATCCTCGATCAAAACGACCTGGAACGTGAGCGGGGGATTACCATTCTTTCAAAAAATGTTTCCGTAACCTATAAAGGAGTCAAAATAAATATAATTGATACACCGGGTCACTCCGATTTTGGTGGAGAGGTGGAACGTGTCCTCAATATGGCCGATGGTGTTTTGTTGTTGGTTGATGCTTTTGAAGGGCCCATGCCACAAACACGTTTCGTGCTTGGAAAGGCCATCGAACTGGGATTGAAACCCATCGTTGTCATCAATAAAGTGGACAAGCCCAATTGTCATCCCGACATCGTTCAGGAAGATGTTTTTGATTTGATGTTCAACCTGGACGCATCGGAAGACCAGTTGAATTTTGCGACTATTTATGGTTCGGCAAAATTTGGGTGGATGAGCACAGATTGGAACGACCCCAAAGAAGATATCATTGACCTTTTGGATACTATCCTCAAAGAAATCCCGGAAGCCCCGTATTACGAAGGGACACCGCAAATGAAAATCACATCGCTCGACTATTCGCCTTATATCGGACGGATTGCCATTGGCAGGGTTTCGCGAGGTGACCTGGTTGTTGGTAAAGATTATACGCTCTGCAAAAGCGATGAAAACAAAAAAGCCAGGATTAAGGAGTTGTACCTTTTCAATGGATTGAACCGCGAAAAAGTGCAGAACGTAAGAAGTGGCGATATTTGCGCCGTTGTCGGGATCGAGGATTTTGAGATTGGGGATACCATTGCCGACCTGGAAAACCCGGAACCCCTGAAACGCATCAAGGTGGACGAGCCCACCATGAGCATGTTGTTCACCATCAACAATTCCCCGTTTTTCGGGAAAGAAGGGAAATATGTCACTTCACGGCATTTGCGCGACAGGCTTTTTAAGGAGACCGAAAAAAACCTCGCCCTACAGGTTAAATCCACGGGTTCCGAGGATAAATTCCTGGTTTATGGAAGGGGCATCCTTCACCTTTCTATTTTGATTGAAACCATGCGGCGCGAAAAATACGAGCTGCAAGTGGGCAAACCGCAAGTAATTATTAAAGATATTGATGGCGTGAAATCAGAACCCTATGAAATCCTTGTTGTGGATGTGCCTGAGCAATATTCGGGAAAAGCCATCGAAATTATCACAAAACGAAAAGGTGATTTAATGGTAATGGAACCCAAAGGGGATTTGCAGCACCTCGAATTCGACATTCCTTCACGTGGCCTTATCGGCCTTAGGAACAGCATCCTGACCGCAACAGCAGGGGAAGCGGTCATAAACCATCGTTTGCGCGGTTTTGATGCCTTCAAAGGGGATATCCCCGGAAGGAACAAAGGCTCGCTGGTTTCCATGGAGACAGGTCAGGCCCTTGCCTATGCACTCGATCGCCTTCAGGACAGGGGCAGGTTCTTTATTGGCCCTGGCGACCGGATATACAAAGGACAGGTAATTGGGGAACACACCAGGGAGAAAGACCTGGACCTGAATGCCACTAAGGGGAAGAAGATGTCGAACATGCGGGCTTCTGGTTCCGACGATTCGGCAAAGATCGCCCCTAAAATCGTTTTTTCGCTCGAAGAGGCCATGGAATACATTAAGGATGATGAATATGTGGAGTTGACACCGAAAAGCATCAGGATGAGGAAAATCAGTTGACCGAAATTAAAATTCGATCAATATCTTATTTTCAAAAGGCATATCCCAATAGGAAATAATTCCGATGTGTTGCCGAAGAATGGTTTCCATATCCGATGAAACTTGAGCCCCATTCGTAGCGGTATTCAAAAGATATTCTTTTCCACTTTGTACCAAGGCCAAGATTGAACCCAAACTCCCAACCCTGTGTGTCGCCGAAAAGTTCCTCTGTTACTGTTCTCGCCGACGAATAGAGTTTTATTTCGGTCGTGACCTGATCGGTCCGGGCAAGGGTCATCCCATTGGTTATCCCGGCATTTACGAAAACAGAAAATTTACCGAGCGCATAAGTATATCTCAGCATATTGCTCATTCGCAAATGCAAAAAGCCAACACTTGCTTTCGATTTGCTGTATTTGTTTTCGTCAATATAATCCTCAAAATAACCATTTACCGTGTAATTCGTAAAAAGGATTTCATTGTTGAACGACCAACGGTTAAAACCCCTTGGCAAAAAGGCTTCTATTTTCATCCCAAAGGTGAAATTCGTTGAAGTCGAAAAATCGGTTTTGTAAACGGCTTCGTCCGATTTGCTTTTGAAAACAACATTGGTAAGCGTAGCGCCGGCCAAAACACCAAACTCCAGGGGTTTTTTATTGATGCCCTTAATAGAAGCATTGGTTTGTGACGTACACTTATAGTAATCCTTGAACAAGCTGGTCAAATATTCCGGATTGTATTCGGCCTTGCTGATCTTGTGGCTTATTTTCTGACAATCGTCCAGGTATTTTGCCAATTGGATAATATATCCGTTCACCGTAACCATATCCATCAACCCATCTTCATGCTTGTTCAGGTATTTCCTGAATTCGAGCCATGTGTAAGCTGTATCCGTTTTGACAAAGAACTTTTTTCTCTCGTTCTTATCGTTAAAATAAAACAGGCTTTTTTCACCTATTGCCAAAACGAGCAAAAACAATGTGTCGGATTGATAATTAAAAACAGAGTCGGTTGATAAAGTCTCAAGTTTTTGGGAAGAATCATCGTATCTCACAAAAGCACTTATATACTTCATCGCCTTCCACACCAAACATTTTTATCTCCCCCGGATTGTATATCACAGCTTCGCCATCGCGCTTTTCCCAAAATGATATTTGATCGGGGTTATATTCCCAATTCTTATATTTGATGTATCCCTTTACGGTGTCCCCATTCAGGGAAATGATGTATCCGGGAAAAAGGTTTTTCTGTGAAAATGCTGAAATGGGAACAACGATCGTAAAAATCAAAAGCAGGGTATTGAGCGTAGTTTTTTTCATAAACAAAGGTTTTGTCTTCAGGGGACTTCTATAAAAAGGCTATATATGTTTTTTTTTGACGAAGATAGAAAAGATGCAATGTTCAATCAAACTTTTTTTATTTGTTTTTATAATGACCGCAATATTCCTAATTTTGACAAATATTGGGAAAACTTAAATATTCGACAATTTGGATTTTTTGGGATTAGTAAATAAGCGTCAAAGCGTAAGGAAATATTCCTCACGGAAAATTGAAAAAGAGAAACTGGAACGTTGCCTCGAAGCGGCAAGGTTGGCACCATCGGCAAGTAATTCACAACCTTGGACAATGATCGTTGTGGATGACCCCAAATTGAAAGACAAAGTGGCAAGGGAGACATTCAGCAAGCTATTGTCGTTTAATAAATTTGTCCCTGAGGCTCCGGTGCTCGTGGTTTTTGTAATTGAAAAACCGAAAATAATCACACAAATAGGAGAGAGGATAAAAAACAAAGAATACCCATTAATCGACATTGGTATCGTTTCCGAACATTTTTGCTTGCAGGCCACCGAAGAAGGCCTTGGGACATGTATGTTGGGCTGGTTCAACGAAAAACCGATTCAGGAACTCCTTCATATCCCTGAGAAAAAAACCATCGGCCTTATTGTTTCGGTTGGTTATGCCCCCAAAGATTACAAACAAAGGGAAAAAAACCGTAAAAAGTGGAAGGATGTTGTTAAATACAATTCGTACAAATAATATTACCACCCATCCCGGCTTCTAAACATCGTGGTTCTGTATGGCCCGGTGCCGGATCGTAAACCCGTTGTTGATTAAGTCCGGGATTATAGATTCCGAAGAGCCCGGGCACAAAAAAACCTTGCAAGGAATCCCCCAAGGGTTTAAGGGTTTTTCGATATAGCTCAAAACTCAATATACATAAGGGATCAGTCGCCAGGATTTTTCAGAATAGGTTTTGTAAGCATCAAAAAACACCATCAACAGCTTTTCCTCATACAACATTTTTAAAATGAGGTTTACGAAGAAAACAAGGAAAACAATCCCTCCCCACAAATTGAAATTATAAAACAACATAGGGCCAAATACCAAAATCAAAGAAAGGTACATGGGGTGCCTTACCAATTTATAAGGCCCGGACCGAACAAGGCTTGCGCCCGAAAGTGGGGTAGGGGTGATGTTTAAACGGCTCTTGCTCATTTCGTAAATGGCCCAAAACCCGATAATAATCCCTACAACTTGAAAAGCAAGTAAAAACAAATTATCGGAAAACCACTTATTAAATGCCAATAACCAAATAAGGCTAACATATTGAACAAAGGTTAATATCTTGGGTTTTAAGTTATCCATATAAATAGAAATTAGAATTCTACAAAATATAAACAACACATGGAACTTAAAATTGTTGAAGCACCTTTTGGATTTCGCCCTCGCATTGTGATGCCAAGTCCCGAAATTTATAAAAGAATAGGGGAGGAGGGGGTTCGGAAACTCATCCATGACCATTACGCACTGTTGCGAAAAAGCGAAATAAACCACTTGTTTCCCCAGGATGATAAAGCATTTGAGCAGGCCGAAAAGAATTCGGCTGATTTTTTTGTGCAAATGCTTGGAGGCCCACAACATTATTTCAAAAACCGTGGTAGGCCCATGATGGCAAAGCGTCATGCTGCCTTCAAAATACAGCCGGGTTCAAGGAGGATATGGCTGCGTTGCTATCAGGAAATCCTGCCAAAGCTTGATTTGCCGGAAGACATTGTCCTTTCATTTTGGGATTACCTGAACCTGTTTTCCCTCTGGATGGTGAACACACAGGAAAATAGCGGAAATGGAACCAGGGAAACAACCTTGGCCTAAGGGAAATATTTAAATGATGTGCAATTTGCCGCACACCTAATTAAGATGTAGATTATACTTACTTTTGGAACGTATTTCAATAAGTTGTCAGATGAAAAAAAGAACGCTTAAAATTGCCATTGCTTACGATTTTGATGGCACATTGGTGCCTGGGAACATGCAGGAGCATTCCTTCATACCGCAGTTAGGGATCGATAAAGGGGAGTTTTGGAAAGAAGCCGATGAACGGGCCAAACAAAATGACATGGACCAGATACTGGCCTATATGCAGCTTATGTTGAAAAAAGCACGTGAAAAGGAAATCCCCGTTACCCGAAAAGCTTTTCTTCACCATGGAAAAGGAATTGTGTTTTTCGAAGGAGTGGATACGTTTTTCGAAAGGGTTAACGAATTTGCAAAAGGGCAAGGCGTAATAATCGAGCACCATGTTATCTCGTCCGGTCTTCGCGATATCATCGAGGGGACGGGCATAGCCAAATATTTCAAGAATATTTTTGCCTCAGGCTTTGTTTTCAATACCAATGATGTGGCCGAATGGCCTGCCCTGGCAATTAATTACACGAATAAGACGCAATACCTTTTCAGGATAAACAAAGGGATCAATAATTCCTACGATAATTCCACAATCAACAAATACGTGGACATGCACGAACGCCCGATACCCTTTTCAAGGATGATTTATCTCGGCGATGGGGAAACCGATGTGCCTGCCATGAAAATGATCAAATACCAGGGAGGGACGGCCATTGCGGTCTATGATCCCAAAAAACGCAAGCGGAAAGACAAACCCTCGCCCAAGCAAATTTGCGAAAAGCTGATCGAACAAAACCGGGCCGATTTCATCTCTGCCGCCGATTATTCCAAAGGTTCCAAACTGGAACAAATCATACAGGCACTTATTGTACGCATTGTTGCAGAAGAAAATGTGAACCACTTGAAACAGCAATAATCCGAAAAACACAAATAATTTATTAAATATTTGACTTGTAGGATTTTTTAGTACATTTGCCGCAATTATTAAATTATAAATTACAATTACAAACAATGAAAACAGGTAAAGTAAAATTTTTCAATGAGTCCAAAGGTTTTGGGTTTATTGTTGACGATGAAACAGGACAGGATTATTTTGTACACGTTTCTGGATTAATCGATGAAATCAGAGATGAAGATGCGGTAACATATGACCTCAAAGAGGGCAAAAAAGGCTTAAACGCAGTTGATGTGAAATTGGCCTAAGTTATTTTTATTAAAGATTTTTTGGGAGCCCCGCAGAAGCGGGGCTTTTTTTTGTTTTAAACAGATTACATGGCTCCCTTACTTTCTGTTTCCCCCAATAAGCCTAATCCCTTCCTCGCTTATTTCCAAGCGTTTTTGCTTATATAAAGCGCCCACAGCTTTTTTGAAAACCTTTTTGCTCATTCCTAGTTTTTCGGAAATTGCTTCCGGGGAGCTCTTGTCGTTTAGGCCAAGGAAGCCTTCATTTGCTTTTAGGGCGGCCATGAGTTTTTCAACATTATCGTCAACTGCACGATATCCAAAACGGTTCAGGCTGACATCTACTTTATTGTCGGAGCGGATTTTCTTTACATATCCAACCAATTCATCACCCACGTTTATCTCCTCGAAGATTTCATTTTTGAACAACATTCCCTGATATGTAAGGTTAATGATCACACTGATACCGATTTCCGTTTCTTCATACGCAAGCAAATCAACTTTGTCACCAATTTTAAGGTCAACTTCATCCTTGATGAGGGTATTGCTGATTTTTGTGGTGCCAACAAGCCGTTGTGATTTTTCGTCCAAATACAAATAAACCATATGGAAATCACCTTTTCTGATGGGTTCGGATTGCTGTGCAAACGGGACCATCAGATCCTTTTCAAGCCCCCAGTCAAAAAAAGCCCCGTTATCGTTCACGTCAATGGCTTCAAGTGCCGCATACCCATTTAGCTTTATGTGCGGGGCCAGGGTAGTGGCCGTAATCCTGTCTTCAGAATCTTTAAAAAGGAACACTTCGATTGAATTATCGGTTTCAAAACCTTCCGGTATATATTTATTGGGCAACAACACCTCGTTCGATTCTTCATCAATCAGATAAAATCCATTGTCGGTTTGCCTTAAGGCTGTTAATGTATTGAGTTCTCCTAATTTGAGCATGGGTAAGTGTTTTTTTGCAAAGCTAAGTTAATTACGGCAAATATAATCACAAGGAGGGAAGAAACCGCTTCGACCCGAAGTTTGTTGAACACCGCTAAATTGATGGAAGACAACAGTATGTTGTTCAAATTGAAAGAGATGGAATATGTGGAAAAAATAGCTGACAAAATTGGAAAAATAACAGTATCGGGAAACGGACAGGTTATTGACCAGTTGAAAGATATTTTTTCAGGGAAATAGGCTGTGTTAATAGTTAATTAAGCAGATGGGAGTTAATCCCATCTGTTTTTCTATGCAATTATTTGCCCGTTTGAGGGGAAATTATCCATCACTTTAAAAATAAATTTGCATTTTTAAAATAATTCAAATTATCTTTGCCGCACAGTTCACGCCCTATGGCTATTGTTCAATTCTTAATAAAGGGCACAACTATGATGGAATTAAATATACATATCGTCCAGGAGTTTGGGAAAGCTTAAAACACTTTTCTATTAAAAAATAGATATTCCCAATCCAATGTGATCGGGATTTTTTCTGTCCCGCAGTTTTAATCACATTATTTCAATTAAATTTATTTACCGCTCTATTTTGAGCTTTCGTTATACCAAGTTTTGCTTTGTCAGGACACGAATAAATTCCACTTTTGGAAAACAACAAACAAAATGAATAATTTAGCAACACAATATTATGTAAAGGCCAGGGACAATTATCCCTACAACCTTGAAGAAGTACTCGAGTCGTTGAACTATGCGTTAAGCTATGATGATGAATATGCTGCCGCACATTGTTTAATGGGAATGTTCTATGTTGAGCAAATCCGTGACTACGATAAGGCTTTTCAATATTTTGAACAAGCATTGGTCTACGATTTGAACTACCTTGAAACCTATTACCACTATCCAAAAGCATTGATCAATTTCGGTGATTTAGTAAAAGCAAGGAAAATACTAACTTACGCACAAAGTATTAAGGGGATATGCCAAAGTTGTATCTTGCAATTGCAAGCCTTGGTTTTTGAGAAAAATGCAGATTTTAAAAAGGCAAAGAAACTTATTGAAAAGGCCTTGCTGATATCCATTGATAATGAAGAAATTAGCTTTCTCAACGATGAATTGAAAAGGATCAATAAGAAAATTAAGAAAAGAAAAACGTCTGTACGCAAAAAGACTGCGTAATAGTGTTTGATCTTTGCCAGCAATTTAAAATTAACAACATGAAACAAGTAATCACAACAGAACGGATCCCTATCAAATTATGGTTGGACGACATGGAGCCGGGGGCAATTGCACAGGCAAAGAACCTTGCAAACCTGCCCTTTGATATATTGTAAAAGGATTGGGAAACCCTGAAAGTTTCAAGTCATGTTCGCATGGTGCAGGCAGAAAAATGGGCAGGATACAAGCACGGAAAACCCTTGACTTCCACGCCGAAATTTCTGCAATGAACAAGAAAGGGATTGTTCATGCAATCAGGAATTTAAGCGATCTGGACGAAGCGCCCGGTGCCTACAAGGATATCGACAGAGTGATGGAAAACCAAAAAGACCTGGCTGAAACTGTGGTGGAACTAACACCTTTGGCGGTAATTAAAGGCTAATGTCCCATTTTTGAGATCCGTTCATTCTTACTGTATCAATTCACAAATAACTATTTGTAATTTGAAATCCCAGGGTAATTAAACAAAAGCCTATGCGTAGTTTACTGTTTTAATGATTATGGAATCAGAACAGGTTTCCTATTTGATTTTTGATTTCAGCAGTTTTGTTTTTTGCAATTCAGGGTTATACTCTATTTCTTATCTTTGCATCATATCTGCGAAAAATGAAATTTGAACAATACCGTATTTCCGAAGGGATAAAAAAGAGTATTTCCAAACTTGGTTATAAAAAACCAACCGACATCCAGTTTAAATCCATTCCACCTATTTTAAAAGGAGAGGATGTTTTGGCCATTGCACAAACGGGCACAGGTAAAACTGCTGCTTTTGCCATTCCTGTTTTGGATATTCTAAATGAACGAAAAATCAAAGGAAGGAGGTCGGATGGCGTAAAATGCCTGATAATGGAACCAACACATGAATTAGCCCTCCAAACAGAATCCGTTTTTAACACTTTGGGCAAACATACCCGCGTGAGCAGTTTTTGCATCCTCGGTGGTGTCGATCAGGAACCACAAATCAAACAGCTTTCAAAAGGGGTGGACATTTTGATTGCCACTCCCGGACGGATGTTCGATTTGGTGAGTCAGGGGGCACTTAGTTTGAAACGGGTTGAAATCCTGGTTTTGGATGAGGCCGACCATATGCTCGATTTGGGCTTTATCAAAGATATCCGCGATTTAATGCGCCATCTTCCCAGAAAACGGCAAACGCTTTTCTTCTCTGCAACCATTAACGAAAAGATCAAGAAACTTGCTTATTCCCTTGTCACCAACCCAATCCGTATTCAAATCTCCCCAAAAGACCCGGTTGCAAAAAACATTGAACATGCCGTTGCATTTATTGAAATGGACGACAAGCGTTTTTTCCTTGAAAATATGGTACGGAATTTCCCAGAAGCAAAAATATTGGTTTTTGTTAGGACAAAAGTGCGTGCCGAACGGGTGAAAAAAGCAATGGAAAGGGTAAATATCCTGACAGAAACAATTCACAGCAATGTCCTGCAGGAAGAAAGGGAACGGACAATGCGGAATTTCAGGAACGGTGATTTGAAAATCCTGATAGCCACGGATGTGAGCGCACGTGGAATCGACATTCCGAATGTGGAATATGTGGTGAACTACGATATGCCCGAAACATTGGAAAATTATGTTCACCGTGTGGGCCGTACTGGTCGGGCAAACCAAAAGGGCCAGGCGGTTTCGTTTTGCAGTTCCGAAGAAAAAGAAATTTTGGCCGGCATTGAAGAAAACCTCGGGAAAAATATCCAAAGACTGGAAATCTCTAAGAAGGATTATCAGAATGCCTTGGATTTCAAAGAGGAGGAGCCGGATGACTGGCGATCGTTGATGAAGAAAGCAGAAAAGGAAGGGCTTCAATTTCGCCATGAATTCAAGGAACCCGTAAAGAAAAAGAAAAAACCGAAAAAAAACAGACTGGGCAAATGAAGAAGCAAACCATCAATTTCAGCAACAGGACCTGGGTCGTCAGGGACAACGAGTATCATCCAACCGATACAAAAGAATGGTACGATGCCTCTGCGGTAAAAACCGATCCATCGGGAACCCTTGTCCTAAAAACCCATTATAACCCCCGTGAATTCTATCCGGCAAATGAGAAACCGATTACAATAAACACAGGGTCTGGACGGATTTATTGTGAAGATAAATTCAGCTATGGGAAATTTGAGGCTTTGATCAAACTGCCCACGGGAAAAGAACTATGGCCTGCATTCTGGATGTGGGGATGGGATGCCTGGCCCCCCGAAATTGATATTCTTGAGGCCTATTCCAATAAGAAGGGCAATTATATGAAATTCAACTGGAGCCCCTTGTCAATCTGGAACGTGGAAACCAACGTCCATTATAAGGTAGGAGGGGAGAACCGCTCCATTGGCGGGAAGAGGCATTGGTTTGGCCTGAAAAACCCGGCCAATAATTTTCTCAAATACCGTCTTGAATGGAGTCCTGCCCTTATTAGGATATATTATGACGGGATTTTTGTGAGGGGGATCAGGGATGCCAAAATACTTGAAAAAATCAACGGGCATAAAATGAGGGTGGTCTTGAACAATTCGGTTTTGAATGGGATAAAACATTCTCCCGATTCCGAAATGTATGTTAAATATTTTAAATACGAGCCTTATTAATGCGGGGCATGAGCCTGTTGTAATTTGGCATCTTGACATTTCCATTGCATTTCTGAAAAAATCTATCTTTGCTTTTATAGATTCTAAAACCCAATTCATTATGAACAAATTCTCCTGCTTTGCGATCGTCTTTTTACTCCTTCTCGTCAAATCCTATTCCCAGGAACCCGTATTTCCCGGAGCCAATGAGCAGACGCCTTCAAAAGCGCAGTATTTTTCTTGGATAAACAATACCAATGAGGGGACAACGGAAAAACAAACCCAGATCAACCTCGATTTTTTCAAGTGGTTAAGGGAAGGATACGGGATGCAGTTGGATATTTATGCTTTTGATGCAGGGGCCATTGACGGAAAACGTTTTTATGGGAGCATGAAATCTGACCGTTTCAAAAAACAGTTTCCCTATGGATTTGATTCAATCTACCACAAAGCAAGCCAGCTTGGGATTCGGCTTGGGGTTTGGGGCGGTCCCGATGGATTTGGGGATACTGACGAAGAAGAAAAAGAAAGGACAGAACAGATGCTTGGATTGTGCCGTGATTATGATTTTGCACTTTTTAAATTTGATGCGGTTTGTGGCCCGTTAAGACCGGAAAAAGAAGATGCCTTTATCCATATGATGCAGGAATGCAGGAAATACAGCCCTGATTTGATCTTGTTGAACCACCGCCTGGGACTTGAAAGAGCAAAAGCGTATGCAACCACTTTCCTCTGGGGCGGGGCTGAAACCTATATCGATGTTTTTATGACCAATAACACCACAGCGCCCCATCATCGGGCGGCGGCAATATCAAGGGGTTTGGTTCCAGAACTTAAACGGCTTACAGAAGATCATGGGGTTTGTCTTTCTTCCTGTTTGGACAATTGGGACGACGATTTGATCCTTCAGGCTTTCAATCGAAGCCTGATCCTTGCGCCAGAGATATATGGAAACCCTTGGTTGTTGAGGGATGATGAATTCCCAAAGTTGGCACGCATTTTTAATTTGCACCGAAAATATGGGAAAATACTTGTAAAAGGGGAGGTGCTGCCCGAAGAAAAATACGGCCCGTACGCAGTTTCACGTGGAGATAACAACACAAGGATCATAAGCCTGCGCAACCTTTCCTGGATCCCTGTTGATTATGAAATCAATGCGGAAGAGATTGGGATTTCCAAGAATAAAAGGGTTGAAATAATCCAGCTCCATCCCCATGAAAATTTTATTGGAAGCTTTGAAAGCAATGAAACGCTAAGTGTTACAGTAGAACCATTCCGGTCGGCATTGTTCATCCTAACAGTAGAAACTTACGATGAACCCCTCATCAAAGGAAGTAAATTTGATGTTGTCAGAAATGTGGAGGGAAAATCCATCTTGATGGATTTAATTGGCAATCCGGGTACTGAAGTTTCAATCAAGCTTGACAGTTTTAAAAAATACAGATCCGTTAAGATCAACGGGATTGAAGATAATGATTTGGTAAAAGGCAAAAGCCGGAATGTGATATTTAAAGGCGAAAAGTTAAGTTTACCTACTCATCGGAAAATCGCCAATCTAACAGAAACCGAAATCCCGGATGATGCGGAAGCTTTGTATGAGGCCACGGTTTTTTCTGCTGATAACAATGCGTTGGAGGTTCGTTCCTTGTTCCGTTCGGGCAAAACGAATGTCCCTGAGGTGCAAAATGCCAGGAATGCTTTTTTCAATCAGAAAACATCAAGGAACATTTGTGGACAGGGGCGTTTGGGACAAAAACCTTTTTGATTCAGATATGGCGACCGGGTTTTGGCCTTCCACAAAATATGACATCGACATGCGGGTAAAAGGGGGTACATTAAGGTTGGATTTGGGCAAAATAACCGATGTGGACAAATTAGTGGTTTATGTACCAGACAATTTCTCACTTCATCCTTTGCTGCCCGAGGAAGGCAATTATGTTGAAATATCATCTGACCTGAAAACCTGGGAAACCTTGACCTATCTTGCCGGGAAAACTATGACCATCGATATCCATAAGAAAACACGTTATCTCAGGTTCAAATCCCAGCCAAGGCAGATTGTCGAAATCGAAGGGTATCTTGATGGGAAACCATTGGATCGTAGCAAATGGAAGGCTTCCAATTTATTTGCACATTCGGATAGGATGAAATGTGTTAAAAGTTGGAAAGCAAACTTTGTTTTGGATGAATTGGCCGAAAACAGTTATCTAAGCGTTGCAATTAACGGAAAACATGGTGTCGAAGGTGCTTATGTTGCCGCTAAAATTGACAGGCAACTTATCGGCGCTCCAGACAGGGCTGCTTCTTATCCATCTAATACGTGGGAATATGTAAATGCCCAAAGAGATTCAAACTATACCTATTTTATTCCTTTGGATATATCCTGTATTGGAAAGGAAATCGAAGTTTATGTATTGGCCTATGATAAGGAAAATACGAATCTCAAACCTGAAGTTTGGATTTCTTCCCATTCGGGAGGTAAAGAAAAGATCAGGATTGAGTTGGAAATTAGGAATTGATGAAACCCTCTATATTTTTGAAATACTTCAAAAGCAAGATCTATTAGAAATGAAAACATATCCCATAAAGTCCAATAATTAATATTATGTTAAATAGCATGTTTAGAAAGAGAGGGAAACAACAATGGCTTCCCCCCCCTTTTTCTTAATTAATGCTGGGCATCAATCAGCGTATTGATCTCTTTTGTTTTAACATCGTTTCCCAATCGTGCATAAATCTCTTTCAATGAATATAAGGTACTCATGTCATCGGGTAAAATCTGATGGGCTTTCTCCAAATAGGGCAAGCAAGTTTCAAGATATTCATCGGCCTTTGCCTTCAATTCATCATATTTTGCTTGTTCTTCAAATGGAAGTTGATTTGCTTCATCAATTAAAATAGCAGCTTTATTAACATAAAGTGCACCCATATTATAATTGGGGTCAAAATAATCTGGTCTGATCTCAATTGCTTTATTATAAGCCTTTATAGTCCTGTTAAATGCTTCCTCTTTCATTTCTGGTGTACTAGTGGAATCATCAACGATTTGGTTATAGTTTGCACCAATTGCAAAAAAGATAGTAGCGTTGGTCGTGTCAAGTTTGGCTGCAAGTTCCAGATTACTTAGTGCTTTGTTCGTTTGCTTATTGGCCAGTAAAAAGTTGGTTTCGTTAAGGAGCAGGCTAAGGTTGTTGGGGTATTTCCCCCTTCCATCAGCATAAACGGCGGCAGCCTTTTCGGCATCTTTGTCCTGGTTGTAATAAATGCCGGCAAGTGAACTGTAAATACCCGGCTCGGGGTAATTCATGGCCACCAATGTTTCAAGAGACTTTTTTGCTTTGTCATAATCATGTCCCAATTCGGCAGCAACAGCAATGTAATAGATGGTCAAGGAATCTTCGCTCCCGGCATCTTTATATATTTGATATGCATTCTCGAAAGCTTTAACAGATTTGCCAAATTCATAATTGGCCGTAACGGTATCCTTGGCATCCAGCGCAGTTTGTCCCTCATTATACAAATTGGCACCATAGTTGAAAAACGACTCCCCTACGATAGGCATCCGGGCAAGGATTTCTATGTAATACGTTTTCTTTGTATCCAATTCCAATGCCTTTTTGTAAGCTTCATAGGCTTTATTCAAAGCATCGGGGTCCAGTTTTTTATACTCTTCGTTCGTGCTGTTGTAAATGTCGATATAAATGTTGCCCCTGTAATACCATGTCTTGGCCATAGCAACGGTCTTGGGATGAACGCTTGCTTTATCAATGGCTTCCTTGGCTTTATCAAGTTTACCACTTTTATGATAGTTATATGCACTGACAACCATGTTTTTTTGTGAAAAACCAATTGCTGTGGTAAAAAACAGAAGAGTTACTAAAACGATTTTTTTCATAATGTTAATTTCTTAATTGTTTCTAAATTTTGGCAAAAATAAAATTAATTGGCAAACCAATTCAAAAAGCACGCCAATTTGGAATCATTTTTAATAATTACAAACTATACTTAAATTACAACTTTCATCAATCTTCATCTGGCTCTTGAGGTTCAGGTTGTTCTGATTCCCCTAAAGGCTCGATGGGATTTTCATCCGTTGGAATTAAATTACCTTCTTCATCGGTCAACAGCTCTTCAGCTTCATCTACTTCCACCCGGGCAACGGCTGCAATGGCATCCCCTTCCCTGATATTTATCAACCTGACGCCTTGTGTGGCCCGGCCCATCACGCGCATTCCACTAACCGGCAGCCTTATAATAATCCCAGACTTTGTTATAATCATCAAATCATCATTGTCGTAAACCGACTTAATGGCAATCAGGTTTCCGGTTTTCTCGGTGATATTGATGGTTTTCACACCTTTTCCACCCCTGTTCGTAATCCGGTAGTCTTCAACAGAGGAACGTTTCCCATAACCTTTTTGTGAAACGACAAGTACGTTGCTTTCTTCATCTTCAATACAAATCATACCGATTACTTCGTCTTTTGGGCCAGCCAGTTTAATCCCCCTTACACCGGAAGCATTTCTGCCCATCGGCCTTACTTTGCTCTCGGGGAAACGGATTGCCCTACCCGATTTAAGAGCCATTATAATCTCACTATTCCCGCTCGTAAGCCTTGCTTCCAACAGAATATCATCTTCTTTGATATTGATGGCAATTATCCCGTTCACCCTCGGCCTTGAATACGATTCCAGGCTTGTCTTCTTTATTGTCCCTTTTTTGGTACAGAGCGTAATGAAATTACTATTGATGTAATCCTCCTCCGAAAGGTTCTTGATATTGATAATGGCCCGCACTTTATCGTCCATTGCTATGTTTATCAAATTCTGGATAGCCCGTCCTTTGGATGTTTTGGAACCTTCAGGGATTTCAAATACCCTCAACCAATATACCTGCCCTTTTTCGGTAAAGAAAAGCATATAATTATGGTTAGTGGCAATGTAAAGGTGCTCGAGGAAATCTTCGCCGCGGGTACTGCTTCCGCGTGCCCCGGTCCCTCCCCTGTTCTGGCGGCGGTATTCGCTCAAAGCAGTCCGTTTCACATAGCCAAGATGCGAAATAGTAATCACCACTTCTTCATCTGGGATAGTATCTTCAATATTAAAATCCTTGGCAGTATATTCTATTTTTGAACGTCTTTCGTCACCATATTTCTCTTTGATTTCCATCAGCTCATCCTTGATAATGTTCATCCGGAGTTCTTCATTGGCAAGGATTTCTTCCAAATGCTCAATCAACTTCATGATCTCTTCATACTCTGCTTTCAGCTTATCCTGTTCCAATCCCGTAAGTTTCTGCAAACGCATATCAAGGATAGCCCGGGCCTGTATTTCGGAAAGCTTAAACTGTTCCATCAGGCCATTGCGTGCTTCCTCGGGTGTGCGCGATGCGCGAATCAACGCAATAACCGCATCAATATGGTCAAGGGCAATAATAAGCCCTTCAAGGATATGGGCCTTTTTCCTGGCTTCCCTCAGTTCGTATTCTGTTTTCCTGATCAGGACTTCATGGCGATGTTCCACAAAGTATTGGATCATGTCCTTCAGGTTGAGCATCTGCGGACGCCCTTTGACAAGGGCAATATTATTGACGCTGAATGAAGTTTGTAGGGCTGTGTATTGGTAGAGTTTGTTAAGGATGACATTGGGAACGGCATCCCTTTTCATTTCATAAACCACACGAAGGCCATTTCTGTCCGATTCATCCCGGATATCCGAAATACCTTCAATTTTTTTGTCATTCACAAGGTCCGCTGTCTTTTTTATCATTTCGGCCTTGTTCACCTGATAAGGTACCGAAGACACAATAATCCTCGACCTTCCGCTCTCCGTCTCTTCAATCACTGCTTCACCCCGCATCATTACACGCCCCCTGCCCGTTTCAAAAGCACTGCGAACCCCTTCGTAACCATAGATTATACCACCGGTAGGGAAATCCGGGGCCTTGATGTATTGCATCAAATCCGATATGGTGATTTCACTATCATCAATATAGGCAATGGTACCGTCAATTACCTCGGCAAGATTGTGGGGCGGCATATTAGTGGCCATCCCAACGGCAATGCCCGAAGCCCCATTAATAAGCAGATTGGGCACCTTAGCCGGTAAAACAGTCGGCTCTTTTAAGGAATCATCAAAGTTCAATTGCATATCCACGGTATCTTTATTGATATCCGCAAGCAATTCCTCAGAAATCTTACGAAGACGGGCTTCTGTATATCGCATGGCTGCTGGCCTGTCACCATCCATGGAACCAAAGTTCCCTTGTCCGTCAACCAAGGGGTAGCGCAACGACCAATCCTGGGCCATCCGCACCATTGCATCATAAACCGATGTATCACCATGGGGATGGAATTTCCCAAGGACCTCCCCTACTATCCTTGCCGATTTTTTATAAGGTCTGTTGGACATCACGCCCAACTCAAGCATTCCAAACAATACTCTCCTGTGAACAGGTTTCAACCCATCACGGACATCAGGCAAAGCTCTTGACACGATAACCGACATTGAATAATCAATATAAGCCGATTTCATTTGATTTTCGATGTTCACCTTATGAATCCGTTCTCCATTTTGCAAATTTTCCATATATTATTCCTTCAATTACAGTTGATTACATTTTTTAAATAAAGTTTACGAATGTAGCAATAATTGATAAACCACGGGCGTTTTTTAGCCCATTTTATTACTAACATGGTGATGTTAATAAAAAAGGACACATTGGCCGATTTTCCGTACTTTTGTATCTACATTTGAGAAAAAAGACATTGTGTCATTAGCATTTAGTTAACAATGACTTAGGCTGGATTTTTGTTAAGTGGGAACAAAATAAATTCCACCAAAAGACAAACTAATAGGATTTTGAACCGTTATATTCAAAATAAACAAATTTTGATGGAAAGTCATCAACAATTCATTTGATTTTTTTATGGAAGCGAAATTTTCACAACGCGTCAAGGATGTGCTCTCTTACAGTAGGGAAGAAGCCATTCGGCTTGGAAACGATTATATAGGACTTGAACACCTCATCCTTGGAATAATACGTGAAGGCGAAGGAATGGCTATTCAAATACTTTCGTATTTTAATCTTGATTTAGGCAATCTGAGAAAAGAAATAGAAGTGGCCATTGCAGAACCCGAAAAGAAAAAAGTAAAATCATTGGACAATATCCCCTTGATAAAACAAGCGGAAAGAGCCCTTAAGATCACCTATCTCGAAGCAAAACTATTCAATAGCGACCTAATTGGAACCGAACATTTGCTACTTGCCATCCTTAAAGACAATGACAATATTGTCACAAAAAATTTCGGAAGACATGGCATTGATTATGAAGCCGTGAAGGATGAACTGAAAGCCATTATCTCAAATAGCGATACAAGCGGGATTGGTTTTGACCCGAAAGACGAATTGCCCGGCGGAACTGCTTCCGATGAAGAACCCGAAGGGGGAAAAGGAAAAGGCTTTGGTGGTAATATCAAGAAGATTGCGGATTCAAAATCAAAAACCCCGGTACTGGATAATTTCGGGCGGGACATGACGAAAGCCGCCGAAGAAGGCCGCCTCGACCCCATCGTTGGACGCGACAGGGAACTGGAACGGATTGCCCAGGTTTTAAGCCGAAGGAAAAAGAACAATCCTATTTTAATAGGTGAGCCCGGTGTTGGCAAATCGGCAATTGCAGAAGGTCTGGCACTGCGAATAGTTGACCGGAAAGTTTCACGGGCATTGTTCAATAAACGTATTGTGACGCTTGACCTCGCTTCCCTTGTTGCCGGGACAAAATACCGCGGACAGTTTGAAGAGCGGATGAAGGCAGTTTTAAATGAACTGGAGAAAAACCCGCAGATCATTCTTTTTATTGATGAAATCCACACAATAGTCGGGGCCGGGAATGCCTCGGGTTCACTGGATGCTTCCAATATGTTCAAACCGGCACTTGCCCGTGGCGATCTGCAATGTATAGGTGCAACCACACTGGACGAATACCGCCAGTACATTGAAAAGGATGGAGCTCTTGAAAGGCGTTTCCAAAAGGTTTTGGTCGATCCAACAACCCCGGAGGAGACCGTTGAGATTTTGAACAACATCAAAGAGAAATATGAAGACCACCACATGGTAACTTATTCCGATGAGGCGATCAAAGCCTGTGTTGGCCTTACAACCCGCTATATAACCGACAGGTATTTACCGGACAAGGCAATTGACGCATTGGACGAAGCAGGTTCGCGCGTACATATCACCAATATCCATGTTCCCGTGGAAATAATCGATATCGAAAACAGGATTGAAGAAACACGGAAAAACAAAACCGGCGCAATCAATAATCAAAAATTTGAAGAAGCGGCCAAGTTCCGGGATATTGAAAGAAAATTACAGGAAGACCTCGATAGGGAGAAAAAACGCTGGGAAGAAGAATCAAAGATAAACAGGGAAAGCGTTTCGGAAGAAAATGTTGCCGAAGTCATTGCCATGATGACGGGCGTTCCGGTTCAACGGATTGCACAAAACGAGAGCGACCGCCTTGTGAGCATGGAAGATGACATGGCCGAATCTGTTATAGGACAGGCCGATGCAATTAAAAAAGTAGTAAAGGCTATCCGTCGAAACCGGGCAGGGTTGAAAGACCCGAACAAACCCATTGGCACCTTTATTTTCCTTGGGCCAACGGGTGTGGGGAAAACCCATCTTGCAAAAGTTTTATCAAAATATCTTTTTGACACCGAGGAAAACCTTATCCGTGTTGACATGAGCGAATACATGGAGAAGTTTGCTGTTTCAAGATTGGTCGGGGCGCCTCCGGGATATGTGGGGTATGAAGAAGGCGGGCAATTGACCGAAAAAGTAAGAAGGAAGCCCTACTCCATCGTTCTCCTGGACGAAATTGAAAAAGCACATCCCGATGTGTTCCATTTGATGTTGCAGGTTTTGGATGATGGACAACTGACCGATAGTTTAGGGAGGAAAGTTGATTTTAAGAATACGATCATTATAATGACATCCAACATCGGTTCGAGGCAATTGAAAGATTTTGGACAAGGCGTTGGTTTTAATACATTGGCAAAAGCTGCCGGAAAGTCTTCACATACAAGGGGCGTTATCGAAAATGCACTGAAAAAGGCCTTTGCACCCGAGTTCCTGAACCGGATCGACGATGTGGTAATTTTTGATTCCCTCGAAAGGGAAGCAATCCATAAGATTATCGATATTGAATTGAAGCACCTTTTTAAACGTGTTATCGAGTTGGGTTATAAAATCGAAGTTACGGAAGATGCCAAGGACTTTATCGTTGAAAAAGGCTGGGACGAACAATATGGCGCCCGTCCTTTAAAGAGGGCGATCCAGAAATATATCGAAGATAACCTGGCTGAAGAAATCATCCGTTCAAACCTGAGCGATGGCTCTGAAATAATTGTTGACTATGAAGAAGGCGGGGAAGAATTAAAGATTACCATTGTCCCTGCGACGAAATTGTTGGAGAATAAGGACAGTAAGTAACTCCCAACATATTTAACTTGATATTGATAATGCCCTCCTGTTGATAATTTTACCGACAGGAGGGCGTTTTGTTTTTGTTCAACACAAGAATTGCAGCTTTCCAATTACAAGTAAGCTCTCTTCTATACAGAATTATTTTTGTTAAAATATTTTATAATTTAGCCGCAATTTTAAAACGAAAAAGAATATGGACAAATCGAAGATTGTAAAAGGAGGTGAATTCCTCATTAAAGAAACGAAAGCCGAAGATATTTTCATTCCTGAGGAGCTGGACGAAGAACAAATGATGATAGCCCAGACCTGTGTGGATTTCCTGGAAACTGAAGTGTATCCGATCCTTGACAGGATTGATAGTCAGGAAAAAGGATTGATGAGGAGTTTGATACAGAAATCAGGTGAACTTGGATTACTTGGGATTTCGGTGCCGGAGGAATATGAAGGCTTTGAACAAAGTTTTGTAACGTCCATGTTGGCAAGTGCTGCCATGGGGGCCGGCTATTCTTTTTCGGTTGCCTATTCGGCACACACGGGAATTGGTACATTGCCCATTGTTTATTATGGAAACGATGAACAAAAAGCAAAATATCTGCCACAGCTTGCAACCGGTGAATGGGTAGCTGCTTATTGCCTGACCGAGCCCAATGCCGGATCGGATGCAAATTCAGGTTCCACAAAAGCTGTTCTGTCAGAAGATGGGAAACACTATATTTTGAACGGACAGAAAATGTGGATTACCAATGGCGGTTTTGCCGATGTTTTTACCGTATTTGCCAAAATTGACAACGACCGTGTCCTGAGTGCCTTTATCGTTGAAAGCAAATCGGAAGGAGTTGTCATAAACCCGGAGGAAAAAAAGATGGGGATCAAAGGTTCTTCCACCGTTCAGCTTTTCTTCAACGATGTAAAAGTCCCGGTCGAAAACCTTTTGGGCCGCCGAGGCCAAGGGTTCAGGATTGCACTGAACATCCTCCACATGGGCCGGATCAAACTTGGCGGAACTGTTCTGGGTGCTGCGCAAAGGGCAATTACACAATCTGTGAACTATGCAAACGAAAGAAAGCAATTTGGCCAGACAATCGGGAATTTTGGAGCCATAAAATACAAACTTGCCGAACAGGTCATCAGGACATGGGTGACCGAGTCAGCGGTTTTCAGGATCAGCAAGAACATTGATGAAATGATCGAAATGCTGTTGGAGGAAGGAAAAGGGAAACAGGCGGCTACCATTGATGGTATCGCAGAGTATTCCATCGAAGCAGCTGCCATGAAAGTATTTGGGTCCGAAGCACTCAACTATGTGGTTGACGAAGCTGTTCAGATATTTGGCGGTATGGGTTTTTCGGCAGAAACCGATGTGGACAGGGCTTACCGCGATTCACGGATAAACCGGATTTTTGAAGGGACCAACGAAATCAACCGTTTACTTGTTTCCGATACAACCATTAAAAAGGCCTTGAAAACAGGTTTTGATATGGTCCGTTATGCCAATTCAATCATTAAAAACCTGGACAATGAAGCTGATTCGCCCATTCCCGAAAATGACTATTTTGCCGAGAAGAAATACTATGTTTCCAATTTCAAAAAGGTGGCCATTTTGTTAATGGGGACTTTGTCGGATAAAATGGACAGGAAATTTATTTCGGAACAGGAAATCCTTTCGGATATCTCAGATGTGATTATGATGGCCTATGGATCGGAATCAGCAGAATTACGTGTGGAAAAACTCCACGGGATGAAAGGTGAAGAGGCTGTGAAACTGTACAAAGATATGTTGGATGTTTATATTTACGATTCCGCATGTAATATCAACAAAGCGGCCAAAGATGCCATCAATTCCTTTGTGGAAGGTGAAGAGCAAAAAATCATGCTCGACCGTATCGATCATTTCACAAACGTAAAACCAATGAACACAAAAAGGGCAAGGCGCAATATCGCCGAAAAGCTTCTGGACGAAAACAAGTATTGCTTTTAATTGAACTTCATTCAAATCACAAGGGCGAAAAAAAAGAGGTTTTCATACGAAAGTCTCTTTTTTTTGTGCAAGGAAAAGACAGTAAGCAAAGGATAAAAATAAATAAATCCCAAAGTCGGCATTTATCCCAAACCATTGTACTCGTAAGGTTCAATCTTTTCAAGATTATCAGATAGTATTGCCCATCAATTGTTCAATTCCTGCATTATGAGAAATTCAATCTTGTTTTTGTCATTGCTCATTTATTCCAACCAAATGATTCCCATTATCAGTACAATTCCGCCCTTCTCTCTTTTAATCCTTCATCTGCAAGGTATTCCTCGAAGTCCATGTATTTATCGATCATTCCATTTGGGCCGATTTCGATAATACGGTTACATACACTGCGGATAAATTCGTGGTCGTGCGAAGCCATCAATATTTGCCCGGGATAATTTTTCATATTGTTGTTGAAGGCCTGTATGGATTCCATGTCCAGATGGTTCGTTGGATGGTCAAGGATCAGGAAATTGGGGTGTTCCAACATCATCCGTGAAATCATGCAGCGCATTTTCTCCCCTCCGGAAAGAACACTCGTTTTCTTTTGGATATCTTCCCCCGAAAACAACATTTTCCCTAAATATCCCCTGAGGAACATTTCGTCCGTATTGTCAGAATACTGGGCAATCCAATCAATCAAAGTAAGGTTTTTCTGAAAATAGCCCGAATTGTCCATGGGCAAATAGGCATTGCTGATGGTAACGCCCCATTTGCAAGTCCCCCCTTTTGCTTCTTCCTCACCCTTGATAATCCTGAACAATGAGGTCATTGCCCTGCTATCTTTTGATAAGATGACAATCTTGTCGTTTTTATTTACCGTGAAAGTAATTTTATTGAACAAAGCTTCACCATTGGTCTCGGCACTTAGGTTTTCGATGTCCAGGATATTGTTTCCGGCCTGGCGTTCAGGTTGAAAAATTATCCCCGGGTAACGCCTTGTGGAAGGTTCGATATCATCCACTTTCAATTTCACCAACATTTTTTTACGGCTGGTTGTCTGTTTTGATTTGGCCACATTTGCACTAAAACGGGAAATAAATGCCAGGAGCTCTTTTCGTTTTTCCTCGGACTTTTTGTTGGCCGCTGTTTTTTGCCTAAGGGCCAATTGGCTCGATTCGTACCAGAAAGAATAATTCCCCGAGAACATGCGTATCCTTGCAAAATCAATATCCACGATATCGGTGCACACATTATCAAGGAAGTGCCTGTCGTGGGAAACAACGATTACCGTGTTTTCAAATTTCGCAAGATAGTTTTCCAACCACAAAACCGTTTCGAGGTCAAGATCGTTGGTGGGTTCGTCCAAAAGTAAATTATCAGGGTTTCCGAATAAAGCCTGTGCCAATAAGACCCGGACTTTTTCCTTTCCGCCCAATTCCTTCATGGGCCTGTGGTGCAAGTCTTCCTTTACACCGAGGCCGCTCAACAATTCGGCTGCATCGCTTTCGGCAGTCCATCCGCCCATGGCCGCAAAATCATCTTCCAGCTTTCCGGCCAGCATCCCATCGGCTTCCGAAAAATCGGGTTTTGCATAAATGGCGTCCTTTTTCTTTGCCAGTTCCCACATTTCTTTGTGGCCCATCAATACGGCATCCAACACTTTAAATTCATCAAATTTATAATGGTCCTGCTCCAATACCGAAAGCCTTTCCCCTGAACCAATCATAACACTTCCCCTTGTGGCATCCAATTCCCCAGCAATTATTTTCAGGATGGTGGATTTTCCGGCTCCATTGGCACCAATCACACCATAGCAATTTCCGGCGGTAAACTTTAGGTTGACATCAGAAAAAAGGGGCTTTTTCCCAAATTGGATGGCAAGGTTCGAAACAGTAATCATATATCTAAATTTTATATTAAATCAAGTTGGTGACAACACCAACCTGGCGCAACTAATAACCCCCAATTGGATAGTGTTTTTTATTGGGCGGCAAAAGTAGCATTATTTCAATACAAATTTACAAAGAGGTGCGAATTTGGAAATTGCTGGCTTGGTTCACTTTAATTTGGATTTGTTTCATTATCTTTGCATTTAAACAAAACAATAATGGAAGACAATACGGTTAATGAACCTTTAGGGCAATACGGCAGACCTGTTGGTTTTGATCAGGTGTGGCAAATGTTTCAGGAAACGGACAAGAAATTCAAAGAAACCGACAAGCAATTCAAAGAAACGGACAAGAAAATTAAAGAACTGTCAGCCCTTTTTACATCACAATGGGGGAAATTAGTTGAATCCCTGGTTGAAGGGGATCTTGTTAACATATTGAACCATCGGGGAATTCAAGTTGAAAAAACCATTCAACGTGTAAAAGGAAACCATAAGGGGCAAAATTTCGAATTCGACATCATAGCCATTAACGGGAAAGAAATAGTAATTGTTGAAGTTAAAACAACATTACGGGTACAGGATGTGAACCATTTTCATGAAAAATTGTGGAAAGCAAAACAATTCATGCCCGAATACAATGACAAACATATCTACGGTGCAATGGCTTTCATTATTGCCGAAGGGGCAAGTGAACGGATGGCAGAAAACCAGGGCTTTTTTGTTATCAGGGCAACGGGCAATAGTTCATCGATCGTCAATAAAAACAGTTTTAAACCAAAAGCTTTCTAAACCATGATGCCATAAAACAAAAAAACCGTAATCATAATGATTACGGTTTTTTTGTTCTTCATGATAAAAATCAAAACTTATTCTTTCAAAATACCTTTTGAGATTACCAATCTTTGGATTTGGTTGGTCCCTTCATAAATCTGGCAAAGTTTTGCATCGCGCATCCTTTTTTCCACGCCAAATTCCCATGTGTAACCATCGCCGCCCATGGCCTGAACCGCATCGGTGGTAACTTCCATCCCAATATCGGAAGCATAAAGTTTCGACATGGCCGAAAGCTTGTTCAATTTCTTTTTGTCATGGTCGTAAGCCCAGGCAGCGTACCAGGTAATCATACGGGCTGTTTCCACTTTTGTGGCCATATCGGCAAGCATAAACCCAATTGCCTGGTTGGAAGCGATCGGCCTTCCAAACTGCTTCCTGTTCTTTGTCCAGTTCTTTGCTGTTTCGTAAGCTGCCCGCGCATTTCCAATGCTTAATGCAGCAACACCGGTACGTGTTCGATCGAAGGTCTTCATGGCAAAAATAAACCCATATCCCTCCTCACCTATCCTATTGGCAACAGGCACTTCCACATCGGTAAATACAATCTCATTTTGAACAGATGCCTTTTGCCCCATCTTGTTCAAATGTGGTTTAAACTCAATTCCAGGGCTATCGGAAGAGACCAGAAAAGCTGTAAGGCTACGTGAACCTTTCTCGGGATCGGTAATGGCAAAAACCGTCATGAACGTTGACACTTCCGCATTTGTGATAAAACGCTTTTCCCCATTTATAATATATTTGTCACCTTTCCTGATGGCCGTGGTTTTAATGCCCTGCACATCGGAACCGGCATTGGGCTCGGTAAGGCAATAAGCGGCAACCCCTTTCACTTCGTTTATCAGGCCAAAGAATTTCTTCTTTTGTTCCTCGTTTGCACCAATGTAAAGTGGGGTCAGGGCCAACGTATTGGCATCAATACAGATTCCGATACCCACACAACCCGCGCCCAATTCTTCGGATGCAAGTGCCCCATCCAGGAGACTGTGTTCGTGTCCGCCATAAATCTTTGACATGGGCCCGTTCATTATACCCTCATCGTATGCAGCTTTTACCACATCCCAGGGAAATTCGGCCAGCTCATCATACTTCAAACTGTTTGGCAACATGTAACGGTCAGAAAAATCTTTGTATTTTTCAATTATCCCTAATTGTTCATTCGTTAAACTAAAATCAATCATAATCGAGTTTTATTTTTATAATTTATATTTGATTTATTTCCTATTCTATTTCAATTGGGTTGTCAAGGCTTTTGTTATACTGCTTCATGGCACGCATACTCATGCCCATACTGGAAAAACCACCATCATGGAAGATATTCTGCATAGTGATCTTCTTCGTTAAATCCGAAAACATCGCGATGGTGAAATTGGCACATTCTTCTGCCGAAGCGTTCCCGAGGGGCGACATACGATCGGTAAAATCCATTAGGCCATCCATCCCTTTTACTCCCTTTCCGGCCGTTGTCCTTGTTGGCGATTGCGAAATCGTGTTCACCCTGATTTTCTTTTCGCGCCCATAAATATAACCAAAACTCCTGGCAATGGATTCCAGCAAGGCTTTGGCATCCGCCATATCGTTGTATCCATAAAGCACACGTTGGGCAGCAATGTACGACAAAGCGACCACACTCCCCCATTCGTTAATGGCATCGTGCCTATAACTGATTTGCATAAGTTTGTGAAAGGAAATTGCTGAAATATCCAGGGTCTTATGAAAGAAATCATAATTCAGTTCATTGTAAACTTTTTTCTTCCGCACGTTTATCGACATCCCAATGGAATGAAGGATAAAGTCCAGTTTCCCGCCCATGATTTCCATGGATTTTTCAATCAGGTTTTCCAAATCAGCCTCACTCGTTGCATCGGCCGGGATTATCGTTGCATTGCATTTTTTGGCAAGTTCATCTATTTCGCCAAAACGCATGGCAGTTGGCGTATTTGTCAATACAAACCTTGCCCCTTCTTCATAAGCTTTTTCGGCTACTTTCCAGGCAATTGAATGATGGTCCAAGGCTCCGAAAATAATCCCTTTTTTCCCTTTTAATAAGTTATAAGCCATATAGTTTTGTTTTTATTTTCAAATTAATCCAGTATTTGAAGAAAATTCCAAAAATCAAAAAACCAAATACAAATAAATCCCAAATCGTAAAATCCCAAACTTTCAAGCTTTTGTCCCAAAATTTCGAAATTGTTTAATCATACCTTGATTATTATTTGCTTTTTGAACATTGTTTTCTGTAATTTTCTATCCAATTCTAATTATTCAACAATTGCCGGGCTGCCTCAACAGAAGATGAGGTCACATCCTGACCACTTATCATTTTGGCAATTTCAAAAATGCGTTCATCGGGCGACATCTTTTTTATGTGCGATGTAGTGGTTTCCCCGTCTGTTTCTTTATAAACAAGATAATGTGCATTTCCTTTGCCCGCTATCTGTGGCAAATGGGTAATTGCTATTACCTGCATTACAACTCCGAGTTCCGAAAGAATTGTACCCGTTTTGTCGGCAATGTTGCCCGATATCCCACTGTCTATTTCATCAAACAATATAGTGGGCAATAAGTTTTTTTGCGAAATTAAGGATTTTATTGCTAACATCAATCTTGATATTTCCCCTCCCGAGGCCACCTTCGACAATTCGCTCAACTCCCCTCCCCTATTTGCGTTGAACAAGAACCTGATCTCATCCATACCGGTTTTGTCAGGCTCATCAATTGTTTTATGTGCGATGGCAAAGCGGGCATCCGACAACCCAAGGAAAGAAATAACGCGAATCACCTCCTTTTCAATTTCTTTGAAAACCGCTTTTCTTTTTGTCGAAATCCCTGCCGCAAGACGATGAATACCCTCATTTGATTTTACGAGCTGTTTATTGGTTTTTTCAATTTCAGAATCAATGGAAACAATATATTTCATCTTTTGCCCGAGTTCCTCCATTATTTCAAGGAGTCCTTCAGTCGTATTTACATTGTGCTTTTGCTGGAGTGAATAAATCTTGTCCAAACGGCTGCTTATTTGGTCGATATGGGCCGGGTCATAACCAGACTCTTCTTCCATTTGGGAAATATCCGTTGAAATATCCCGCAACTCTATCAGGCAACTATTTATCCTTTTTGCAATTTCATCAAAACTTTCCCCAAATTTTGCAAGGGCCGCCAATGTATTGTTAACCAACGAAATCTGGTTGATCACACCTTCATCTTCGCCTTGCAAAATTTGTGAAGAAGAAAACAATCCGGCCTTTATTTCTTCTGCATTGTTCAGTATCTTTAATTCATTCTCAAGCTTTCCCTGTTCATCCTTCTGCAAATTAGCTTCACTCAGTTCATTCAACAAAAAAGAAAAATAATCCTTTTCTGCCTTGGCTTTTATTTCCTTCTCCCGAAGTGCGAGCAGTTTCCCCTTCAGGTTTTTATATTCACTGAAACGTTTGGAAAAACCTGCTACTTCCTTTTGTATCCCGGCAAAACCGTCCACAACGGCCATTTGGAAACCGGCATTGTTGATCGTGATGGTTTGGTGTTGAGAATGGATATCAATCAGTCGTGAGCCCAATTCCTTTAAGATGTTCAGGCCTACGGGCGAATCATTTATAAATGCCCTTGATTTCCCGTTTGGGTTTATTTCACGACGTAAATAAGTTGTCGCATCATAATCAAGGTCGTATTGAACAAAAAAACCTTTCAAGGAATAATTAGCAATCTCAAAAGTCCCTTCGATGATGCACTTTTCCATTTTGTTTTGCAAAACACCCGTATCGGCCCTTTTTCCGAGGATAAGCCCCAAAGCCCCAAGCAGGATGGATTTTCCGGCCCCGGTTTCCCCGGTAATGACGGACAAACCCTTTCCAAACTCTATTTCAAGTAATTGGATAAGTACATAATTTTTTATGGACAAGTGTGTGATCATGAATTTGAATTGCCGGGAAAGGCCTTTTCTGAATTAAACTTTAGGCGGCCAAAGATAGAAAAAAATAATGGATATTGTTTTTGCAAAAGCTATCCTAGTTCCTCTCATTTATTTTGGAATACTTGGAAGTATTTGCCGGGTCGATATCCTTCATGATATTGATGGCATCGGTCTTTTCTTTGGGGTTTGCCCCTTTGAAAATATTTACGATCTCATCGTTTTTTGCATCCAGTATCAGTTTCAGGGCAAACAAACCCGGCTTGTCATCATGGATATTTTTCAGTAATGACAAAGAAGAAAGTATTTTTTGCCTTCCCTGCTCCGTTTTGTCCGACATCAAATCCAGGCCAAGGCGATGATAATCATAAAGGAACTTGCGTAAATCGGCATATGAGTTATTTGTATAATTTTCCACGAACCAATACCTGTTTTTATTACTTTCAAATGCCTTCCACCCTGCGAAAGCTTCATTTTGTGCCGTGTTCACGATTGCTTCTGCCTTTTCATAAAACGGCGTGCCCCCATACAAGGAATAAGAATCGAAATCAAGGCCAAGTATCATATATAGGTAATAGGCAACCACGGAAGTGAGGTTGGTGGAAAAATTGTTCTCCTGGTATTCAAGGGCCTGGAACTGTACATATTCAAAATCAAATTTATTGTCAACGTAATTCAAAAGGGGCGAATTATAGGATGACATGAAAATAGGGCGGCTGGCAACAATATTCAACCTTGCCTTGAACAAATCCGTTGAAACCCTTTCGATAATTGTAATCACCATGGTACATTCAATGCGTTCCTCGACCTTAAAATCGTAACTGGTCCATTTCCTGTTGTTGATGAACTCCATCAAGGCATTTTTCATGTCATCGTACACCTGCCTGTCCGAGCCCTGTACCTGGGTAGAGGTCACGTCAACCGAACACAAAAATTCCTGTGAATAAAGATTTGAGGTGAAAACAACAAAAAATATGAGGGCAAAAATTCGCATATGTTTATTTTTAACTCGAAAACAATTCAATTATTCTATCTGCAATATCAATGGCAACGGCTTGTTTCGATTTTAATTCAAAAGGTGTCACCTTCAGTTGTTTGTCGATAATCGTAATTTTATTGGTATCGTGACCAAAGCCGGCCCCTTTTTCCTTCAAAGAATTTAAAACGATAAAATCGAGGTTTTTATTTTTCAGTTTCTTTTTGGCATTTGCCAATTCATTCTCTGTTTCCAGTGCAAAACCAACAAGGAACTGTTCATTTGTCTTTCTGCGACCTAATTCAGCCAGAATGTCTTTGGTTGGTTTTAGGTCGATGGAGAGTGAATTTGATTTTTTCTTGATCTTTTCCCTTGCGACATTTTTTGGGGAATAATCGGCTACCGCTGCCGTAAGAATGGCGATGTCAACATCCGAATGACAGGACATACAGGCATTGTACATTTCTTCGGCTGATTTAACATCAATCCGTTTGATGTTCTCGTGAAAGGTTCCAATACTTACCGGTCCTGCGACAAGAATTACACGAGCCCCTCTCTCGGCAAGCTCTTCGGCAATTGCAAATCCCATTTTCCCTGAGGAATGGTTTCCAATAAAGCGGACGGGATCAATGGCTTCATAAGTTGGCCCGGCGGTAATCAGGACTTTTCTATTGGCGAAGTCTTTTTTTTTATCGAAAAAAACGGAAAGCCGTTCAACAATGGCTTCAGGCTCTTCCATTCTGCCTGCCCCTATCAGGCCACTGGCAAGTTCACCTTCCCTGGGCTCGATCAGCTTATTGCCAATTGCCGTCAACTTTTTTATGTTATTTGCCGTAGATGGGTGATGAAACATATCGAGGTCCATGGCAGGGGCAAAAAAGACAGGGCACTTGGCAGCAAGATAAACAGCAATAAGCAGGTTGTCCGCAATGCCATTTGCCAGTTTCCCAAGCGTGGTGGCCGTAACAGGTGCAATAAGGTAAACATCGGCCCAATTGCCCAAATCCACATGGCTTTCCCATTTGCCCGTTGACTCATCGAAAAAACCGGACAAGACCGGATTCCCAGAAAGGGTGGAAAGTGTCAAAGGGGTCACAAAATCCTTTGCTGCTTCCGAAACAAGCACCTTCACCTCCGCACCTTCTTTTTTAAGCAGCCGAACGAGAAAAGGCACCTTGTAGGCAGCGATACTACCGGTTACACCAATCAGGACTTTTTTTCCTTCTAACATTTTTTGTTAAAATTCATCAATTTTGCTCTTTTCCGGGTTACGGAAATAAGTGTTTCGGTCCATAAACTCCTGGACGGCAATCAGTGTGGGCTTTGGAAGGCGCTCATAAAAACGGGCCACTTCAATTTGTTCCCGGTTCTCGAAAATCTCCTCAAGGTTGTCTTGTGTCGTGGCAAACTCCTGGATTTTTTTGCTGAGTTCTTCCTTCATTTCAAGGGAAATCTGATTGGCCCTTTTTGAAATAATGGCAATTGATTCGTAGATATTTCCCGTAGGGTCATCAAATTCACGGATGGTACGGGTAATCGCTTCAGTTTCTGTTTTAACTTTTTTATAATCCATTATGATCTTATTAATTTCTTTCTTCAATATTATCTAATTGTTTCCTTGCCCGATCGGTCATATACTTAATGTCTTTGTTGTGTTTGCTATCGGGATATAATGTAATAAATGTGTTGTTGTTGTATGTATCCATGGCTTCGGCATATCTCTCTTGCCGTTTTGACCTCACGCTTTTTGATGCGTAAAAATAATATGCCTGTATCATATAAAACATGGCATCTTCCTTCATCTTGGTATCGGGATAATCTTTCAGCAATTGATCAAAAGATGTAACCGCTGCCTTATATTTCCTCATTTTAAGGTACAACTTTGCCGTTTCAAATTCTTTTTTCTGCAATTTTTCCCGGAGCTCGTCGATCAGGGCATTGCATTCTTCAAGTCGGGAACTCTTGGGATAAGCATTGATAAAAAGCTGTAAACCGTTTATGGCCTCATAGGTATTCGTTTGGTCGAGGCTGTAAACCGGCGAATCCAAATACTTGCAATAGGCAGTCATAAACGAGGCTTCTTCTGCTTTTTCACTTCTCGGAAAAGTTTTTGCAAAGCGGTCAAAATAATAACTGGCCAATATATAGTCCTTTTGGTAGTAATATGCATAGGAATATTTGTAAGCAATATCTTCAGCTTCATCGGTTCCACGATAAAACGGAATGACCTGGTCAAAGAGGTTCAAAGCATGATAATAATCTTCACGCTCATAATACTCCATTGCTTTTTCATATTTATACTTAAAGTCCTGGCTTTTTGAGATTTTACTATACTTGCTACAAGAAGGTAAAACCGCTGAAAACAAGACGATTAATATGTATAATGATGTTTTTTTAAACATGGGCGCAAAATTACGGTAATTAATCGAGAATTAAAAACGTAAAAAACCTTAAATTATTTCCATGGGAATCGAAACGCTTTTTATTTATAACTTCTTATAAATTAGTCAATCAACCTCATTTTGTTGAAATTATTTTAAAACTATATTTGAATATGCCTGTGAATAGTCATAGTTTTGCCGTTTTTAAAAATTAAGAAGGATTTGATATGGATATTTTCAATAAAATTAAAACCGCACCGGGAGCCTTAGGGAAATACATGGCTAAAGCCCATGGTTATTTCGCATTCCCAAAGCTGGAAGGGCCAATTTCGAATAAGATGATGTTTCTCGGCAAGGAACACCTTGTCTGGAGTTTGAACAACTATCTTGGCCTTGCAGGTCACCCCGATGTAATAAAAGCCGATGCAGATGCCGCAGCCAAGTGGGGAATGGCTTATCCAATGGGTGCACGGATGATGTCGGGACAAACAAAATACCATGAACAACTTGAACAGGAACTCGCTGATTTTGTGGGCAAAGAAGCTAGCTATTTATTGAATTACGGTTATCAGGGGATGGTGTCCATAATCAACACAATGGTTGACAGGCGAGATGTAATCGTTTATGATTCCGATGCCCATGCCTGTATCATTGACGGTATGCGACTGCATTTCGGGAAACGTTTTGTATATCCACACAACGATATGAACAACCTTGACAAAGAACTTCAGCGGGCCACAAAAATCGTGGAAAAAACCGGTGGAGGTATCCTTGTGATCACAGAAGGAGTTTATGGAATGGCAGGAGACCTTGGGAAATTAGACGAAATTGTTGAAATGAAAAAGAAATACAATTTCAGGATTTTGGTGGATGATGCGCATGGGTTTGGGACCATGGGCGAAAACGGGGCCGGGACCGGAGAACATTTTGGTGTCCAGGATGAAATAGATTTATACTTCGGCACTTTTGCCAAGTCCATGGCAGGAATCGGTGGTTTTGTTGCAGGCGACAAAAAAGTCATCAACTTCCTGATGTACAATATGCGTTCGCAGATATATGCCAAATCATTGCCCATGCCAATGGTGATGGGTGCGCTCAAAAGGTTGGACATGCTCAGGAACGAACCACAGCACAAAGAAAAACTCTGGACAATCGTTAAAGCGCTTCAAGGGGGGCTTCGGAAAGCAGGTCTCGATCTTGGAGACACGGAATCACCTGTGACCCCGGTGTTTTTACATGGGGAAACCCCTTTGGCCATGCATGTTACTGTTGACCTTCGCGAGAACTACAGTATCTTTTGTTCCATAGTGATTTATCCGGTAGTCCCAAAAGGCGTTATCATGCTAAGGCTGATACCAACAGCAATGCACACGTTGGAAGACGTGGAATATACGATCAAGGCTTTTACGGAAATCAAGGCGAAAGTTGACAACCACGAATATCCGGAAGAAGAAGCCAGCATGGCAGTTGACTAAAAAAACCTTTTTATGTGATAAAAACCGGTTGGAATTGCCAACCGGTTTTTTAAGGGGTTTTAAATTCTATTTGGCAATAGAAAATTTCTACTTTTGCGACAAACAATTCAATACCGATGAACGAAAAAACCAAGAGGAAAATGATGGGCAAACGGTTTTACGTCATTTGCCGTCGTATCCGGTTCATGAGGTATAAAAAGAAATTGTTGAAGCGCGGGCAAAAGCAACAGTTACCCATTCAGGAAGAGGCCATAAAAAATGCCGGGACAACAGTAAAAAGGAAATCGGACAGGAGTAAAACCTATACCATATACCGTAAAATCCGTTTTTTGTACCGAAAGAGGAAAAGCCTGAAAAAAGAGAAAAGAAAATTTATCAAGGAACAAATAGCCCTGGCCAAAGAAGAACAACTTGAAATAAAAAGACGGCTTGTTAAGAAACGGCTCCAGGACAAGTTGCATAAACAGGAACAAAAGGTCCAGAAAAAACTTACTAAAACCGAAGTAAAGAAACGCCGCCGGAGATTGATGAGATATTGTCTGAAAAGACAGTTCATGAATTTCATCGTATTCCTAAAAACCATTGACAAGAGGACTTCAAGGGGGCTTTACAATTCGGCGAGTGCTGTTGTCCATAATAAAGAAAAACACAAAAAGCATTTCAGGATTTTCCTGAATTCCCTTTCCT
>JAADJA010000202.1:0-6341 GCA_013151015.1 Chlorobiota bacterium
TATTTGTGATTATGACATTGGCGGCATTTACAGGCCAGTCGCAGGATATTCATTTTTCGCAATACGACCGTAACCCACTTTTGTTGAACCCTGCAATGACGGGGGATATTGGGGATTGTTATCTGCGGGCGGGTTTTAACAATAAGGAGCAATGGGAAAAGACCTATGTGACCCAGTCCTTTTTTGCCGATACCCGGCTCTCCCTCGATAAATACACCTCCGGCACAAAGTTTGGCATCGGTGGGTATTTCTACAGCGACAAGGCAGGTGATGGAAATCTGAAAAACAGTTTTGGGATGTTGAACATGGCTCTTCACAAGAGCTTTAATCCTGATGAAACATTTTGGGGAAGCCTTGGTTTCAGTTTGGGCCTTGGGAGCTTGAGCGTTGATTTCACACAGTTTTACTTTGACAACCAGTGGAATGGTTTTGTGTTTGATCCGAATTTGGCGAACAATGAAAAATTCACGGCCAATTCGTTCAGCTATTTTGATTTGAATATCGGAGGGATGATTTCCTATTTAAACCCCGATAAATACAAATTAAGAGTCGGGGTAAGCGTGTCGCATGTCCTGGAACCGGAATACTCACTATTTGATGACGACGTCTATCTGGGGAGGCGTTACCTGGTTCATTCGGATATGGAGATTCCCATAAACCGGTTTGTGCTTTCGCCTTCGGCAATGTTTTCGATGCAGAACAATATCTGGGAAGCTTTGGCGGGAAGTAATTTGTCGTATGGGTTTTACGGGGTGACGGTGAGTGGCGGCTTGTGGTTTCGGGTAATCCGCGATATTATTCCTGTTCTTGGTTTGGAATACCATAGATGGGCACTGCAATTCAGTTATGACGTGAATATCTCCAGTCAGTATGCCGCGACAAATTACCGCGGGGGGCTTGAGTTTTCACTCGTCAAAAAATTCTGTTATTCCCCGAAGAAAGTCCATGACCTGAAACGGCGTGGTTGTGCGGAATAAGGTATCGGCCAACTTTCTTTGGGGACTTCTATTAATTCATCAATTAGAGCACATATTCAAATTGAACCCCCCAATTGATGTTATAAAGGTTCCACAATTCGTGGATTGAAAGTATGGAATGTTCAAAGCGAAACCCCAAAAACACATTTTTGGCTGCTTTAGGGTTCATTGACCATTTAAAAATCCCAATCCAGGATATGTCAAAGTCATTGAAATCCTCATTTATGTTTTTAGTGCCTGCCGACCCGACTAATAAATTGATTGATTTATCAGATTGAAACATTTTTGCAACCGCAAAACCAGATTCCAGGATAATATTAACCTTATCAGGGAAGAACGAATATCCGATCAAAACCGGGATTTCGATATAGTTCAGCTTTAACAAACCCTCGCCTTGTGCTGTATTGTACAGGCTTCCCTTTTTAATATATCTAAGCTCAAAGCCCCCTTGAAAATGAGGGCTGAACATCCTTTTTATCGAAGCCCCTACCGACATGCCGCCAGCAAATCCTTTACCTGCCGGCGACCTCATCAGGCTACGGTCTTTCCTCGAAATTGTATTGGCATTTATATTGAAAAATATCCCCGCATCGAATTTTTTGTGTTGAGCAATTAAGTTCTGAGTTGAAAAAAGATGGATTATGAAGAAAGTGAATGAAAGGAATAGGAATCTCATGTGACTTAATAAGTTTGAGAATACTTACAGAGAACGAGAAGGCCAAGTAATTATTATTCAGGAAATCAATGAAAATAGCAAATTCCAAATCAAGCATTAAGTTACGGTATAAACCCTTATTTCACACTTTGCCTGACACGAGCTTAAACCTTTCAATATATTCAACAACCTCCTCAAGACAAGTACCCAAATCCTTTTTTATTTGCTGCTCCCAAAAACGGAAAACGGTAAAGTCCATATCCTTCAATTCTTCTTCCACTTGCTCATCGCGCTGCATGTTCCTTTCTATTTTGGGTATCCAAAATGCCCGGTTCGATTTAATGCTTTTCTTTTTTTCTTCCCAATTATGGCCATGCCAAAATTCGCCATCAATAAATATTGCCAGTTTGAATTTCCTCAGCACCACATCCGGTTTCCCGGGGAGCTTCTTTACGTTTTTCCGGTAACGGTATCCCCTTGCCCACAAAGCTTTCCTGAACATTACTTCGGGCTTTGTGTCCTTTCCCCTGATTTTGCTCATGAGTTTTGAACGTTCCTTCGTGGTATAAAAACCGTTTTCTTCCCTAAACCTCGGGACTTTGATGTTGTTTTCAGGATATTTTTTCATTGGACGGTTGCTAATATTTTGTCAGCGATTAAGTGTTGTTGACGATAAAATCATATCTGTTTGAACAATGCGTCCATCGTTATATCCTGATGGACCAAACCAATACTGTGGATATTTGGTTTTATCCCATAAGTGGAGATAAAAGTCAGGAACACATTTTTACGTGTCTTTGTCTGCATTTTGAATTGTGTGATCCTTTCACGTAAGGTTTTTGCATAAGCCTTGTCGATGATAAACCCTGATTCATAAAATTCCATTTCGCAAAGATTGATCGAGTTGTCCTGTCGATCGATAAGCAGGTCGATTTGAAAACCATTTGAGTGCCCATTGCCTTTGTAAACAAAACTTGACTCTTGTGAATATACACCGGAAATGCCAAGGGCATTTTTGATTTGTTGGCTGTGTTTCAAGCAGATGTTTTCAAATGCGTAACCGCTCCAGCTTTTCCATGTTTGCAATTGGCTTAGGTTTGTCCATGATTGTTTCCGTTTGGTTTCGATAAATTTGAGATAAAAAAGGGAATACTCATCGGTCAGGCGGTACAGTGTGTTTTTCTTGGTTTTCCCATAGGGGAGATAGCTGCTTATAAAACCCGATTGGTTCAATTCGTTCAGGTATTTTGTTACCGACCCGCCATCGGGCAATTTGCTGATGCTGACTATTTCTTTTCTTGAAAGCCCTTTCCATTTTGTAGCGAGGGCGCGGATAATTGAAATATGGTTTGTGGCCTTGTCGAACAGCGATGGGTAAAGGTTTGAAAATTCATCCTTTAATAAGCCATTTTTGGTGAAGCATATTTTATCAATGTTCTGGGCTGCGCTTTTCCCCGGTTCAATTTCTTTTAAATAATGCGGTATCCCTCCCATGGCCATGTACAACAGGATTGTTTGATAGTTGCTCAGGGAAACCTTCCTGCTCATAAGGAATTTTTTTGTTTCTGCAAGGGTGAAGGGTGAAAGTGAAATAAGCCTTGTGATCCTGTCGTGCAGCCCACCTTTATTGTTCACTACTTTTTCGATCATCCATGATGCTGCCGAGCCACAAATTACGACCACGATATTTTGTCTGCTTGCCCAGGTATTCCAAAAATATCCAAAAGCTGAAAGAAACCGTGATTTGTGGGAGGCCAGCCAGGGAAGTTCATCAAAGAACAACACTTTTTTCTGTTTGGTTTTTTTTGTCTCCAAAAACGATGTTAGTTGACGGAATGCCGCAGGCCAATTTTTGGGTGTTGCAGTTGCGATTTTTGACTTGCTGTATTTCTGCAATTGGTCGGCGAAGTTTTCAAGTTGTTCTTTAACCGGTGTGTCCTGGCTTCCGGTCATTTCAAATTGGATATGCTTTTGATAAACAGATTGGATAAAAAAAGTTTTGCCAACCCTTCTGCGCCCAATAACCGCTATCATCTCTGCGTCCTTGGTATCCAAGGCGTTCAGCAAGGTTTTTGTCTCTTCTGTTCTCCCTATAAATGTTCCCATATTGTTTTTGTTCGTGGCGGAATCGGGGCAAATATACATACATTCCGCTAATAATAAAAATTTATCCGTGGCGGAATCGAGGTGAATTTGCATACATTCCGCTACGGATAAATAGTTTTTGTTTCCTTTTTTTGTTCATAATCCTTTTAATATCTTGCTCTTGTTTGCCATCAAATGTACTATTGCTTCCATTAATTTTGAAACTTCAATAAATGCCATGAAAAAGAAAATTGTCATCAAGGAAATCAAGGCACGCTGCAATGATGCCGAAAAAATCAGGGAGATATTAAAATTGCATAAAGCCCGTTTTGTTGGAGTTGACAGGCAAACGGATACTTATTTCAATTGCAATAATGGAAGACTGAAGCTCCGTGAGGGCAATATCGAAAATACATTGATCCATTATAAACGTGAAAACCACGCAGGGCCAAAAACTTCAAAGGTTAATCTCTACAAACCCAATGACGGAAGCTCTTTGCGAACAGTCTTGAAAGAAGCGCTTGATGTTTTGGTAACGGTGGACAAGAGCCGTGAAATTTATTTTGTGGATAATATAAAATTCCATATTGATACTTTAGAAGCCTTGGGTACTTTTGTCGAAATAGAAGCCATTGATGAAACAGGCGAAAAGGGGGAAGCCGCATTACAACAGCAGTGCGAAACCTATTTAGACCTGTTTGGGATAAACGAAAATGACCTGATTTCCGTTTCTTATAGTGACATGGTCCTGGAATTGAACAAATGATAATCAGCTTGCAGGTTTGTTTCAACCTAAAAACAGCCTCAATGCAAAACACATAACGCATAGCGCATAACGCATAACACATAACGCATAACGCATAACACATAACGCATAACACATAACGCATAACACATAACGCATAACGCATAACACATAACGCATAACGCATAACTTTTAACCTATTAACCTTTTAACGCATAACTATCAACCCCAATGAAAATTTTTAAAATACTTCCTTTTTTATTTTTAATTATCGCTTCCACATTATTTGCCACGGAACCTCAGTATTTGAGTGTGAAACCTGCTTCGGGGGAAGGGGCATACGCACTTTTGAAAAAATACAGATTGGCCCCTGTGGGCTGTAACCTGAAAGTCTTTAAGGAAATAAACAAGCTGGGTGATGACCTTGTTTTGGTGCAAGGGAAATCCTACAAACTGCCCATTTTTGTTTATCAATACAATGCAACGAGTATCCGTTCCACGATTGGCAGAAATGATTGGGACCTGGCAAAGGCCATTCAGCTTTATAATGAAGAGTTGAACAAAAAGGGGATCAAGGAAAAGGATTACCGAAATGACAATGTACTTTGGGTGCCCTATGAATATCTGAATTGTTTTGAAGGGGGCAAAAAAGAAACGGTCGAAAAAAAGGAAAAGCTTTATCCCATTTTTGGTGGAAAATACCAGAAGATTGATGTGAAGGACAAAAAGCTGGCAAACTGTGTTTATTATATCATTGGTGGCCATGGTGGCCCCGACCCGGGAGCACAGGGGAAATATAAGGGGCATACCCTTTCCGAAGATGAATACGCTTATGACATAGCTTTGCGCTTGGCACGCGATTTATTGGAGCACAGTGCCATTGTCCATGTGATAGTTCGTGACCCCAATGATGGAATCAGGGACGGGATGATCCTGAAGTCGGACAAGGATGAGGTTTGTTGGAAAAACCAGAAAATCCCACTTAACCAGGTGAAAAGGTTGAACCAGCGCAGTTATGCCGTTAACGACCTGTATGCAAAATATAAAAAGCAAAAAGTGAAGAAGCAGCGCTTGATTATTCTGCATGTTGATTCGAGGGGGAAAGGGCAAAGGTTGGATATGTTTTTTTATCACAGTCCCAAGAGCAAGACCGGGAAAAAACTGGCCACTACCCTTAGGAACACCATCGAGGCGAAATATGCCCAACACCAAAAAAGCCGGGGTTACTCAGGAACAGTGGAATCCCGGAACCTGCACGTTCTCCGCAAGACACATCCCGTTGCCGTATTTATCGAACTTGGGAACATACGCAACCCGCAGGACCAAAAGCGCTTTGTAATAGAAGACAACCGTCAGGCAGTGGCCAATTGGCTCACTGAAGGTTTGTTAAAGGAGAATTGATCCTTATTTCAAATGGCCTTCCCTTAATGATTTCAGTAAAATAAGGTTTGATGGGGCTTGTGCCAACAATCCAATGCAATGGATTTGGTTTATCTACCCATTAATCCTATCCACCTTGTCCTTGCCCACATAAATTTCCATGTCGGGGATTTTTTCGGTGGATTTCATCAGCCCAAACATCATAATGATGCTCGTTACAAGGATCACGAAAAACAAAACGCCCTCGCTTATCAGCCCTATGCTATATTCTTCGGGGATGGCGTAAAATAGGAGGATGGTTATCAGGCCGCGGGGTGCAATGAACAATTCGGGGTATAAATTCCGCTTGGCCAAAAACCGGAGATAGAGGTAGCGGATGCCATATAAAATACCTACAATGATGGAACCGGTAATGACAATCCTGAAATCATACAGTAGCGCAAAACTCACCGAACAACCAAAAATAAAAAAGAAAAAAGTGCGTATCAAAAATGCCGAC
>JAADJA010000202.1:6427-33379 GCA_013151015.1 Chlorobiota bacterium
ACTAAACGGATATTGTTGAGGAACAGCCCGAAAAACAAAATCAGTAGGAGTGATGAAAGATGAACCAGTTTTCCAAAGGCATACAACATGATCAAAACGGCAAGCATCAGGAAAAACTTGATGTTCAGGGTTGTTTTGTTAATGAACAAGAGGATCAAAGCAGTGAATATTATTGAAACCGAAACGATAATCAGGAAATCGGCGCCCAGCCAGAAAATACTTTCCTTTTGAAAAGTCTCGTTGCTCACCACAATGTTGAAAAAAAGGATGCCGAGGATATCGGAAAAAATGGATTCGTAAACGATAAACTCTTTCTTGTCCACTTCCATTTGTTTTACGCTGGGGATGGCTATGGCACTGCTTATCACCGCAAGGGGGATGGCGTTCACAAGGCAAATATGAAAAGTGAATTCGCTATAAACAAGCTGTATCCCACCGGCAATGGAAAAAGCCGATACCATTAAAATCACCAGGGCCGAAAAAAAGGATTTCAATATCAACCGGAGTTTGTCCCTTCGGATTTCCAGTTCAAGGGCACCTTCCAGAACAATCAATATTACCCCAACGATCCCTAAAAACTGCAAGCCGGGTTTTGTTTCGGGCAATTGATATCCCATTTGGCTGTATATTGCCGTAAAGCCCATGCCCGTGAACAGCAGCAGTAAAACAGAGGGGATTTTCGTTTTTGCCGCAATGGCATTGTACAAATACGAAAGTATCACCAGTAGGCTGATCCCGATTATCAGGATGTAAGGGTTGTTGAACATGCGAATAAGTTTTGTTGTGCAATGATAGGGAATTTTGGGGAATATCATTTTTTCATGAACCAACAATAAATTATATCAACTTCCCCTACTGTGGATGTTTGGCCTGCGGTAGGCAATATGCAGTTTGCAAAAAGGCCTGTTTCTTAACCCTTCGGATCTTTAGGACCCAGGCTCTTAGTCCAACCCAGCCTTAAGATTCCTTGTCCACCGTTTATTTGCCAACTGCCTGCTTTGTATTTCAAGCTTCTTCCTTTTTTCAAGCTGCCGGATCTCCATTCCACTTACTCTCTTCGACCCAAAAGGTTTTCCCATTGCCAACTGCCCACTTTCTCAATCTTCCAAAATAAACACCCTGTTTTCAATCTTCCACCAAAAAGGTTTTTCCATTGAGGATAACCCCTTTGGTGTTATAAACACAAAATATTTAATAATTATTTGCAATTTCTACAGAAAGCTTTCGTTTGTGTGCTACTTTTGCCAAATCAAATAACTTTGCCGTGGAAAAAATTACCTCCTTTCTGAAAAACAAATATAAGGTTGCCCTCACGGCTTTCTTTATCTGGGTAATGTTTTTCGACAGCAACAACATGATTTCCCAGTTTCGTCTCATTTTCAACCTGAACGATTTGAAGAAGCAAAAGGCTTTTTACCTCGATGAAATCAAAAAGGACAGCACCGCCCTTTATGTCCTGAAGCATGATACGGCCAGCCTTGAAAAATTTGCGCGCGAAAATTACCTGATGAAAAGGGACAACGAAGATATTTTCCTGATCGTGGAAGATAAGAAATAGGCCTCAGTTCTGTTCCCCCAAAATCGTTTTATTATATTGGAAAATTCTTTTGAGTAACATTCCCAGAAAAGAAGCGTCCTACCACCAAGGTTAAATCATTTCTAAAAATCAAATAAACTTTTCATTATGAGGGCCACATTATTTATTTCTGTTTTATTCTTCCTCATTGGCACATTAAGCCAGGCACAGGAAAATAAATTTTCATTCGAGGAACAGTATAAAGTTTCTTCCCCGGTAAAGCTGAACATATCCATCAGCGATGGCGATGTGAATGTGCATCCAGGCGTTGATGGGACAATCAAGGTGTATTATAGTGTCTATAAAAGGGGTGTATTTGTGGATATTTCAAAAAAGGAACTGGCGGAATATGTAATTATTGCCGTTAAGCACGATGCCAATTTATTGGATATTTCCGTGAAGAGCCAAAGCACCTATAATTGGAAAAACCAGTATGAAGTGTCTTTTGAGGTTTATGCCCCAGTCCAAACTTCCTGTTATTTGAAAACTTCGGACGGTGATATTATGTTGTCGGGATTAAAAGCCGATCAAAAATGCCATACCAGCGATGGCGATATAAGGGTGAAAAAAATTGATGGGAAAATTGAACTTGTCACTTCCGATGGCGATATAGATGTGGCTGAAATCAATGGGGAGATGGACATGGAAACCAGTGACGGCGACATTGAGGCCGAAGATGTTGAGGGCTCTTTGCAAATGGTGACCAGCGATGGCGACATCGAGATAAAAAATGTAGTTGGGGCTGTTTCTGCACTTACATCTGACGGCGATATTGAAGCAGTTGACTGTTCCGGTTCCATGACGGCATCCACTTCCGATGGCGACATCCATGGCTACTTCCTGAAAGTGAAGAATAAGCTTTCTTTTGAGACTTCGGATGGGGATATTAATATTACAGTTCCCAAAGGCATGGGATTAAACTTGAAATTGAAGGGTGAAACCCTAAGGTCGCAATTGACGGGTTTCTCTGGAAAAAGCAGTGAACACCACATTGAAGGTGAAATTAACGGAGGCGGAATCCCTGTTGAGCTTATTACCACTGATGGGACGATTACCCTTTCGTTTGAATGATTTGCAACCATCGTCCTACTGATGCTGTAGAATCCTTAAAAGCAAATTACTTAGGATTCGCATATGCTGACGAAACCAGCCATTAAAATTCGCAAGCTTGATTTCCTTCATTGCAATAATGTGCCGATATGAAAATCAGGACAGATATAAGAAGCAAGTCCCAAAAAGGGAATCGAGTCCCGATGTTGAAAAAGCTCTGGTGCGTTGTTTATTATTGAAATGGGTTTTTTATTGTTCCCCATTAATGATTTGTTGTACTTCGTCAATGCTCATTAGCCGGATGTTGATTTCGATTTGCGGTTTTCCGATCCGGAATTTACAATCCTCGAATTTTACGGGGCGTTCCTTGAAGTTGGGTTTTCCCGATAAACCGAAAGGCTCGGAAGTTCGTGTTAATCTGTTTTTATCGAACTCCAGGTTTGCGTTCTCGTCCTGGAAAAGGGATATGGCATAATTCCCGTAAGGGATATCGGTGAAATAAAAGCACACGGTATCTGCATCCGCTGCATGGAATGCCTTTTTGAAGAAGTACTCCTTTTCTTTGGGGAAACCTTCTTCATCGTTCCATAAAAGTGTCCTGATTATCCCCTCATGGTTTTTAATGTTTGTTACACTCACATGGAGGGTTGCCGTTTGCGATGTTGCTTTTTGAATTGGGAACAACATGGCCAAAACTACAACGGAAACAGTTAACATGGTTTTGAGGATTATCATAGTAAACTTCTACTTGCTTTGGATAAAAATGGTTTCGGAAATACTTTCGGCCCGTGCTGAAAAATAACCAAGGGCTTCTGGCTGGATGTTGTTTTCGGGGTTTGCGGGTGCCGCCTGTGCCGGGCCCGGATCGCTCCCCGACAGCTTATCCAGTTCGGAATAATAGTCATAGGTGCTTTTGTCAATGCTAAAGAGTTTAACCCTGAACCTGGAATTGGGAACAAGTGTATTACGGTAAAGAACATAATTTACAATGCCCTGCGTACCTGATTTGTCAGAAAACAGATAATAGATACCATCGGTCACCATCTGCCCGTCCACTTCCAGCATAACCCGGTAATAGTTGCCGGTTTCGGGCGGGTCAGTGAAAGTTACGATTGCCCGGTATCCTTCAGGTGCGAACAATGTTTCCGGGCTGTACTGATAATAGGCCGAATCGATCATTACTATTTCCGGCATTTGCGAAAAGGCCGAATAATGCCTCCCACTCGTACTAACTTCCAAATGACAGGATTGCCCAGGCCGGATGATTTGCCCGAAACCCTCATAAACCCCTGGATTGATTTCCGTTAGCATTTGCTTGGATTCGCTATCCACAGTCAAAAATATTTCTGCACCTGTTATTTTTTCAAATCCGTCCGAGTTATAGTAGCCGCCCGAATAGCTTAGCAGCACCTTGGTTGTTTGGGTGGTGCCGTTGGTTGTTGCTTCTATCACAATTTGTGGTTCTGCGTTCTCCAGTTCAAAATTAATTACCTTTTCGCAGGAGGTGAGCACCGAAAACAGGATAGTTGCCGTGATTAGTTTTTTCATAGGTTAAAAATTGCCACGAACCTGCCCGCCATATAACCCTGGCAGGCAGGTGCACGAATGTTTTTTCAAATCATGCCCCGTGTGTGTTATTATTAATCATGCGTGTTTCATTATTCTAAAACTTAAAATTAAACGTTATCGAAGGTACAACTTTGAACAAGGTTAGCTGGACGGCTTCGCTCTTTGTTGGGTCTTCCCCGTTTTGCCGGAACTCGATGGAATAGGCGTTCTCACGGGAATACAGGTTGTAAACCGAGAAAACCAAATTGGATTCGAAACGCCCTTTTTTCTTGAAGTTCCAAGTTGCCGATACATCCATTCGGTGATAATCTGGCATACGGTAACCATTCCTTTCGGTATAAAGGTTGACGGCCTGCCCTTCGATTTCATATTTCCCACTGGGGAAAGTAGCTGCATTGCCTGTGTAATAAACCCAGGAAGCCGAAAGTGCCCACTTCGTGTTGATGGCATACATGGCGACAAGGGAAAAATCGTGGCGTCTGTCCTGACGGGCAGGAAAAACCTCGCCATTGTTTATTTTATCGAATTGTTTTTCGGTTTTCGACCAGGTGTATGAAACCCAACCCGTGAGCTTACCGGAATTCTTTTTCAACATAAATTCGATACCGTACGACCATCCTTCCCCAAAAGTCAATTGCGATTCGATGTTGTTGTTCAGCAAAAGGTCGGCCCCGTTTTTATATTCGATTTGATTGCGCATCTTTTTATAATAAACCTCTGCCGATGCTTCCAGTTTATGGCCCCAAAAATTTCGGTAATAACCTAAGGCTGCCTGTCGGGCAATCTGTGGCTTGATGTTGTAGGAGCTGGGTATCCATAAATCGGTGGGCTTAGCTGATGTGGTGTTCGACAATAAATGGAGATATTGCTGCGTGCGGATATAGGAAAGCTTTACGGACGATACCTCATCAATGAGGTAACTGACCGAAAACCGGGGCTCGATGCCAAGATAGGTCTTTATGAAATCATTTTTGCCAAAAGTGAGCGTGTCGGTGCTGTTTCCGTTTTCATCGTAAACGTAAATATCCGTTGGCCCCAATTGGCTAAATGCGGTGAAACGCATACCCGTTGAAAAGGTGAAACTTTCAAAACGTTTTATCTCGTGCACAAAATAGGCTGCGTTTTCCCAGGCGTATTTTTTGTCGAGTTCGGTCTTGGGCAAGGGGCCGGTTTCCCCGCTCACCACCGTTCCGGGCGCAAAGGCATGGTAAATGGAGGAAAACCCGAACTTTACGGTGGACTTGGGGTTCCTGAAAAATTGGAAATCGCTTTTCAGGTTATAATCGTTCAACGAAGACTGGATGGCGAATTTGTCCCCCCCTCCACCAAAAGCAATATAGTAATCGTAATTGCTGTAAATAAGCGATGTGTTCGAAAATAATTTGTTGTTGAAAATATGGTTCCACCGGATTGTTGCAGTGGCATTTCCCCAATTGAAATTGAAATTGTCCCCAAAGCCAAAATCGTCCCTTCCAAAATAACCTGAAAGATAGATACGGTTGTTTTGGTTGAACCGGTAATTGGTTTTTGCGTTCAGGTCGTAAAAAGACATTTTTGATTGTTGTACCATTGGATCTGATGACAAGGGCAAAAAGATATCGCCATAGGTCTTGCGGCCCGAGACAATAAAGGAACCCACATCCCTTTTCAACGGTCCTTCAAGTGTCAGGCGGGAATCTATCAATCCTGCGCCCCCCGTTACGTTATAGTTTTTCATATTGCCGTTTTTCATGCTGATGTCAAGTACCGATGAAAGGCGGCCACCATAATTTGCCGGAATCCCTCCTTTGATGATCTTAATATCTTTGATGGCATCGGAATTGAAAACCGAATAAAACCCCAAGAGATGGGAGGCATTGTAAACCGGGGCTTCGTCCAAGAGGATGAGGTTCTGGTCGATGCCGCCTCCACGCACATAAAAACCGGTACTGCCCTCTCCTCCGGATTGAATGCCCGGCAACAATTGTATGGTTTTCAGGATGTCGGCTTCGCCAAAAAGCACAGGGATGTTTTTAATATCTTTGATGTCCATGGTTATGGTGCTCATTTGTGCTGATTTTATGTTGCTGCCCTTTTCTTCCCTGGCGCTTATCACAACCTCCTCCATGTTTATGGCCGATGCGATCAACTCGATGTTCATGGAGATGTCTTTTTCAAGTATTATCGTTTTTTCGATTTGCTTAAAACCCACATAGGAAAACATGAAATGATAGGTGCCAGATGGAAGGGTCATGGAGTAAAAACCATAGGAGTTGGCAATTGTGCCATCTCTTAGCTCCTCTACGAATACCGTTGCGCCAATAAGTTCCTCACCTGTTTGCTTATCGCGGATATAGCCGCTTATGGTATTTTGTGCCATTGATAAGTGGGTCGGCATGAAAAACAAAACCAAAAGAAAAACAGGCAATACAGATTCCCAAATGTTTTTTTGGGAACCTGTTTTTGCCTTTTGTGAATTGTTCGTTATCATTATAGCCATTGTTTGGTTTTCTTTCATTTTCGTCCCTTTTCCTTTACAGAGAATGGTGGAGCCGGCTTTAAATCGGTCTTTGGGCTTTATGGTAAAGTTACTGTGTATTCAATGTTCCCAACCGATAGGGTAACGATCTTGTCACATTCCCCATTTCCAAAATCAATGCTGCGTGTAGGTTCACCATTGGGCGTTATCAGTTTTATCCCTTTCACCGGATAAAATATATACTCGTTCCAGCAAGCGGTTTTAAGTGTTATCGGGACGAGTGTTTCTGTGGAGTATCCAACACCGTTTGAATTCATCCCGCTACTTTGCCCCGATATTTCATAAATGTCGTCAAGTAATTCGCCGGTAGCTTCGCCTTCGGTCCATTCAACGGAACGTATGGATTCGTATTTTACGGAATAGCCATCGGGATAAATGAGGTTGCCGCCCGATATTTCAGTCGTGAAAGTAAGGTTGCCATCGCTGTTCCTGTTTATCGTGTGATAGGAGATGCTCCCCGAAATAACGATCCCGTCAACCGTGTAATTATCAAATGCCACATTGAATTCCGAACCGGGGACACGATAATTTCCAATATAAGTGATCGTGATTACCCCTGCCCTCACCCTGCCGTCATATCCAAGGCAACCATCCGCACCAAAGTCAACTTCCAGGGTATTGTTTACCGTATCGCTGGTAACCGTTGCACATTCGGCCACGCTAATTGTTGTGGTTGGATAGGTTTCGGAATAGGCACTGTCAATGGCCTCTTCTGAAATAATAATAACATCATCGAATTCCGATTGGGCGGCCGATTCGTCCTGTGTTGTTTGTGTGTCCACATCCGGTTTGTCGATTTCGGTGTTATCATCTTTCTTACATGAAGAGAAAAAGACGACCATGGCAATGATTACCGAGATAACGAATAATTTTGCGAGAAGAAGTTCAATAGCTGATTTTGAAATTTGTGTTTTCATTTTGTTTTGTTTTTTAATGAATGAATAATTTGATTTTTTGGCAAATGTATCTGTGGAACAGGGCTTCGCAAAATTTATTCAACAAGCGTATCGAAAATTTAAGCAAATGGGGGTTTGTGGCCAATATTGGTAAAATAGCATTGGTTTTTCCTGATATTGAAAGAAATGGGCCTTAGGTTGAAAGATTCCGCCCTTTGATTGAAAATAATGAAAAATGCTTAAATTGCGGCTTATATTTGCCGAAAAATAATTATTGGCAGATTCGATAACTGATTTCTGCCGCCCCTGATACTTTCAGGTTGTTCCAACCTTGAAAGGTCTTGGCATAAAACATATACACAATGGTAAAAACAAATCCATCTGGTTCTGGTAAAGCATCTCCAACGCTTATTCTTAATAAGTACCGTTTGCTTTTCCATTTGCTGTTCTGGTTCAGTTACATATTAACGATTACCTTCTTTTTTGGCGAGTTCCTCAATATCCATAAAATTTTTATCAGGACTTTGATTTCAACATTTTTTAATGCGATAGTGGTTTACCTCAACCTTTATCTTCTGCTCCCCCGCTATTTTGAAAAAAAGAAGTACTGGAAATTCCTTGTCTTTCTCAATGGTGCGGTATTGGTAATTGTTGTTTTGCGTGCATGGGGCGATACCCTCATTCCCAAGGGAACCGATACGCCAGGCTTTATTAACGATTACCTCCTTTCCCTGCCCCATTTCCTTGGGATAGCGTTATCGGTCTATGTGTTATTGTTGCTTACCTCTTCGGCGAAATTCATCAAGGATTATTTTGTGAATATCCAGATGCGCGAGCAGATTTTACGGATTAAATACGAATCGGAACTCAGGAACCTGAAAAACCAACTGAACCCGCATTTCCTGTTCAATACGTTGAACAATATTTATTCCTATGCCTATCTGAAATCCGATAAGGCCGGCCCCATGATCCTGATGCTATCGGATATGATGCGCTATGTGCTGTACGAATGCGACGACAATAAAGTGCCCATGTCCAAAGAACTCGATTATCTTGGGAATTATATCGAGTTGCAGAAAATGAAAAAGGAGGCCGAACAAAAAATCGGGTTTGAAATTGTAGGCGATTTTTCGGATTTGATGATCGAGCCCTTGCTTTTCCTGCCCCTGTTCGAGAATGTTTTCAAGCACGGCAACCTCGATGATGTGGAAAATGGCTGGATGAAAGCAAAATTCGAGTACAATTCGGGAATGGTCATGTTGGACTTAAGCAATTCCTATGTCCCCGGGAAATACCCCAAAACAAAAGATGGCGGTATCGGTTTGAGGAATATAAAAGAACGGCTCAATATACTTTATCCCGGTAAACATGGGATCACGATAGTGGACGAAAACAATGTTTTCAGTATTTTTATCTATATTGAGGTCGAGAACAAGAAGTCAGTGAACAGCAGCCATTTTGCTTTTTTGAAATGAGCAGGTCGGTTGATAAATTTTCCTTTTATAACCCTAACCTGGACAAGCCAGAAGTCACACACACCTGCCTGTCGGCAGACAGGGAACCCATAGGAATTCACAGACAACTATAACGAACCTTCCTCAATAATTAATATTTTGCCAATAAATACACAGCCTGCCCCGTATTATCTGCGGGGAATATTAGAAATAAGATATTAAGTTACCCAGTTAGCATTCCTTGATTTTTATTACTTTCGTACTGCAAACCATTACAACTCCTATATATATGAACTGTATCATAGTTGACGACGAAAACCCGGCCATAAGGATATTGAGCAGTTATGTTTCACAAATGCCCGTGCTTAAACTCGTGGATACCTGCGACAATGCCATGAAAGCCATGGACGTCCTTCACCGGAAATCCGTTGACCTGCTTTTCCTCGATATCCATATGCCCGGGATGTCAGGGCTTGATTTCATCCGTTCCCTAAAAACCAAGCCCCTCATTATCCTGGTTACGGCATACCCGCAACATGCCCTCGAAGGTTTTGAACTGGATGTGGTTGACTATCTTTTGAAACCGGTGTCTTTTGAACGCTTCGTACAAGCAGTGAACAAGGCATTGGAACGTACCGGGAACCTGGGTGTTGCGCAGCTTTCGCCTTCTCCCAATGAAATGGAAAAGGAATCAAAGGGATATATGTTCGTGAAGGCCGATTATAAATTGGTGAAAATAATTTTTGACGAAATTGTTTATATCGAAGGTTTAAGGGAATATGTGAGGATACACACTGTGAAGAACGAACGGATAATCACATTGCAATCCTTGCGCAAGCTGGAAGAAATGCTGCCTGCCCAAAAATTTGCCCGTACCCACAAATCCTATATCGTGGCCATCGAAAAAATAGATGCCATTGTCGGGAACTCCATCGAAATCGGGGAGGAGCTGATCCCAATCGGGAAAAGCTATAAGGAAAGGGTGATGCGGATGTTGACTTAATTTACACTTTATAAATCACCGCATTGATATTCATCCCTGCACCAACTGAAGCAAAAACGAGGGTATCGCCTTTGTTTATTTCATGGGGCTTGAAATCATCTTTTAAAATAAGGTCGAGTAATGTTGGAATTGTTGCAACCGATGAATTCCCCAGCCAGGAAATAGTCATCGGCATTACGTTTTCAGGAAGTTCCTTGATGCCGTAAAGCTTATAAAGCCTCGAAAGCATGGCATCGTCCATTTTGCCATTGGCCTGGTGGATCAATACTTTGTTTACTTCCGAAAGGTCGATATTGCATTTGTCGAGGGAGTCCTTGATTGTCTGTGGCACGTTTTCGAGTGCATATTGGTACAACCTGCGGCCGTTCATCTTAAGATATAGTTGGTCTTGGGTTTCGCTGTCGGCTTTATACGATTTGCCCATGTACAGCATTTTTGAAAACACCAGGGTGTCGGATCGTGTTTTGTGTGCCAATATCCCAATGGGTGTTTCGCTTTCTATGGCTTCGAGGATGGTGGCTCCGGCACCATCGGCATAAATCATGCTGTCCCTGTCGTGCGGATCGGAAATACGAGACAAAATATCGGCCCCGATTACCAGAATTTTTTTGGCGTCCCCTGATTTAATGAAATAATCGGCCTGGATAATCCCCTGCAACCATCCCGGGCATCCAAAGGGCAAATCATAGGCAACGGTGTATGGGTTCTTGATTTCCAGTTTGTGTTTTACGCGGGCAGCAAGGCTGGGGACAATGTCCAATTGTTTGTTCCCATGTGCGATTTCACCAAAGTTATGGGCGACGATTATGTAGTCGAGTTCCTCTTTGTCAATGTTGGCCGACTTAATGGCTTCGAGGGCCGAAAAATAGGCAATATCGGAAGTGACCAGGTCTTCGGTCACATATCTCCTTTCGGCAATAGTCGTAATCTCCAAGAACTTTTCAATGATCTCCTCGTTCGTTTTGTCAATCTTCCTACCATCGGACTCATAAAATTCATTCGTGAGGAAATTTTCGTTTTTTATGGTCCTGGTTGGGATATACCTTCCCGTTCCCGTAATTATACTGTATGTATTCTTATTCATATTTGCTATTTCACATGTTCATTTTTCTGCTGTTTGCGGTCTTTTTCAAAACCAAAAAGAGTTTTGAAAAAGTTTACAAAAGTAAGTCTTTTTAATTGATGGGTAAAAAGTTCATAAAATTAACTTTAAACCCATAGATGAAAAAGGCTTTCACCCTTAAAGATGAAAGCCTTGCTTGTTTTCGATTTGTGAAAAACGATTGAAAAATAGTTCTTACCGAATATGCACTTTGCCGGTTTTTATCCCTTCTGTTCCAATTACCTGCACCACATAATAACCTTCTAAGGCATTGATTTGAATACTGTTCAAGCCTTCGGTAATCCGTGAAGATGCAATTTCCTTTCCTACAAGGTCATATGCCTTCATCGTACCTGTAAATCCTTTTGGGGTATTTATTTTCACTGTTTTTTCCCAACTGTAAATCCTGATGTTTTCCATGTTCCCGGTTGGATTTTCTATGCCCAATGGATTTGAAAAATGGATAACAAACCGGTCGCGCAAATCCAGGGCCGAAGCCTGAAATGTATAGTCAGGTGTTTCCCTTAAATCCTGTAAAATGCCATCCTGCTTGTCTTCCAGAAAGATGGGGAGGTCAACGGGAAAACTTTCCATACCTGAAATGTTCAGTGTAAACTTACCATCGTTTCCGGCCGAGAAATCCACAGGGATGCTTTCATGGATTTCTTCTGAATTCATAAAGTTAACGGCTTGCTTCAGGTTTCCGTTCACCGAATAGATTTTAGGAGAAGGAACTTCTGAGAATAATTTATAGGCATCCATATCATTATCGAAACCATCACTTGCATTTTCATTGAAAGCGATGATACATTCATCGGAATAGGTTTCATTGTTTACCATTAACCTCAACATGTTTTCTTCGTTATCCCCTTCTTTATAAAACTCGGTGGATGGGCTTGCCACACGTTGCGAAGCGGGGATTGTGAGGCTGTATGAAGGCTGGCTTGCAATAGTGTCGCTGGTCCTTACCCAGAACCCCTGAGTTGCGGCAATGTAGCCATCGGTTTTTCCGTTTGTGCCGATATTCCCATTGTAATTCCAGGTTTTGTAATTCCCTGCCCCGGCATCAAATAAATAAATGGTGGAGCCTACATTGTTGATGGCCCAGGAAGCGTCCCCGTTCCAGTCAACCACGCAGGGAAATGGGTTCCCCAGCAGGTTCCATCCCGAATTATTGGTCGAGGGAGTAACCGTAAGCGTCACGTTTACGTCCGTTTTATTGGAAGTGCCAATTAAACTGACCACATCAGCTGCTCCGGCCACCGACCAGATAAAATAACCTTCGCCCACATTTAAAGGGGTGGTTGTCTGCCATGGATTGGACCACACATCGGTAGGTTCATTATACGAATATAAATACATGTTTATATAAACACCAATAGTTTCATTGTTTACGGGTGATGAAATAATATGCCATTCGTTTTTTTCAAGATATTGTTGCACATATAACTCCCCGCCCCCTGCGAATGCAAGATTGCCTTTTTCAAGCAGTGAAGGTGAGAAGCTCTGATTGTCCTCAAGGGTGAGATCACCTCCTCCGGCAACCTTTAGAGTGGTACTTGTGTTGATAGTGACACTTGTACCGGGCTTAACTTTTATTCCCTGTCCATAACTGACTTGCAACATGGAAACCAGGAATATTACCGTATATACTAATTTCGATATTTTCATTTTATTGGCTTTTAAATCAACAATAACAATATTTGATCAATAACCGATAAGTCGATTACTTATCAGCTTTTAGTTTGTTGATTTCCTTTTGAAGCGCAATGTTTATTGCTTCAAGTTCCCCGACTTTTTCGTTCAGTTCCTGGATTGCTTTGGTAAGGACAGGGAGTATGGCGGATATGTTAACGCTGGTGCTTGTAACCGCTTCCGATTTCTCATCCTTTGGATCGGGAGGGATTACAGTTACTTTAACAAGTTCCGGGGCACTGGTTTTCATGGCTTCGGCATCAAAAGCGTAAGAAACTTCATTTTGGTCATTGATAAATGAAACAGCCTCAAATGTATTTACGATTTCGGAAGCATTAATAAGGGGAGCGACACTTTTAGCGTGCAAAACCGAACCATTCTGATAAATTGAACCGTTCACATTTGTGTTGCCATTGAAGTAACCGGCCCAATACCCACCTGTTCCCGGCGAAGAATTTGAAGCATTCGCATATATCGCATAATTCCAGTCACCGGTCGTGTTGTCTTGATTTGCAACCGAGTAAACCCCGAAATTCCAATTTCCACCACTGAAACCACTTGAATAAACGCCCACATTGAAATAATCTGCATTATCAGCTTCAAAGAAACTTCCATAGTTTAGGCCGGTACTATTTGTGTTTATATCGGTTGACATTCCCTGGATACCATAATTGTATTTGGCATTTTTGGCAAAGCCCGAAACCCCCATATTGTACGAGTCAGGGTTTGTGCCATACGACATGCCCTCAAATGCCCGGTTTGTACCACCTGTGCCATTGATAAAGCTGTATACACCGGCATACTTTGCTGAATTGGTAGAGCCTCCGGTTATTTCAAATACAGCCCCATAGTTTTTGGTATCGGTAACAGATTCAAGAACGTGAAGCCTGTAATTCGGAATGATATTGTTCAAGCCGACATATCCGGTGGCGTAGTCAATATACATTGCGTTTACCCCGCTTCCTTTTACGTGCAGGATGGAGTTTGGTAAGGGATCGCTGCCGTCTTTGTTAATGGCAACCTGTGTATAAGCCAATGATGAACTCAACAAAACGATGGTAATGATAATTACTTTTTTCATAGGATTGGTTTTATAAAATTAATACTAATATGGAAATTATCTACAAAAATAATAATACTTATGCTCTTAAACAAGATAAAGTTTTAATTATGTATTTTATTGTACAGAAACAACAGTTTTCTTTCATTAATGTTCAAATATTTGTTTTAATTGCTATAGAGGGCTTCTGTTAATTCATTACTTTCAAGAAACAAATAGAATGAACAAGGTACGAGGCACAAATTTTCCTGAACAGCCTAAACTATTGAGAAAGATTATAACGATACCAGATTGTTTATTACAGTTGTTCCCATTGGGTTTCCAGGGTTTTCCTTTTTCTTCTTCAAATTTTTTTTACATTATCCCGATAGTGTTTCCGAAATTTTCATTGTCCATGAAAAACCCTGAAAATCTTGATGTGAATCAATTAATAGAAGTCCCCTAAATAAAATAGATCGGTTTTTCCGATTTATCGATCACTTCACCAATAATCGCGGATTCGGGACAACCGGAATTTTTGAGGGCTTCCAACATAGTGTCAACTTCTTGTGGGGGGGAGGAAATCAACAGGCCACCTGAAGTTTGCGCATCCATCATCAACATTTTATGGTTATAATTAACCGACTTGTCGAAACTGCAATCCTTTTCGGTAAACTCCAGGTTTCTGAAAGCGGCCCCCGGAATGCAACCCAAATCGATCAGGTCAAGGGTTTTTTCGATTACCGGAACTTGCCCGGTGTTTATTTGTATGGAAACATTACTTCCCAAGGCCATTTTTAGTGCATGTCCTGCCAATCCAAATCCTGTTATGTCCGTAGCGCATTTCACACCATGGCTTACCATGATTTCAGCGCCTTTGTCGTTCAGCAGTTTCATGGTTTCAAGGGCTTTTTCATAGGTTTCTTTTTCGGCAAGGCCAATTTTCTTAGCTGAAATTATTGCCCCCGTCCCAATGGGTTTCGTAAGGATCAAAACATCCCCGGGCTTGGCGTTCGCATTGGTGATTACTTTATCGGGGTGTACCCAGCCGGTAACTGCGAGGCCGTATTTTGGGATATCATCGGCGATGGTATGTCCACCAACGATTACACCTCCACCTTCGGTAACTTTATCATGCCCTCCCCTGAGGATTTCCTTTAAAACCGACATGGGGATATTGGCCGGGAACAAAACCAGGTTCAGGGCCGTAAGCACCTGTCCGCCCATGGCATACACATCGCTCAGGGCATTTGCTGCAGCTATCTGGCCAAAATCATAGGCATCGGAGCAAACCGGGGGGAAAAAATCGGTGGTCAATACAAGTGCATAATCCTCCCTGATTTGGTAAACCCCCGCATCATCGTGGGTTTCAATATCAACGAGGAGGTTTTTGTTCGTTGTCTTAGGCAGTTCTGCAAGGGCCTTGTTCAATTCGGCGGCTGGCAATTTTGCCGAACACCCGCCCTGTTCCACGGTTTTTAATAAATCAAATTTCATTTTAATATAATCTGTTGTTTGTTTTTTGCAAAGATACCTTTTGTACTTATGAAAAGAATGGTTTACAAATAGTGTGTATGTAAATTAAAAACTTATCATCTTCCCGGTATTTATCGTTGCGTTCAAAATGTCGTAGGCATTAGAAACCCTTCCAACGGCCACTTCGTCAACTTTTTTGTAATAATCCAGGCATGTTCCACAGGCCAGTAGTTCCACGCCCAGGTTTTCATATTCTTTTAGGATTGGGATTGTTGGCGCATCTTTTAAAACGAGGTCGATCCCCGAATTCAGGAAAATTACTTTTTGGGGCAGCTTCTCCATTTCCTTGAAGGTTTTTAAAAATCCCCCCACCAGCATTTCCCCCAATTCTTCTGCCCCTTCGCCAATCCTGTTTTTGGCGAAAACAAGGATGAAATTATTATCAAGTGGCAAATCAACTTCACAGTATTCGTCCACTTCGGCATTTTCAATTTCCGAACCTTGTTTGTTAACCGTTAGTTCGGTTATGTGGCCGTTTTGGGATTTCGTGACCGGAACCCCATTATCCCCTAAAAAACGGAGTACGTTTGTTACAGAGGTTGCATTGTCAATAATGATTTTCAAGGATTCCCCTTCTTCGATTCCTTTTAGTGCCTTTTTTGTCTCTATCAATGGCATTGGGCACTGCATGCCTTTTACGTCTATTGTTTTCATATCTGGTTAATGCTTTAGTTTGTTAATTAATACGATGTTTTAATGTTGTGCGGAGCGAAATCCCCCCACTGCGGGGATTCAATATTTTATTTGGTTATTATCCTGTCAACTCTTTCCCTTTCTCCGTTATCATCACATAAAAAGTTTGTTGATAGACTGTTCCTTCCTCAACAAATATCCCGATAATAAGTTTAACGAATTTTTTGGTGCTGTCCAACAGCAAGCGGATTTCCTTTTCGTTCATCCCTCTTTCCCTGTCCTTTAGCACATCGAACAAAGTTTTTCTCGATTTTTCAACAATGTCCATATGCAGGTATTCGCCCTGGTGAAAAACCAGTTTTTTTTCTCGTGCAAGATATTTCAACAACATCTTTAACCTGTCCTTATTGATTTTTTCCGACAATGCTGCTTCTTCGATTTTTTTGTTGTCGGGGATATCCATTCCCGCATATCTGATTTTGTTTTCAAGCCATTCCAGTTGTTTTTGGGTTTTGGGGTCAACTTTAACGCTATGCCCCTTTAGTGCAAAAGTATTCCCCACCTTTCTTATCAGGCCATCCGTTAGGATTTGTCCCATTAAGCTTTCGAGATAGGGTTTCCCCGCTTCATTTTTCGCAAACCCAAATTTTCCATAAAACTCTTTTGTATCAAGCCCTTCTTCCAGGATTGGGTTTTTTTTGTGCCAAAGTTCTATTGTCTCAATAATCTTGTCGTAATAATTTTTATGTGCATTGATATTCGTCAGGACAGGTTTTCCTGAAGATAAACTGATATGCACAGTCCCATCATTGTTGGTTTGGCATTCATCCAAAACTTCCTTTTTGGAAAGGCTTAATCTGTCCGCAATGCTTTCCGCAAAAACCGGCAACTTTTCCTTTTTGATCTCGATTTTGATGAGGTTGAATATTTTGTCGCTGTGCAAAGTAGCATCGGCAAGGTCTTTCAGGGTTTCGATGAGTTTTGTTGTTCTCTTCCTGTGGTGGAGCGGTGATGTGTCGATGATTGTACCTCCTCCAAGCGTAATGTCGTTTGATGAATTACGAATGATGAACTTATCCTTGTTTATCAGGATGGCCGGTTTGTCGAGGTGGATCTGGGCAATGGCGGTTTCCCCCGGTTTCAGGTTGTCTTTGTCCAGCAAGTGAACCCGTGCCGAACATTCAAAAGTGCCGGAATAGAGAATTACTTTCGACCATAGCTTCATTTCATGATTAACATCGAACATACTGATTGTGGCATCTATCATCGAAGTTTCCTCGAACTGCTTGTCGGACAAGACCATTCCACGTTGGTAGTCCTCAAGTTTCATTCCGGCAAGGTTAAGGGCGGCCCGGTCACCACTAAATACTTTGTCAACATGCTCTCCATGTCGTTCAATATTCCGGATTTTTATTTTTTTGTTTTTTCCCGGTAACAGGAAAACTTCTTTTCCCGTTTCGATTTCCCCTTCCAAAACAGTTCCCGTTACCACAAAGCCAATCCCTTTCACATTGAATATCCGGTCGATGTACATCCTGAAATAATCTGCGCTTTTCCGTTCCCCGATTTTTGGGATTGTTTCGGCAATCTTGGACACAAGTTCGTCCAGGCCTTTGCCCGTGTGGGAAGAAACCCCAACAATGGGCACGTCCTCAAAAATGGTACCTTCCAGGAATTCGGCAATTTCCATTTGGGCCAGCTCCAGCATTTCCTCGTCTACCAAATCGACTTTTGTCAAAACAACGATCCCATGTTTTACGCCCAGCATCTCGATTATTTTCAGGTGTTCGGTGGTTTGGGGCATCACACCGCTGTCGGCTGCTACCGTCAAAAGGACAATGTCGATCCCGAAAGCCCCGGCCACCATGGTTTTTATAAAATCTTTATGTCCGGGAACATCCACGATCCCGAGCGATTCGCCCGAAGGGAGTGTCAGGTGTGAAAATCCCAGGTTGATGGTGATCCCCCGTTCTTTTTCTTCTTTGTGGGTGTCGCAGTCAATATCGGTCAATGCTTTTATCAACGCCGTTTTTCCGTGGTCAACATGACCTGCCGTTCCGAGGATAAGGTGTTTCATTTTGTTATTAATGTTTCGGTGCGCTGCACCTGGTTCTGTTTTTTATTCCTGTTCTATAAAGGTTATCGGTGCGCTGCACCTTTTTATGAACCCTTTGTCGAAATAAAGTGGGCCGTATAACTTTTGTTGCCATCATTATTGTTCCTGTTACAAATGTTTCGGTGCGCTGCACCTGGTTCTATTTTTTATTCTTGTTCTATAAGGTTATCATAAACCTCACCAATAACCCTTGACAGTTTCCCAATTTGTTCATCCGGGATTGTCAACATGTCAAAATAAATATCCCCCTTCCTTAAAATTCCAACAACTGGTGTTTTATGGTGCATCAATCCATAATAGAGCTTTTCGGCAAATTCTGATTTCTTTTTATTTGATTCAAATTCCCCATCAATGCGAACGGCAAAACTATCAAGTTCTTTTCCCGGCAAAGCCCCGCCACCGCATTGTCCTTTCCCTTTCACGATGCTTGAACCTATATTGAGGCCTGACAATCCTTTTTGTAATATTTCTGCATTGCGTTTTATCTCATCGGGCTTTTTTGACATCATCCTGAAAATGCTGTTGTTTTCGATCAGGGTCTTATCATCAAGGTAATAGGACAATGCCGCTTCCATAAATGCCAAAGTGGTTTTCCCGACCCGCAATGCCCTCACCATCGGTTCCTTTTTCAGAATGGCAATAAACTTCTTTTTACCGGCAATGATACCAGCTTGCGGGCCACCCAATAATTTATCCCCACTAAAACTAACAATGTCAACACCGGTGGCCAGTGTTTTCCGTACATCCGGTTCGTCCCTGAAAATCCCAACCGATGTTTTCCTCAACAGGCCAGACCCCATGTCATAAACAACCGGGATTTTTTTCTTTTTGCCGAGTGCAACCAATTCTTGTAATTTGGCTTCCTGCGTAAAACCCTGTATCACATAGTTGGAAGTGTGTGCTTTGAACAAAAGGGCAGTTTCTTCATTGGCCGCATTTTCATAATCCTGGACTTTGGTTTTGTTGGTCGTGCCCACTTCTACCATTTTGCAATCCGATGCGGCCATAATGTCCGGTAAACGGAAAGAACCGCCGATTTCGATCAGTTCGCCACGGGATACGATTACCTCTTTGTCCTTGGCAAAAGTGCGTAAAAGCAACATAAGGGCGGCGGCGTTATTGTTCACGACCAAAACATCTTCGGCCCCTGTGAGGTACGTCAACAATTGGGTCACATGGGTATTCCTGGAACCACGGCTTCCCTTTTCCAAATCGAATTCAAGGTTGCTGTAACCTTTCAGGATTTCGGAAACCTCTTCGATTATTTCATTGCTGAAAGGTGCACGCCCCAAATTCGTATGGACTACCACACCTGTGGCATTCATTACATTACGAAGGCTTTTTGTCGTGATTTTCTGAATTCCAGCACGGATATGTCCAATAATACCTTGTGCATCGGGAATTACCTTGTCCTTTAAAGCTTTTGCCCTGAAATGAGAGAGTGATTCCCTGATAGCAAATTTCACAAGTGTTTCATTGTGTTCTGATATCATTGCCTTGATTTCAGGCAGGTTCAGCAGTTTATCCACGCCGGGAAGATTATTTAATCCATTCATTCTTTTAAGTTATACCCAACTTCGCTAAAGCTACGTTGGTTGAAAAGTTAGCTTTTAGAACCTTTTTTGGTCGAAACTGGAAATAGCTTTTGAGACCCGAAAGGTTGATGTTAAAAACAATTTACGAAAAATGGGGGAAAATAAATGATGGCGGTTTTTCAGCCATTAATAGAAAAGCAGAGAGGGCAGGAATCGAACCTGCCACAGCCGGTTTTATCCGTCTGCTACTGGTTTTGAAGACCAGGTGGAACACCAGTTCCGTCCCCTCTGTAAAATCGCCTGACCGCTCCTTTCTTTGGAATCGTCTGACCACTGTCCCTTGCGAATGCCACTGCCAAGTGGTCTGAGGATTATGGCCACTGTCCCTTGCGAATGCCACTGCCAAGTGGTCTGAGGATTATCCTTGTCCTCTGCCGTATGCCCTGGCGCAGTGGTTTGGCGATTGTGTGATACCTAAATGCAGTGTCCTCACGATTTAGAACAATATCATTTTCTCTGTCTGTGCATTATTTCCGAGGCTTATTCTGTAAAAATAAAACCCGCTTTCCACTTTTTTGCCATTCCGGTTGCTTGCATCCCAATTAACGGAGTAATTGCCGGGAAGCAATTCTTTGTCAACAAGCCGTTTTACAAGTTGTGCATTTACATTGTAGATGTCAATACGTACACGTCCTTTTTCCTTCACAACATAATCAATCCGTGTTTCTGAATTGAAAGGGTTTGGAAAGTTGGCAACAGATATTAAATCGGCAATATCTTCCTTTAAAGATGTCGTTGGGTTGAAGTCCAAAAAATAATTCACTATTTCGCTTACGAGATAGGGCTTGAGGTTCAATGTGTCGCCCGAAGCTATTGCCCCAAGGACAATGGAGGACGATATTACTTTATGTCCGTCCCCTTCCATCAGGAACATCCTTCCATGCCCGTCATCGCTGCTGAAAAGCAACTCGCTTCCCGAAGCCCCCAGCCAGTCAAGGCTGTAATGAGGATCTGGGCCACCGAAATAATCCAATTGGAGGCCCGTTGTCAGATCATTATCGCCACCAATTAAATATACCGCTTCCTCTTCACTTCCGTCATCATTATATTTTATCCCAAAATATTCAAAGAACGTTGTTGTATAGTAATCGTAGCCTAAATTAACACTTTCGATGTAAAGGTTTCCACCTTCGTTTAAGTAATCAATCAGTTTTGCCTGGTCAGCTTCGTTAACAAACCCGGGAGGGGTCGTCCCTCAACTGAGGCAGTAGCAACCCATTGTGCCAAAGACCATGTCAAAATCGGTCAGGTTGCCCGGCAATGATTTACTGTAAGTATATTGTATCCCGGCCAGTTCCAAAGCACGTGTAAGCGATTCGGAAGGCTGTATTTCATCACCTTGTTCGGGATCGCTCACCGTTGGGATGTCGTTGTCATTGTCCCAAACAAGCACACTGAAATCAATCTCCGGATTTATCCGGATAAAATGGCTTTTTGAAGTATTGTTCCCGATGAACTCATCATCTTCAAAAACAATTACACTGTACAAAGCCGTGTTGTATGCCGCTGGCGACGACCAGTTAAACGTATAGAACTTATTTGCCAGGGGATCGATTTCTTCCGTATCATCAATGCTTGCGATCAATTCCCCGGTTTTGTAATTAAACAATTTAATGCTAAAGTTGGAAGCTGGCTGAAAACCAAAATTCTTGATTTTCACGTCCCATGTCCCTGTTTCCCCAATGTCCAGTTTTTTTGGGCCGATAATATCCGTTACGGCCAAGTCATTGTCCAGGTCGGCATTGAGCCGAACATTGAAAATATACCAGCCACTCCAGTTGAAGGTGCTGGCACCATATGTCCTGAATTTTATTTGCACATCCTGTCCGGCGTAATCAGCAATTGGGATTTCAAGGTCATCACCTGAAGTACTCCCCCAGTTTCCATTGCTCAAGGCATAACTCCAAAGAATATCTTCGCCGCTTTGGGTGATAACCGATATTTCTGCCATTTCATCCGAAGTGGTGGCAAATACATCGAGGAACTGGCCAACGATAAGGTTGGTACTGCTTTCGTGCAAATGAATTATGGGAGAGATGGAAGAACAATCAAAGTTTTCCAATTGAGGGGACCAGAAAAAGCCCATCATGTCATTTTCTATTTTCCAGTTTCCGTCAACCGTCCATCCCTGGCCCGAAACAAAACCCTCCGACCAAAAAACGGTTTGTGCAAAAGCCGGAAGCTCTATCAGAAAGAGAAATAAAAGCATATAGTAAAATCGTCTCATAAAAACAGCTTATAGAACTATTATTTTTTCGGAAATCACATTTTTGTTTTGAGTGTAAAAGTAGATAAAATATATACCGGGTGACAAATCCGAAGTGTTAAAAATAAATTCACCATTTTGTCGGATTTCCTTCTTCACCAGCTTTCTTCCATATTTGTCCACAATTTCAAAAGACAGTATTTCATTGTCGTTTAAAATTGTAATTTTAATTTTATCCTTTGCAGGGTTTGGGAATACACGAACCCCTTCCCCGGTCATCTCATTTTCGCCCGTTGTCCCTGTCCATTTTATCTTTGTCAGGAAATTGTGGTATTCGTCCATTTCGATTATTTGAAAACCGCCCATGGTAAGTGTATCGTTAAATATCCCTGCTATTACGAGATTTCCTGAAATATCAGAGCTCAATGTTTTCGCTTTTACCCTTGTGGAGGAAATTTGTTTTCCCCACGCTGCCTGACCGTTGTTGTTATATCGTACAACAAAGGTCTCCGCCGAGCCTCAGCACAATGAATAATCGATTATAGTCCCATTGAAGTCAATAGTGTCGAGATATTGACCTGCAAGATAAACGTTCCCGCCCACATCGCAGCTTAAAGCAGAAACGATGTCGCTCCCTTGGCTGTCGCCCTGTCCTGCCCAAAGTGCTTCGCCATCAGTATTGTATTTGGCGATATAAACATCTGCATCAAACTCACCGGTTGTCAGTATTTGTGAACCAAAGACCACCTGACCCTGAAAACTTCCCGCAACATAAACAGAACCATCGGTGTTGCTAGCCAGGAAAACCGGGTTCAGCAAATTGCTCCCGTCAATTACCTGAATCCACTGGAAACCGCCGCTGTCGTCATATTTTGCAAGGAAAATCCCTGTGGTATTGTCCGTTGTGATTGTTTCGCCATTAATAATTGTTTCGCCGTAAAAAGTACCTGAAATATAAAACCCATTATTTGACCCGACGGCGATGGAATTGGCATCCTCGTAAGCACTTCCCCCTTCGTTAAAAGCCAGGCTAACATTTCCATCAGTATCATATTTTGCAATGTACATATCGGTGGACCCTGCCGAGCTAAGCGTGTAATCGCCAAAAACAATATCGTCTTTAAACTTCCCGAAAACCAGGACGTTTCCATCTTCGTCCATGTCCATCCCTTTCACATAATCGGTGAGGGGCGTGCCATATTGCTTTGCCCATTGAACACTTAAATCAGGGTTGAACTTCACCAGCAGTACATCCTGCCCGCCAAGGCTTGTAAAGTCGATCCCGCCGACCGTAATAAAACCGGTAAACATAATCGAAACCACAAAGTTGCCTTCACCGTCCACGTTCAGGAACCTCAACATTTCTTCGTTTTCGCCCCCAAAACTCAGGATTTGTTCAATTCCCCCGTTTTCATCAAAGCGGGCGACAAAAATATCTGAAGCCCCATTGGAAATGATTTCTTCGCTGCCAAAATGGGCCGTTCCCGAGAAATCCCCCGCCACAATAATCCCGGCATCCGTATTTTGCAACTGTATGTTCCCTTCGGTAAACGAGGAATTCCCTCCCTGTTCGGCCCACACATAATCGGCTTCCTGTGCCTGGAGAGCAATTGCTGAAAGGATCAATCCAAGTGATGCTATTAAAATTTTATTTCCCATGTTCATATATTATGTTGTCCCAAACTGTCATTGCCAAAAAAACCAAAACGAAAAAGTAATTCCAATGAACAAAAATCAAAAGCCAAAACAGGTTTCGTGTTTATTGTTTTGAACCCTTTTATTTATCCATACGGACAAGCTTTATGATTTGTTATTTCTGATTTATTCAATTTAGGTTAATGACAAACCATTTGACCATAATGTTGCTTTAAGCCGGAATATACAATAGAAAATTTATTAGGAACTAAAATTGCCGCAAAACATGCCACTTCGTTAACTTTTATAGCCTCACCAAAGCGGTGGCTATGCCCTTGTTTCAAAACCTTATGTTTTATTGCACTTTTGGTTCCCATGACAAAGCCCTATTCCATAATCAGGTTTAATTGTTTGGGGAAATTTCACTTTGCTCAATTTGTTTATTGTATCTTTGAAAAAAAACAAAAAATGGCAAACGACTGGAAAGACAGGCTTGGGGTGGTGTTTTCCACAAATCCCGATTATGAATACGAAAACGATAAGGAAGAAGAAATGGAAACCTTGGCGGCCAACCAACAAGAATTAAGGGTCTCTTTGGACCGAAAAAAGCGAAAGGGGAAATCGGTTACGCTGATCACCGGGTTTATTGGAACGGAAGAAGATTCGAAAGCCCTCGGCAAAACCCTTAAAACAAAATGTGGTGTGGGCGGAACGGCCAAAGATGGCGAAATCCTTATACAGGGCGATTTTCGGAAAAAGGTCATCGAGATATTGAAGGGCCTTGGGTATAAGGTGAAACAGGCCGGGGGTAAATAGGGAGACGTAAATATTCCAATAGCTTAGGGATTGTACACTTTACATCCACATAGGGAATATAAACGTACCTTTGCCTTTGGCCAATGCAGAAATAAGGGTAATATTGCATATACAATAGAGTTGGCGTTCATTAAAAAAAGACGTGTAAACTGAGAAATTTAAGATTGATATACAAATAAAAACATTGATTACAGAACATGGAACTGATTTTGATTTGTCCAAATTGCAAAGCAACAATTTCACCTGATATTAATCTGGCGACAAAATAATATGCTTTTAAGCAGCAGCATATTTTATTGATTCATGGTGGAAAAAGCGAGCAACCCTTTTTGGGTTTTTCTGCAAAAAAACCATATGGGACTTGACATTTGATTTCATCTGTTTATGGTTCCTGGGAGTTGGTTTTAACCCTATCCCACTCTTTAAGTCGTTGTTCAAGTACTCATCGGGGTTTATTTCTGGAGAATACGAAGGGAGGTAAAACAATTCTATTTTATCTGTGTTTTTCTCTGCCCAGGCCTTGACTATCTTACTGTGGTGAACTTTCAGGTTGTCCAATATCAAGTATGTTTTCCTGGCCGGCCCCTTTGTCAAGCGTTTCAGGAAAACAATAAACCGTTGGGCGTTCATTGTCCCTTCATATGTCATAAACCTCACCTTTCCTTGATTTGTTACTGTTGAAACCATATTCAAAGAAATTCGCTTTGCCATGGTTTTCCTTACCGGGGTTTTCCCTTTGGGGGCATAGGAACGGCCATACTGACTTGTGTTCCTTATGCCTGTTTCATCACCCCAATGAATTTCTGCGTTTTCAGCCTTTGCTTTCTTTACAATAGACGGGTACTCTTTTTGTAACCACTCCTTTACTGCTTTATCGTTTTGCTCGTAGGCTTTCTTTTTGGGCTTTTGTGGGGTAAACCCCCACTGGTTTAGATAATCGCCCATGGTCCGGATGGCAATTTTTATGTTGTAGGTCCTTTTAATTAAGTCCACTATTGCTTTTCTTGTCCATAAAGCATACGGCAACTTTAATTGGTCGGGCATTTTATCTACTATCATCTTTTGCACCTCTTTCTCTTGCTCATTACTTAGAAGTTTTCCATCTCCTTTTTTGCGACCCCTCTTTACTTCTTTTAGCCCTTTGTTGCCCTTTTCATTATAAGAAATTATCCAGTTACGTATCGAATTCCTGTGCACTCCCAACAATTGTGCTATTTGCATTTGTGGCAGGTTCTTCTTGTACATTCTTATAGCTCGAATTCGGATCGCTTCTTTTTCCTCTTTACTTGCTTTTCGTAAATCAATTGTTTCCATTCAACAAAGATACAAAAAACATTGCACATATGCATAATATTTTACCGCTTACTTAATAATGTTAATATCTCATCTGATTTAGCAAAGTGTGATAAATGCAACTCAATTCATAAAGCAAGTGAATTAGCAGATAGTAAGTCGATTGATAAGATAAATAATCTGCCGACTGGTACTAAAATGACTGTAAAAAAGGGATTTGATGATTCAATTGAGATATTCTATCCAAAGCAAGGATTCAAAGCATCTATGATTTTTCAAGTGTTCTTTACGATTTTTTGGGTTGGTTTTGTTGGATTCTGGACTTTTATGGCTGCGCAAAGCAGCTTTCTTTTTGCCATGTTTTCAATACCATTCTGGCTAATTGGATTTAGAATGCTCGGTGAGTTAATTAATTCAATTTCAGAAACGCAGACTTTAAAAGTATCCAGGACTTCATTAACTCTTAAAAAAGACAAATCAATAAGACCAAAAACCATTGAAATTAAAGTAAAGGATATTCAGTCGATTAGAATGAAAAATGTTAAAATGAATAATCCATTTTCATTGTTTGGAAACATGAAGTTGATGTTTAAAATACAGAAATCATTTGGAGTGGGAGGAATTGAGATGCCTGCAATTATCTCAGGAGTAAAGACTGAATACTTTTTTGAGGATGCAAATGATGCTGAACAAGAATGGGTAACAACGACACTTGATAGAATAATTAAAAGGATGAATAATCAACGAAACGCCAACAACGGCTCATAGTGCATGCCGCGATCAATTATAAACATGAGCATTCTGCTCATTAATTAATGTATTTGCAAGCAGAAAATTTATATTATAAAATGCGGCACAGCACCATAGCCTCACACGTTGTGTTTCATACCAGAACGAGCCAACCGCACAAATAGCACATTTGGTTTTTCTCCAACGCAAAAGCCAACGTTAAAAAAACCAAAAGAGCTATTTTTTTGCCAACGCTCCAAGAACTCCTAAAAAAATATCTATCTTTGAAAAATAATTCCAAAATAAATATTCAAAATGGAAAAATTTGGAGAGTTAATAAGAAAACATAGAGAAGAAAAAGGACTACCACTCCGAAAAGTTGCGGCTGAATTGGATGTGGATACTTCCATATTAAGTAAAATTGAACGTTCAGAAAGGTTTGCAACTTCTGACCTCATTCCCATTCTATCCAAACAATTAAACATTGACTT
>JAADJA010000177.1 GCA_013151015.1 Chlorobiota bacterium
TTACCGATATATTTGTCAAAAACTGGCCAACCTGTTCTTCTATATGTTTTTGGGCATCCTGCAATGTCATCCCCTTAACATATATTTCACCAACAAAAGGGAAGTTGATATATCCTGACTCATTTACCGTATAGCTTATCAAGTCGATATTGGTGCCATTTGAAGTCTGTCCCTGACGGCTGAAAATAGCGTTTGTTTTTTCATCAATACTTGAAACCCTGATATAAATATTATCAAAGGGTTGGATTTTCTTCTCGGGCCTTATGTTCACATATTCATTTACATCTTTGTTCTTTTTAGATTCCTGCACGTACAGCAATTTTTTTTTGGGGATACATGAAGACATGGAAACCAGTAATGCAGCAAACAAAACAAGTATTGACGTAGATAATCGTATTTTCTTCAAAACAATAATTTTGGTAAAAAAAATGCACCTAAACAATTTCAGGTACAAATTTATGATTAATATCCAAGTAAGCAATTATTAAATTATTTTAATGACGAAAATCATGTTGGGTCCCAAGTTGTTTTGCCATATATGCACAATTTCTGTTTTTTCTTGCGAAACGGTATCGCCAAAGCTTTGAACCGCCCTTCACATAATGGCCTGGGGCATTTGTGACCAGCTCGGCCAAGCCATCATAGCACCATAAACCAGGCAATGGGGGTTTACCCCCTGTAAAAAATCGCATCCACTTGTAGCAGTTGCCCGCTCTTTTTATCGTAAAACCCTGGTTCCAAAGAATGGATGACAAATCCTTTTTGCAGGATAAAGTCGAGCATTTCATTAAAGAGGGTTTCCCCTTTGTACAGTTCTTTTGTGGAAAGTTCGAGTTGGAGCCCTTTCAACTTTTTCAAGGATTGTTCGGCGCCCAAAAGGACATTTTTCTCAAAGCCCTGAGTGTCAATCTTCAGAAATGCTTCTTCCAGATTTGGGACATATCCATCTATAATGGAATCGAGACGGTGGATTTTTACCTTTTCCTTACCGCAATAGGCTGACTCGGGAGCGCTTTTTACATGGTCGGGCATCATTTCCAATATCGAGCTGCTTTGCAGGTTTTCTGAAATATTGATTTCGATTTCGCCATCCATGTCCCCTATGGCCGCATTCACGATCTCCCATTTCTTGTCGTGACTGGCGAATTTTCCAAGTATCCCAAATGCTTCTGTCAAAGGCTCGAAAGAGATGATATTGTTTTTGTAGCCGGTATGTCGCGTATAATATGCGAACTGTCCTGTATTGGCGCCCACATCCAAAAGGTATTGGATTTGGAAATGATTTAGTAACTTAATACGGTTGTTGATCAGGTAGCTCCCTAAATATTTGCGGTTGAGGCTGTTTGCTTTGCGCAATAACCTACGGAATAAAATATTCATGTAATCTGTTTTAGGTAATCAATTACGGGAAATATCCTTTGGGGTTACCAATCATACCAAAGTACCTCGAAATATCCACACATAACCTAAAAAAAACCTTCTGTTTTTCAGGTAGGGAAAACCCTCTCTATGAACCACTTCCTTTTAATACTGTCCGTATGGTTTTCAGAAATAGCAGGAAATCCAGTTTGTTTGACCAGTTGTCAATGTATTGTAAATCCATTTTCATCCAATCTTCAAAAGAAATGCTATTTCTGTTAGGCTTAACTTGCCATGTACATGTAATACCTGGTTTCATCGAAAGCCTGCGCAATTGCCATCTCTCGTATTGCTCCACCTCTGAAGGGATTGGTGGACGCGGTCCTACCAAGCTCATATCACCCTTTAAGACATTAATAAACTGGGGCAGTTCGTCCAAGCCTGTTTTCCTCAGGAATTTCCCAATACTGGTAATTCGTGGGTCGTTCTTGATCTTGAACACAGGCCCGTCAGCTTCGTTTGCATCCATAAGTTGTGCCTGTAAGGCTTCTGCGTTCACTACCATGGTCCTGAATTTATACATATGGAATGTACGGCCACGAAGACCAACTCTTTTCTGCTTGAAAAACACAGGCCCTTTTGAAGTTAGTTTTATTGCAGCTGCAATGGAAAGCATCACAGGCGACCAAACGATAAGGACAAACAGGGAAGAAAGTACAGAAAACGTATTTTTCATTTTCAAGGCAAATTTATCTGAAGGAGTATTGTCGAACGAAAGGAAAGCCATGTCATCAAAGTGATTCAAGTTAGCTTTGGAAGCCGACATATTGAACAATTGCGAGTGCATCCTGAAAACAACCCCGACCTCTTCGCATGATTGCATCAACTCCTTTATTGCATTTTGGTCAATATCGTTCTTGCAATAAATCACCTCATCAATTACATCCACATCCATTAAATTTCGGATACTCACCCTCTCGGCCTGAACACTTACTTTATCTTTATATTCCTTATAAACTTTGCTTGAATTCGTAATAATATGCTTTATTATAAAACCCCACTCCTTATTGTTTAAAATCTTATTGATAAAGTCCCTCGAACTTTCATCGGCAATAACAAGTACATTCCTTGAATTATATCCCTGAACCCTGAAATGCTTGATCATTCGATAAACAGAGATCCGAATTGTACTTAGTGAAATAAAATTAATTACCCCAAAAGTCAGGATAACAATCCTGCTCATTTCCTTCAACTTGAACAAAAAGATAAACAAGAACAGGACACCCAAGCCTATTACCACAACCCGGAGGTAAGATTCCAGGATTTGGGAATAACGTTTCGTCCTGTGTATTTCGGTCAGATTTGAGTTTTTCAACAGAATGAACCATGTAGGAATTATCAATAAGCCTATTATCATATACTGCTCAGCAGATTGAATAGGCGGTTCAAAAAACAAATCACGGACAAGGTATGCAAGGGCGAAGGCACCAACGGACAAAAATACATCGATAACGCCAAATATGTTATTGATGTGTTGTTCTCTTTCCTTAATCATAATAGTAGTTTTAATTTTTTTCTCTCTTATAAACCTTATTCAAGGCGAAATGAAAATTCCAAAAACCATACCTTCGCAGTATTAACGAATATCTCTTCTGTATTTCAGCTACTTAGATATATGGAAGGAATCCCAATATGGGAATTTTTTGTATTTTCGGGACATTTGTCCCACTAAGTGATTAATTTTGCCACCCGTGATTATTCAATGGAAACCTTTTTAAAATAATTAAAGTATAAATTAGCCGATTCTCGACTAAACAATATACAGAAAAACAGGTTCAATAAAAAGTGTTTTAAGCAACACGATAATTAAATGCAGATATCGAATATTTATGATAAAGTACAACATAATCTCACCTGTAAGAAATGAAGAAAAATTTGTTGAAGAAACCATTAAGTCCGTTATCAACCAAACGGTCCTGCCCCGGGAATGGATACTTGTGAACGATGGCTCAACAGACAGGACAGAAGAAATCATAAAGCCGTACGTTGAAAAACATGATTGGATCAAGCTTGTTTCGCTAACCGATCGCGGCTATTATTATCCCGGTACAGGTGTGGTAGAAGTGGTTAAAAAAGGCTTCGGTACTATTTCAAGCACCGACTGGGATTTTCTTGTCAAACTGGATTGTGATATCACCATCGAAACCAACTATTTCGAGAATATTTTAAACGAATTTATCAAAAACCCAAGGCTGGGGATTGCAAGTGGGGGGATATATCTCATTGAGGGAACGAAGACCACGCAAGAAAAATCACAATCAGACCATCCCTGGGGGGCTTCAAAGGTGTACCGCAGAAAATGTTTTGAAGATATCAAGGGCTGGAAACCCATCCCGGGCTGGGACCTTGCCGATCTTTTATCGGCCCAGATGAATGGCTGGGAAACCCGCTGTTTCAACCAATTCAGGATATACCATTACAGGGGCACGGGCCTGAGGCGGACAGGCCTTACAAGTGGGCGGTTTTTGTGGGGACGGTTTCAGTACAGATACGGATATAGCCTGTTTTACATTTTCCTGAAATCGATTTATTGGTTGCCCGAAAAACCTTACATCCTGGGCGGGGCAAGTATCCTAACGGGGTATTTGTATGCTGCGGTTACAAGGGAAAAAAGGCTGTTCGACAAAGATATGCGAATATTCCTGCGAAAAAAACACCGTAATTACCTTATGCAAAAAATCTCTGTTTTGTTCAAAAAGAACAAGCAACAAGGACAAAAAAAATAACACCATATCTTTATTTAATGAAATTTTTTTCCATTATCAGCATCTGCTTCAAGAACCTCGATGAGCTGAAATATACATCCGTTAGCATAGGTTCCCAGACCTGCACCGATTTTGAATGGATCGTAGTTGATGGTGATTCGCAGGACGGGACAAAAGATTGGCTTTCCAGGACCAATCCCTCAAAGTGGGTAAGTGAAAAGGACAATGGGATCTACGATGCCATGAACAAAGGGATTGAAATGGCTACTGGAAAGTATCTAATATTCATGAACAGTGGTGACAGCTTTGCATCCAGCAGTGTTCTGGAAAAAACAAAAAAAGAGGTTCAGGTGAATGGTTCTCCCTGTTTTGTTTATGGCGACTCGATTGATATTTCGGAAAACAATCAGGAATTTTACAGAAAGGCCAAAAGTCATTCAAAGAACTGGTTGGGAATGATTACCCAGCACCAGGCCATGTTTTTCAAAACAAAATGTGTTGGGCAAAAGCGATATTCATTGAATTATCCATTATCCGCTGATTATGCTTTTATCAGCGAAATTTTAGTTGGGTTGAAAGAAAAAGATGTTCTGCAATTGGATTTCCCCATCTGCAAATTCAGTATGGGCGGGGCCAACGAGGAGTTCAGGTTCAAAGCCATCAAAGAAGATTACTCGATCAGGGAAAAAATCATTAAGCTGTCAATTATTACCAACCTATGCCTTCTCTCACTTCATTATATTCATGCGTCAATAAAGAAAATCAATCCTGCCAGCAGGTTTTTCCGCCATTCAAAACAGTCAATCAAATTTTGGTTTTTTTAACGGTTATTTAACATTCACTTTTGTATGAGCAAGAAAATCTACATATTCCCCACTTCTTCAAGGGATGAAAACCTTGGCCTTTACAATCCCTACATCGATGACCTGATATGGTCTTTGGGCAGGTACTATGATTTTGTAAACAAAGACAAACCTTCAAGTTCCGGGATATTTGACCTTTTGAAATACCTGGGGAAAACCGATTACGTTTTTTTTAATTGGATAGAAAAGCTCCCCGAAAACAAAGGAGGGTCAATTCAAACATTATTCTTATTCTCCCTTTTTCCCATTTTGAAACTTTTAAATATAAAAGTAATCTGGCTAATGCATAACAAGCTTGCCCATACAAAAGAGCATCTGTTTCTGAAAAAAGCGATTTTCAGGAAGATGCTCAGGAAAGCCTGTTGTGTCATCACACATTCAAGCGAGGGAATAAGCTATGGGGATAATATGGTACG
>JAADJA010000133.1 GCA_013151015.1 Chlorobiota bacterium
GGTTGCGGTTCGATAACGTATCTACCTTCATCTGGATCGTTTTTCTCCTTGCGGTCATCTCATATATTGCAGGTTTCATCGGATTCCTGTTTGGCGCTTACCTGAACACAAGCCTTGGGTTTCGTTATGTCAGAAAACGTTTTCTGGGGAAATACCATAGCCTGATGAACAAATACGGGGCTTTCCTGATTATCGTTGCTGCCACAACGCCCCTTCCCTATTCTGCCATCAGCATGTTGGTGGGTTCCCTTAAATTCCCGATGAAGAAATACCTTTTGTTTGCCCTTAGCCGTTTTGTCCGCTATGGGTTTTATGCCTTGATAGTTTGGGAAGCGAATAAACTTTAATTAAAAACATGTTTCTCATAAATGTATGTAACCAATCAATTATTACTTTCCAACAATTTCCACTCAAAATCCCCTTTGCTGATCATATGGCCGTTCTTACAAATCGGGCAATAGGTAATAAATTCGGTTTTGTAGGGTACGAGCGGGACGAAAAACAGTGAAGCCTTGTGCGTTACTTTTCCGATCATCCATTTTGAGTCATTATTACAATGACCACAATGGGAAATCGTTTCCAGTTGGTATTCCTCGTTTGACTTATGCCCTGCACCTAAAATAAAAAACATATCCGATAATAACTTTCAGCAAAACTAATTTATTTGAACTTCTGTTTTTATTTTAACTACGGTTTTTTCAACAAAAAAAGCTCTCCCCAAAATGAGGAAAGCTTTATATCAAAACCGTTTAAGGGTTTTTATTTTTTCAAAAAACGGAAATCTTTCCCAGGATAGTAAGCCTGGTTTCCAAGCTGTTCCTCTATACGCATCAACTGATTATATTTGGCAATCCTATCGGAACGGCTCGCTGAACCTGTTTTTATCAAACCAGTGTTCATTGCCACGGTAAAATCGGCAATGGTCGTATCCTCTGTTTCGCCCGAACGATGGCTTACCACTGATGTATAACCATGCTTTGTTGCCAAGTTCACGGCGTTGATGGTTTCGGTAAGTGTCCCGATTTGGTTAAGCTTGATCAATACGGAGTTGCAAATACCCATGTCAATTCCTTTTTGGATGCGCTCGGTATTGGTCACGAAATTATCATCGCCAACCAATTGAATATCATTGCCCATCGCATCGGTCATCAGTTTCCATCCGTCCCAATCATCTTCGGCCATTCCATCTTCAAGGGAAATAATCGGATACTTTTTCACCCAGCCTTTCCAGAAATCCACCATTTCGGCAGGAGTAAGCTTGTCCCCTGTTGACCATTTCAAATGGTACACATTTTCCTTTTCAATATAATATTCAGAAGCAGCGGGGTCAAGGGCAATGTAAATATCCTCTCCCGGCCTATAACCTGCATTTTCGATTGCTTTAAGGATGACCGTAAGGGCTTCCTCATTCGATTTCAGGTTAGGTGCAAAACCACCCTCATCACCTACATTTGTTGAATAGCCGGCTTTTTTCAAAACTGCTTTCAAATTATGGAAAACCTCCGATCCCATCCTTAGGGCTTCGCTAAAGGTTGAGGCTCCAATGGGCATGATCATGAATTCCTGAAAGTCGATACTATTATCGGCATGGGATCCACCATTCAAAATATTCATCATGGGGATTGGAAGTGTATTGGCATTTACGCCACCTATGTACCTGAACAACGATTGATCCGATTCAATGGCCGCAGCTTTGGCCGCAGCAAGGGAAACACCGAGAATGGCATTGGCGCCGAGATTGGCTTTATTTGGGGTTCCGTCAATTTCGATCATGCGGGCATCCAATTCGTTTTGATCGGCCACATAAAACCCCTGAAGTTCTTCGTTCAGGATTTCGTTCACGTTATGGACAGCCTTTAAAACCCCTTTTCCCATAAAGACTTTTTTATCACCGTCCCTAAGTTCAACGGCTTCATGGATACCTGTGGAAGCACCGGAAGGAACTGCGGCACGGCCAACTGCACCGGCTTCGGTATAAACATCAACTTCTACTGTTGGATTCCCTCTCGAATCCAATATCTGGCGGGCATGAATTTTAATTATTGCACTCATAATTTAAAGTTTTTGTATGATTAATTAATTCAATTGTATAAAAAAAAGGATAAAGTTCAAAACCCTATCCTTTCAATATTTTAAAAAACGAAAAGCTATTTCCTGATAGTAAAATTATTTCTTTTCTTCTGTATCTGGTTTTTCAGCTTTATCTTCTTCTTTCTTAGCTTTAGGGGCTTCTTCTTTCTTTGCTTCTGGTTTAGGTTCTTCTTTCTTCTCCTCTTTCTTAGGCTCCTCTTTTGCTTCGGCTTTCACCTCTTCCTTCACTTCTTTGGCTTCTTCCACTTTATCTTCAACCTTTGTTTCAACTTTGGCCTCAACTTTCTCCTCAAGCTTTGTTTCGGTCTTTGTTGCCACATCTGAACCTTCAGCGGCATCAGTTGCTTTTTTCTTTGAGCCTCTTCTCCTTCTCGTTGTCTTTGCAGTTTTCGTACCTTTATCAGAAAGTAGGTTTTCATTAAAGTCAACCAACTCCATCATACACATTTCAGCATTGTCGCCCAAACGGTTATCAAGTTTAATGATCCTTGTATAACCACCCGGCCTGTCAGCAACTTTTACCGAAACAACCCTAAAAAGCTCAGTTACGGCTTCTTTGCTCTGCAAATAACTGAAAACGACCCTTCTCGAATGTGTTGTATCGTCTTTTGAACGGTTGATCAACGGTTCGACGTACATGCGCAAGGCTTTTGCTTTTGCAAGGGTTGTATGTATTCTCTTATGCATTATCAGCGATGTGGCCATGTTTGACAACATTGCTTTACGGTGTGCACTTTTCCTTGATAAATGATTAAATTTCTTCCTGTGTCTCATCTCGATTATTCCTTATCTAATTTATACTTGGAAATATTCATTCCAAATTCCAAACCTTTTGTTTTCACTAATTCTTCAAGTTCGGTCAGTGATTTTTTACCAAAGTTCCTGAACTTGAGCAAATCGTTTTTATTAAACTGTACCAGTTCGCCCAAAGTTTCAACATCAGCAGCTTTCAGGCAATTCAATGCACGTACCGATAGATCAAGGTCAACGAGTTTTGCCTTGAGCAACTGTCGTGTGTGCAATGAGCTTTCGTCAAACTCTTCGGTAACGGTTTTTTCTTCCGTATCCAAAGTAATCCGTTCGTCTGAAAACAACATGAAATGGTGGATCAAAATCTTGGCCGCCTCCTTCAAGGCATCCTTTGGCGTAATCGAACCGTCAGTTTTCAGTTCCAACACCAATTTCTCATAATCCGTTTTTTGTTCAACCCTGTAGTTCTCCACATGGTATTTCACATTTTTTATGGGAGTATGGACCGAATCAAGGAAAATTGTTCCAATTGGCGCATTCAGGTTTTTGTTCTCATCGGCCGGGACATATCCCCTCCCTTTTTCAATAGTCAGTTCAATGGAAAGCTTTACATTGGGTTCCATATGACAAATTTCCTCATCGGGGTTCAGTACCTGAAAGACCGATAAGAATTTATTGATATCACCTGCTTTAAAAACTTCCTGATCGCCGATAACGATGTGGGCCTTCTCACTGTTTTCCCCTTCAATCTGACGTTTGAAACGTATTCTTTTCAAATTAAGGATTATCTCTGAAACATCCTCAACAATACCTTTGATAGTTGAAAACTCCTGCTCAACACCTTCAATCTTAATAGATGTAATCGCAAAACCTTCGAGAGAAGATAATAAAATCCTTCTCAGGGAATTACCAATGGTTATTCCAAATCCGGGTTCCAATGGGCGAAATTCAAAAGTACCGATAAACTCATCGGTCTCTATCATTATCACTTTATCAGGTTTTTGAAATGCTAATATTGCCATATCTTAGCTTTATAATTTGTAGATATAAATTATCTGATTTAAATATTACTTAGAATACAATTCAACAATAAGTTGTTCCTTTATATTCTCTGGAATTTCCTCCCTTTCGGGATAATTTAGAAACTTACCGGACATGCTCTCGTCATTCCATTCGAGCCAGGCATAATTAAGCGACCTTGACTGAAGTGATTCAGAAATAGCTTCCAATGATTTGGATTTTTCCCTTACCCCAATAACATCTCCCGGTTTTAAAGCATAAGATGGTATATTAACGTTTACACCATTTACTGTAATGTGCCTGTGGGCAACCAGTTGCCTGGCAGCCGGCCTGCTGGGTCCTATGCCCAGGCGATAAACGACATTATCCAAACGCGATTCGATTAATTGGAGAAGGATTTCACCGGTAATCCCTTTTTTACGGGAGGCCTTTTCAAAAACATTCCTAAACTGGCGTTCCAATATCCCATAGGTATATTTTGCTTTTTGTTTCTCCATTAACTGGATCCCATATTCTGATTGCTTTTTCCTTCGTCTGGAATTGCCATGTTGTCCGGGAGGATAGTTCTTTTTCTCAAAAGACTTATCAGGTCCAAATATCGGATCTTTAAATTTCCTTGCAATTCTAGTTTTCGGTCCAGTGTATCTTGCCATGATATTTCTGTTTACTTATGTTATTTTCTTATTGATAAATTCAAATTAAACTCTTCTTCTTTTAGGGGGACGGCATCCATTATGGGGCAATGGGGTAACATCTTTGATCTCCATTACTTCAATCCCTTTTGAATGCAGGGTCCTTATTGCGGATTCCCGCCCCGAACCCGGGCCTTTAACATACACTTTTACTTTCCTAAGTCCCATGTCATATGCTACTTTCGAGCAATTTTCGGCTGCCATTTGAGCTGCATAAGGCGTGTTTTTCTTGGAACCCCTGAACCCCATTTTCCCGGCAGATCCCCAGGAAATAACCTGACCTGAATTATTGGTCAGTGTTATAATAATATTATTGAAAGAAGCGCTAATGTATGCCCTTCCGGTTGTCTCAACTTTTACAACCCTCTTTTTTGAACCTCTGGTCGTTTTCTTTGCCATGAAATTATAATTTTATTTTTTTAGAAAATACAATTTGGTTGAAACTGTATTACCTTGTTGCTTTCTTTTTGTTAGCAACAGTTTTCTTTCTTCCTTTTCTTGTTCTAGCGTTATTTTTAGTATGCTGTCCGCGTAATGGAAGGCCAATTCTGTGGCGGATACCACGGTAACTTCCAATATCCATTAGGCGTTTTATGTTCATTTGTGTTTCTGACCGGAGTTCACCTTCCACCTTGAAACTATCGGTAATAACTGAACGGATTTTGTTTTGTTCATCATCGGTCCAATCAATAACTTTCTTGTTCACATCAACACCTGCTTCGCCCAAAATCTTCTTTGCGCGCGACAGACCTATTCCGTACACATATGTTAAAGCTATTTCGCCTCTTTTGTTTTTTGGTATATCAATACCTGCTATACGAGCCATATAAAATAAATTTTAATACTAAAAGGTTAAACTTATCCTTGTCTTTGTTTATACTTTGGATTCTTTTTATTAATCACATACAAACGACCCTTCCTGCGAACAATCTTACAATCGGGGGTTCTTTTCTTAACTGATGCCCTTACTTTCATTTCTATTTAGTTTTATTTATATCTGAATGTAATCCGTCCTTTACTCAAATCATAAGGCGACATTTCCAATTTCACTTTATCGCCCGGCAATATTTTAATATAGTGCATGCGCATTTTCCCTGAGATATGGGCCGTTATCACATGCCCGTTCTCAAGTTCTACACGGAACATCGCATTTCCCAGCGATTCTGTAACTGTTCCGTCTTGTGTTATTGAGGCTTGTTTTGCCATAAAATAATGCCTTTTACTTTTTATTTATCTGTTATTGTTTAATGCTTCTTCAATATAATCGAATGTTGACAGTATTTCTGCTTTTCCGTTCCTTACCACTATATCGTGCTCAAAATGTGCGGAGGGCATCCTGTCAACCGTCCTCACTGTCCATCCATCTTTTTCGGTTACAACCCTTCTTCCCCCGAGATTTATCATTGGCTCAATCGCCAATACCATTCCTTCTTTCAGTTTGGGTCCGTTTCCCCTTTTCCCATAATTAGGGACTTCGGGCTTTTCATGTAAGTTTCTTCCCAAACCGTGTCCAACAAGATCGCGAACCACCGAATATCCAAAACCTTCAACATAACTTTGGATCGCATAACTGATATCCCCTACCCTACTTCCCGAAACTGCTTTTTCGATCCCGAGGTAAAGTGATTCAACCGTTCGTTCCATCAGTGTTAAAACTTCGGGTTTAACATTCCCTATCGCAAATGTATATGCCGAATCACCATAAAAATCATTTTTCAAAACCCCGCAATCAACTGATACAATATCCCCGTCTTTCAACTCCCTTACGGAAGGGAAACCATGGACAACCTGTTCATTTACGGAAATACATAAGGTATAGGGAAATCCGCCATAACCTTTAAACCCGGGAACTGCGCCATTGTCCAAAATAAACTCTTCGGCAATTTTGTCCAGGCTACTGGTAGTAACCCCGGGCTTAATTACTTTAGCCACTTCGGCCAAAGTTTTTCCAACAAGCAAAGAACTTTCGCGTATTAATTCAATTTCCTCTTCGGTCTTAATAATGATCTTTGTTCCCATTCAGCTTTTATCAACCTCCAACATTAAAGGAAGACCGCCCTTTAATCCGTCCTGATTTTGTTAAACCATCATAATGCCTCATCAGCAAATGGCTTTCAATTTGTTGCAGTGTATCCAAAACAACCCCAACAAGGATCAACAATGACGTCCCACCAAAGAAGCTGGAGAAAGAAGTACTTACTCCGAACAACCTAACAATTGCGGGAAGGATGGCAACCAAACCCAGGAACATAGATCCTGGCAATGTAATCCTTGACATAACCGTATCGATAAATTCTGCCGTTTTCCTGCCGGGTTTTATACCTGGGATAAACCCCCCGTTCTTTTTCATATCATCCGCCATTTGATTTGGGTTAACCGTAATGGCCGTATAAAAATAGGTAAACAGGATAATCATTATAAAGAACGTGAAATTATACGAAAAGCTGTTCATGTTAGCAAAGGAAGAAAATATACCCGTCATGGTTTCCGAACTTGCAAACCCTGCAAATGTCATCGGAAGGAACATGATTGCCTGTGCAAAAATGATAGGCATTACACCGGCAGCATTTACCTTAAGGGGGATATACTGTCGAACTCCACCATATTGCTTATTGCCCACAATGCGCTTTGCATATTGAACAGGTATTCTCCTTGTGCCCTGTACGAGTAATATAGTAAGCAGGACAATGAATACGAGTATTGCAATTTCCAATACGAAATAAACAAGTCCGCCACCTTGCTCTTCCATTCTTGAAATAAATTCCCCGAACAGTGCAAATGGCAAACGTGCAATAATTCCGATCATAATAATCAATGAAATACCGTTCCCGATTCCCTTGTCGGTAATCTTTTCACCCAACCACATGATAAACATGGAACCGGCGGTAAGGATCACGATCGACGAGATACCAAAAAACGAGAAAATAGATGTCGCCGGTTGGTTAGGGTCAAAAGGATAAATCCCTCCAGCAGGAAGTTGGTTCACCAGGTTGGCAATGTAAGCAGGGGATTGGAAAATCAAAATAAACACAGTCAAATACCGTGTTATCTGATTAATTTTTCTTCTACCGCTCTCACCTTCTTTCTGCAATTTCTGGAAATACGGAATTGCCATACCAAGCAGCTGCACTACAATAGATGCCGAAATATAGGGCATGATACCAAGGGCAAACACACTGGCATTCGAAAACGCACCTCCCGAGAACATATTAAGAAGGCCCAACAAGCCCTCTTTACCCTGATTCTGCAAATTGGTCAATTGGTGCGGGTCGATACCCGGAAGCACCACGAAAGCACCCAACCTGTATATAAGGATAATACCAAGAGTGTAGAGAATCCGATTCCTCAGATCCTCGATCTTATATATGTTTCGAATTGTTTCTATTAATCGCTTCATCCAAAATTAGATTTTAGTTGCAACACCCCCTTGGGCTTCAATTGCTTTAATTGCTGTTTGGGTAAAGGCATGGGCTTTTACCTCAAGTTTGGTTTTCAACTCACCACGTCCAAGAATCTTTACCAGATCATTTTTGGAAGCAAGGCCATTATTTACCAATACCTCAACATCAATAGCGGTAATATTCAATTTTGCTGCAAGGGCTTCGAGGATGTCAATATTGACACCAAGGTACTCCTTACGGTTGATATTGCGGAAACCAAATTTCGGGACTCTCCTGAACAATGGCATTTGACCACCTTCGAAGCCCATCTTCCTGCTGTAGCCGGATCTGGATTTTGCTCCTTTATGTCCTCTTGTGGATGTACCACCGCGTCCAGAGCCTTGCCCTCTTCCTACTCGTTTTCCACTTTTAATAGAACCTTTTGCCGGTTTAAGATTACTTAAATCCATCTTAATAAATATTTTTTCGTTTATTAAACTTCTTCAACTGATAACAAATGTTTGACCTTATCGATCATTCCAAGAACCTGTGGAGAAGCTTCTACTTCCCTTGCCTTGTTCATCTTTGTGATACCAAGAGCCACCAATGTTTTTTTCTGGCGTTCCGGTCTCCCAATCTGGCTCTTAACTTGTTTTATACGTAGCTTCTTCATATTATTCAAGAACTAAAATTTAACCATTAAATACTTTATCCAAAGTAATACCCCTTAACTGGGCAACTGTATGTGGGTCCCTTAATTGAATCAGTGCATTCATCGTTGCTTTAACAACACTATGGGGGTTTGATGAACCTTTTGATTTTGCAAGTACATCCTTAACGCCCACACTTTCGAGAACAGCACGCATGGCACCACCGGCAATTACACCGGTACCAGGGGCAGCTGGCCTTAACAAGACCCGTGCGCCACTATATTTGCCTTCCTGCTGGTGAGGTAAAGTACCGCGCAAAACAGGTACTTTGATAAGGTTTTTCTTGGCATCGTCAATTCCCTTTGCAATGGCAGAGGTAACTTCCTTGGCTTTTCCAAGTCCAAATCCAACAACACCTTGTTCATTTCCAACAACAACAATTGCCGAGAAACTAAACGTACGGCCACCTTTGGTCACTTTTGTAACCCTTTGGATGCTAACAAGCCTATCCTTGAATTCAATTTCGCTTGATTTTACTCTTTTTATATTTACGTTTGCCATAGCAATTAAAATTTAAGTCCTCCTTTTCTGGCCGATTCCGCTAAAGCTTTCACCCTGCCATGATATAAATAACCACCTCTATCGAAAACAACTGATTCAATTCCTGCTTCTTTTGCAATTTCAGCGATCTTAGAACCAACCATTCCGGCTTTTTCTATTTTAGTTCCTTTTTTAGAAGCAATTTCTTCAAGTGCTGACGAAACCGATAACATGGTATTACCAGCAATATCATCGATAAGTTGCACATATATTTGCTTGTTGCTTCTAAAAACTGCCAATCGGGGCCTTTCCTGCGAACCAACGACAGTTTTGCGGATTCTCATCCTAATCCTGTTCCTTCTGTACAGTTTCCTGTTTTTTATAGCCATGCTATTTATGGTTTTAAATATTAATTTTATTTTTCAGCAGCAGCTTTACCAGCCTTCTTCCTGATTTCTTCACCCTTGTACCTAATCCCTTTACCTTTGTATGGTTCTGGTTTCCTCAACGACCTGATTTTTGCCGCAACCTGGCCAATCAATTGTTTATCGATGCTTTTCAAAGTAATGGTTGGCGGCTTTCCTCTTTCGGTAAGTGTTTCAACCTTTACTTCAGGTGGCAGTTCAAAAACAATATTGTGTGAATATCCAAGTGACAACTCCAATACCTGTCCTTTCGCATCAGCTTTATATCCAACACCAACCAGCTCCTGGACAATTGTAAAGCCTTCGCTAACACCTTGCACCATGTTTGAAACCAATGACCGGTACAATCCATGTTTTGCCCTGTGGTCTTTACTTTCGGTTGCCCTATCCAACTCAACGTTCCCATCTTCGATTTTTATTGAAATATTCGGATCGATTTGTTGATGAAGTTCACCTAATTTGCCTTTAACGGTCACCAGGTTTTCTTTTGAAACGCTAACCTGAACACCTTCCGGCAAACTAACGGGTAATTTTCCTATTCGTGACATATCTCTTTAATCTCTAATATTAACTAATATAACATATAACCTCTCCGCCAACGTTTAGTTTCCGTGCTTCTTTATCGGTCATTAAACCCTGGGAAGTAGAAATAATAGCTACTCCCAAGCCGTTTAACACCCTTGGCAGATCGGATGCGCCCGCATACCTTCTAAGACCAGGCTTACTGGCCCGTTCCAGTTTGTTAATGGCAGATATTTTTGAGGTTGGATGATATTTCAGCGCAATCTTAATAGAGCCGGGTTTTCCATCCTCAAATTTATAACTCAGGATATATCCTTTTTCAAAAAGGATCTTTGTCATCTCCTTTTTCACTTTTGAGGCAGGTATTTCAACTACCCTGTGACTTGCCATGATGGCATTTCGAATCCGGGTAAGATAATCTGCAATGGGATCTGTGTTCATCTTTCTATCTCTGTTAAAATATTATTACCAACTAGCTTTTTTCACACCTGGAATTAATCCTGAAAGTGCCATTTCCCTGAAATTAATGCGGGAAATACCAAACTGACGCATATACCCTTTAGGTCTTCCTGTTAGGTTGCACCTGTTGTGCAAACGAACGGGAGAAGAGTTTTTCGGCAATTTTTGCAATGCAATATAATCACCTGCTGCTTTCAATTCAGCTCTTTTTTCAGCGTATTTGTCAACCATTTTGCGCCTTTTCACTTCACGCGCTTTCATTGATTCTTTAGCCATAGTACTTATTTATTTTGATTTTTAAACGGAAGGCCGAATTCTTTCAACAACTGCAAGCACTCTTTATCAGTGGGAGCTGTTGTTACGAATGTAATGTCCATTCCATTTATTTTATTCACTTGGTCAATATTAATCTCTGGGAAAATAATCTGCTCGGTTATGCCAAAAGAATAATTTCCCCTTCCATCAAATCCTTTATCGCTAATTCCCCTAAAGTCCCTGACCCTTGGGATAGCAACCGAAACCAAACGATCTAGGAATTCGTACATTTGATTACCCCTTAAAGTGACACGTACCCCAACCGGCATTCCTTTCCTGAGCTTGAAATTGGAAATATCCTTTTTCGATCGGGTCTGTACTGCACGTTGACCGGTTATCTTCGTCATTTCGTCAATGCCATTATCGATAAGCTTCTTATCTGTAATTGCATCTCCAAGTCCTTGATTAATACTAATCTTTTGTAACCTGGGCACCTGCATTATCGATTTATAATTAAAATGCTTGTGCAGGGCAGGGACTATTTCATCCCTATACTTGTCTTTTAACCTCGGTGTGTATTCCATTATTTGATTACCTCCCCGGATTTTTTTGAATATCTAACTAATTTATTTGTCTTCTCGTCAAGCTTTCTCCCTATACGGGTCGGTTTGCCGGAACCATCAACCACTTTCAAGTTTGAAATATGGATTGCTGCTTCTTTTTTAATTATCCCACCCTTAGGGTTTTCCGTATTGGGTTTTGTGTGCTTCGAAACCAGGTTCACGCCCTCAACGATAGCTTTGTTTTTTGCGGCTTCCATCACGAGTACTTTCCCCTGCTGTCCTTTCGACTCACCGGAAATTACCATGACGGTATCACCTTTCTTTATGTGCAATTTTTTCTGCATGATCAATTCCTCTTTTAGAGCACCTCAGGTGCCAATGAAACAATCTTCATGTATTGTTTTTCCCTTAACTCACGGGCAACCGGTCCGAAAATACGGGTTCCGATCATCTCCTCTGATGCATTCAACAGGACCACGGCGTTATCGTCGAAACGAATATACGAACCATCGGCCCTCCTGTTTTCTTTGCGGGTGCGGACGACAACTGCTTTGGTTACCGTACCTTTTTTGATATTTCCCGAAGGCATAGCGTTTTTAACGGTAACAACAATTTTATCGCCAACCCTTGCATACCTTTTTTTTGTGCCGCCGAGAACGCGGATGCAAAGAACTTCTTTTGCCCCACTGTTATCTGCTACTGCTAATCTTGATTCTTGCTGTATCATGTTATTTAGCCCTTTCTAAGATTTCTACTAACCTCCAACATTTATTTTTGCTCAAAGGCTTGGTCTCCATTATCCTAACGGTATCACCTTCATTGCAATCATTGGTCTCATCGTGAGCAATAAATTTAGTGGTCTTTTTAACAAATTTACCGTAAATCGGATGTTTTACTTTCCGTTCCACAATCACAACTATGGATTTGTCCATTTTGTTGGATGTGACGAGTCCGATCCGTTCTTTTCTTAATTTCCTGGTTTCCATTATTGATTATTGCTTTTGTTTTGTTCTTCTAGCTCTCTTCTTCTCAATTCGGTACTAAGCCTTGCAATGGTCTTGCGATATACTTTGATCTTATTCGGATTCTCCAGTGGAGATACCGCATGGTTCAACTTCAGCTTGACCAATTGTTTTGATTCTTCATCAAGACGCTCGATAAGTTCTGGGGTTGAAAGTTCTATGATTACTTCTTGCTTCATCTGTTTTTAATTAAATTGTTTCTTCAACGTAATCTCTTCTAACTACAAATTTTGTAATGACCGGAAGTTTTTGGGCAGCAAGCCTCATGGCTTCTTTTGCAATGTCCAAAGGCACACCTTCCGCTTCAAATAAAATACGTCCCGGCGTAACCCTTGCCACAAACATTTCGGGAGCACCTTTTCCTTTGCCCATCCTTACCTCGGCAGGCTTTTTGGTAATCGGTTTGTCAGGGAAAACGCGAATCCATAACTGGCCTTCACGTTTCATATAACGGGTAACCGCCTGACGTGCAGCTTCAATTTGCCTTCCGGTTAACCATGCTGTATCCAAAGTTTTGATTCCAAAAGACCCAAATGCTAATTGGTTTCCCCTCATGGAATTGCCCTTCATCCTTCCCTTCTGTACTTTCCGGTATTTTGTTTTCCTTGGCTGTAACATTATTGCTCTTATTAATTATTTTCGAATAAAATTATCTTCTTCCCCTTTTTGCTTTTCCCCTTGGGGCACCTTTTTTCTTGTCCACTTCAAACATTTCGGTAAAATCGACTTTTCCGTAAACCTCACCTTTGCAAATCCAAACCTTAACGCCAATACGGCCATAAGTAGTATGTGCCTCAACAAGGGAATAATCGATGTTTGCCCGAAGCGTATGCAATGGGATACGTCCTTCCTTATAGAGTTCAGAACGGGCCATTTCGGCACCGCCAACCCTTCCGGAAATCTGGACTTTAATCCCTTCGGCACCTATTCTCATTGTAGATGCAATGGCCGTTTTAATGGCCCTACGGTAGGAAATACGTCCTTCGATCTGACGGGCTATCGAGTTGGCAACTATTACAGCATCCATTTCCGGCCTTTTGATCTCAGAAATATTTATTTGTATTTCCTTGCCTGTAAGTTTCTTTAATTCTTCCTTCAGTTTATCAACCTCCTGGCCGCCTTTCCCAATAATAATTCCCGGGCGGGCGGTAAAAATGGTAACCGTAACAAGCTTAAGCGTTCGCTCGATCAATATTTTTGAAATACCGGCTTTTGATAACCTTGCATTCAGGTATTTCCTGATTTTGTTATCCTCTACCAGTTTGTCTTTATAATCGTTTCCACCGAACCAATTAGAATCCCATCCTCTGATGATTCCCAGCCTAAGACCTATCGGATTTGTTTTTTGTCCCATTATCAGTGTTTATTATTTATTAATTTCGTCTTTGTTATCAACAATTAAAGTAACATGGTTGGACCTTTTCCTGATCCGGTATGCCCTTCCCTGAGGTGCAGTTTGAAGTCGTTTTAGCATACGCCCGCTATCCACTGAAATTTCTTTCACATATAAGTTGGCATCTTCAATACGCATTCCTTTGTTTTTGGCTTCCCAGTTCGACATGGCGGACAATAATAATTTATACAATCTACCGGATGCTTCTTTTGAAGAAAATTTCAAAATGTACAGTGCTTTTTCAACAGGTACACCTCTTATTAATCCAGCTGCCAATCTCATTTTCCTGGGTGAGGTCGGGCAATTGTTGAGTTTTGCAAATGCAACTTTCTCTTTTGCCTTCTTTAGTACCTCCGCTTTATTACGTTTTCTGACTCCCATTTTTCTAAAATTTCTTAGTTGTTATCTATTGCCTTTGTCTTTTTTGCCGGCATGTCCACGAAAAATACGCGTTGGGGCAAATTCACCCAATTTGTGTCCAACGAGGTTTTCGGTAATATAAACCGGAATAAATTTATTCCCGTTATGTACTGCTATCGTTTGCCCTACAAAATCAGGTGATATCATTGAAGCCCGCGACCATGTCTTGATAACGGTTTTCTTCTTTGCTTCCTGATTCTGTAAAACCCTTTGTTCGAGTTTATAATGGATATAAGGCCCTTTTTTAAGCGATCGACTCATAATACCTGTTATTATAATTATTTCTTACGTTTTTCAATAATATACTTGTTGGAGCTCTTCTTCTTGGCCCGTGTGATATAACCTTTAGCTGGCAGTCCTTTGCGCGAGCGAGGGTGTCCACCTGAAGAACGGCCTTCGCCACCACCCATTGGGTGATCGACCGGGTTCATAACAACTCCCCTTACCCGTGGACGACGTCCCAACCAACGTGAACGACCTGCTTTACCGGAAACTTCAAGGCTATGGTCAACATTGGAAACCATTCCAACGGTTGCCTTACATGTTTGAAGGATCATCCGGGTTTCACCGGAAGGCATCTTTACAATGGCAAACTTACCTTCCCTTGTCATCAACTGGGCATAAGAACCGGCACTCCGTGCCATTTTCCCACCCTGACCGGGTCTGAGTTCAATATTATGGATAACCGTTCCAAAAGGAATCTCACTGAGATACAATGAATTTCCAACTTCAGGGGAAACGCCTTTTCCGGCAAGCAGTTCTTGTCCTACTTTTAAGCCATGAGGGGCAATGATATATCTTTTTTCCCCATCTTTATAGAAAAGCAAAGCAATACGAGCGGTCCTGTTTGGATCATACTCAATTGATTTTACCGTGGCAGGAATCCCTTCTTTATCACGTTTAAAGTCAATTATCCTGTATTTTTGCTTATGACCACCACCCATGTACCGCATGGTCATTTTTCCTTCGCTGTTCCTGCCACCCGTTCTTTTCTTCGGTGCCAGCAAACTTTTTTCAGGTTTGGAGGAAGTTATCTCATCGAAAGCACTTATTATCTTAAAGCGCTGACTGGAGGTTGTCGGTTTGAATTTCTTTAAAGCCATCTATCTTAAATATTGCTGTAAAAATCAATTGTATCACCCTCGGCCAAAGTTACGATGGCCTTTTTGTAAGAATTAGTCCTACCTGTAATAACACCAGATTTACTGTTTCTGGATTTATTTTTCCCGGAATAATTCATTGTATTGACAGATTCAACATCCACACCGTAAAGTTCTTCCACAGCTTCTTTGATCTGCACCTTGTTCGCCTTTTTGTGGACAATGAAACCAAAACGATTTAACTTCTCGCCCAGTCCTGTCATTTTTTCGGTTATTACCGGCTTAAGAATAACATTCATCTTACCGCTATTTAAATTTGTTTATTAATCTTTTCTATTTCTGCAACTGAACTCTTGGAAATAAGCACATTGTTTGCATTTAACACATCATAAGTATTGACTGATTTTGCATCGATTATTTTCGCCTTTTCAATATTCCTTGATGCGAGATAAACGTTCTCTGCTTTGTTGGCAACAACTACCAATACCTTTTTGTCTTGAAGTTTAAAGTTGTTCAACAACTGAATAAAGTCCTTCGTCCTGGGAGCCTCAAAATTAAAATCCTCAAGGATCATAATCTCTTTATCTTTCACTTTATAAGATAAGGCTGACCTACGGGCAACTTTTTTCAATTTCTTGTTCAACTTAAAGCTATAATCCCTTGGCCTGGGCCCAAAAATACGCCCTCCACCTCTGAGGATAGGGCTTTTGATGCTGCCCATACGAGCTGTCCCCGTTCCTTTTTGACGCTTTATCTTACGTGTGCTTCCACGGATTTCGCCTCTTTCTTTGGACTTATGCGTTCCCTGACGGGCGTTTGCCAAATGTTGTTTTACATCAAGGTAAATAGCGTGATCGTTCGGCTCAACACCAAATACAGCATCATCAAGCTTTTGCTTTTTACCTGATTTAGTTCCGTCTATTTTATATACTTCTAACTCCATCTTTCAAGAATTACATATGAACCATTGGGACCGGCAACCGATCCTTTAACTACCACAAGGTTTTTCTCGGCATCGATTTTCATTACCTGAAGGTTGATCATCTTTACGCGATCCTGACCCATCCTACCTGCCATTCGCATACCCTTGAACACACGTGATGGCCATGAAGAAGCACCAATGGAACCTGGTGCCCTGAGCCTGTTGTGCTGTCCGTGGGTCGCATCGTTTACACCTTTAAAATTGTAACGTTTTACAACGCCCTGAAAACCTTTTCCTTTGGATAAACCAACAACATCGATATATTCGCCTTCAACAAAAATATCAGCTTTCAACACATCACCAAATTTCTTTTCGTGACCCGCTTCAAAACGTGAAAACTCAACCAGTTTTCTTTTTGGCGAAACCCCTGCTTTTGCAAAGTGTCCTTTAAGGGCCTTGCTGGTGTGCTTGTCCTTTTTATCGTCAAAAGCAATTTGAATGGCTTCGTAACCATCCTTTTCTTTTGTTTTTACTTGTGTAACTACGCAAGGGCCAGCTTCAATAACGGTACAGGGGATATTCTTCCCTTTCTCGTCATAAATGCTCGTCATTCCGATTTTCTTTCCAATTATTCCAGACATTTCTATATCTTTTTATTCCTGTTCAAACTAAAATTAGACCTTGATTTCCACTTCCACGCCACTTGGCAACTCAAGCTTCATCAACGCATCAATTGTTTTTGTTGTGGAACTGTAAATATCCAGCAATCGTTTGTATGAGAACAGCTGAAACTGTTCCCTGGACTTTTTGTTCACAAAGGTTGATTTGTTCACGGTAAATATTTTCCGATTGGTAGGCAATGGTATAGGACCACTAACAACAGCACCGGTAACCTTTACTGTTTTTACGATTTTCTCAGCTGATTTATCAACCAGGTTATGATCGTACGATTTCAATTTTATTCTTATCCTTTGACTCACGATTAAATCTATTTTAAATACTTACTAAATATCCTTTGATCTTATAAATAATACGCTCCATGATTTCCCTGGACGTTGTTTCATAACGTAAAAACTTTAAACTATAAGTTGCCCTACCGGATGAAATACTCCTCAATGTGGTTACATATCCAAACATCTCTGCCAAAGGGACATTTGCACGGACAATCTGGTTACCTGCCTTGGAATCAATATTTTCGATTGTTCCCCTTCTCTTGCTTATGTCGCTTGAAATATCACCTACATAATTATCGGGTGTAACCACTTCCAAACTCATAATCGGCTCCAACAATACAGGGCCTGCCAATTTGCATGCTTCTTTAAAAGCAATGCTCCCGGCAATTTCAAAAGCCAAGGCATCACTGTCAACATTATGGTAACTACCATCGAGCAAACGCACTTTCACGGCATCCATCGGGAAACCAAGAAGGGCTCCGTTTGACATGGCCGTTTCCATCCCTTTTTTTATTGCGGGGATAAATTCCCTTGGGATACTCCCACCCCTAATTTCATCAACAAATTGAAGACCTTCCTCGTCATTGTCCGCAGGGGAAACTTCAATGGTAAGTTCGGCGAATTTCCCTCTCCCCCCTGTTTGCTTTTTATAAACTTCTGTATATTGTGCGGTCTCCGAAATAGTCTCTTTGTATGCTACCGAAGGTGTCCCTTTATTGCACTTAATATTGAATTCGCGAACCAGGCGGTCAATAATAACATCAAGGTGCAATTCACCCATTCCACTGATAATTGTCTGACCCGTTTCGGTATCCGTATTAACGGTAAATGTTGGATCTTCCTCAGAAAGCTTTTTCAATGCAATGGCAAGCTTATCTACATCGTCCTGTGTTTTTGGCTCAACAGCCATTTTAATAACAGGGTTCGGGAAGTTGATCGATTCCAAAACAACAGGATGTTGAATGGAACAAAGTGTGTCCCCAGTACGGATTTCCTTAAAACCAACAGCAGCACCAATATCTCCCGCTTCAATCGTTTTCAATGGCTTTTGTTTATTAGCATGCATTTCAATCAAACGCATGATCCGCTGTTTTTTATTGGTAGTTGCGTTCAGTATTTGCTGGCCCGATTCCAATTTACCGGAATAAACCCTGAAAAATGCAATCCTTCCCACATAGGGATCGGTTGCAATTTTAAAAGCCAATGCAGCAAAAGGTTCGTTTACATCGGCTTTTCTAATTTCTTCTTTATCTGTATATGGGTTGATGCCTGTAATGGCTGATACTTCTTGCGGATTGGGAAGGTAGTTTACTATTGAATCAAGCAATAACTGTACACCGGTATTTTTAAACGATGAACCGCAAACGACAGGGGTCACTTTCAATTCGAGGGTCGCTTTTCGCAATGAGCCGATAATATCTTTGGGTGTAATGGATTCCGGATTGCCAATGAAACTTTCAAACAACTTGTCATCCTCTTCTGCTGTTCCTTCAAGCAAGGCAAAACGATATTTTGCCACTTCCTCTTTCATCTCTTCGGGAATTGGGATTTCAGAAAACTCCTTTCCCTGTGATTCCATGTCCCATATATAAGCTTTGTTTTCAATCAGGTCAACAACTCCCGTAAAATCATCCTCACTACCGATGGGAAGCTGGATGGGGACTGGGTTTGCACCCAATTTTTCTTTGATCTCACCAACTACCGTATAAAAATCGGCACCGGAACGATCCATCTTGTTTATGTAACAAATGCGGGGAACTTCATATTTATCAGCCTGTCTCCAAACTGTTTCCGATTGTGGCTCAACTCCGCCCACAGCACAGAAGATTGCGATGGCACCATCCAACACCCTTAAAGAACGTTCTACCTCAACCGTAAAATCAACATGGCCCGGAGTATCTATAATATTTATTTTATACTCCTCATTGTTCTGGCTCCAAAATATGGAAGTGGCAGCAGAGGTAATCGTAATCCCCCTTTCCTGCTCCTGGATCATCCAATCCATTGTAGCAGCTCCATCATGCACTTCGCCAATACGATGGTTAATGCCCGTATAGTACAATATACGCTCTGTTGTTGTGGTTTTACCCGCATCAATGTGAGCCATAATGCCAATGTTCCTTGTATGTAATAATTTGCTGGACATTTGTTGTACTATACTTCGTATTATTTAAAATCTAAAATGGGAGAAAGCTTTGTTCGCTTCTGCCATCCTGTGTGTATCTTCCTTACGTTTAAATGCCGATCCTTCTTCTTTATGTGCGGCAAGAATTTCTGCAGCTAATTTGTGGCTCATTGATTTCTCGTGACGTTTGCGCGAAAAGCTGATCAAGTTTTTCATACCGATGGAACTTTTACGTGCAGGCCTGATTTCCATGGGAATTTGAAAAGTAGCACCACCAATCCTACGGCTTTTCACTTCCACTGCCGGTGTTACGTTTACCAGGGCTTTCTTCCACACTTCCACTCCGTCTTCGCCTGATTTATCAGCAACAATATCAATTGCGTCATAAAAAATATCGAACGCAATATTTTTCTTTCCCCTCAACATCAAATTGTTCACGAATTTTGTCACCAATATATCGTTGAACTTGGGATCGGGAAGAATGATTCGTTTTTTTGGTCTCGTTTTCCTCATTACGTATCTGAGTTAAATCTATAATTTCTGTTATTTTTTCTTGGGTCTCTTTGTTCCGTACTTCGACCTTCTTTGCGTCCGGCCTTCCACACCTGATGTATCAAGGGCACCCCTTATTATATGATACCTTACACCTGGCAAATCTTTTACCCTGCCACCTCTTATAAGAACAATTGAGTGTTCCTGGAGGTTATGGCCTTCACCAGGGATATAAGCATTCACCTCTTTACCGTTTGTCAACCTTACCCTTGCAACTTTACGCATCGCCGAATTCGGTTTTTTAGGTGTTGTTGTATAAACCCTAACGCAAACACCCCGACGCTGTGGACATGAATCCAGTGCACGGGATTTGCTTTTTACCTCTAATTTATTTCTACCTTTTCGTACTAACTGTTGTATTGTAGGCATATTAATCTTTTTAAATATTTTTCAAATGTTACCCCTAAAAAAGGGAGTGCAAAAGTATAAATTAAAATTATATGTTTTACATTTAGCATTAAAATAATTAACAACGATTTGTTAATACACTCAAACGAATGAAACCCATTAGGGCAAATCATTGCGGATCAGTGTCCTGAAAAAACCAAAAAACAATATTAAGCTATTTTGACCCTTGTCAGGATTATACTATTTTTAAGAAAAGAGGGGAGTGAAAAAATAAAAACGGAAGGTTAAATCCGAGACATCAATGCAATTGATTTGTAATGTTTGAACCCAGGGAGTTCGGCAATTGCATTTGGAACCTTTATCTGTCTTATTTTATCAGGTTACCTAATTCCTTTATAAATCAATAAATTAAATACTGAACGTTTGCTAAAGCGGGTGCAAAAGTAATAATTTATTAATATAAACAAGTTTTTTTTTGAATTATTTTGAGTTTTCAGCTACTGGGTGGGCTGCTGCTGGCCAAACCTGCCAGGTCGAAGCCGGCATGTGCGTGGGCGATCAAACCTGTTGGGTCGAAGAGAGCCGGCGGGGCGGCGTCCCGACAGGTTGAATTGAGAAAGCCATTGTCGGTTTCGCTTTGAGCGAAGCCGACATTGACGATCATTTTTCAACCAATCGGGTCGCTTGCGCTAAAGGCCATCTTCGGCCCTACTGGTTTTTGGGCTGGACAATTGTCGGTTTCGCTTTGAGCGAAGCCGACATTGACGATCATTTTTCAACCAGTCGGGTCGCTTGTGCTGAAGGCCGGCCTCGACCCAACTGGTTTGGTTTGCCTATTTTTTCAAAACCCTATCGGCCTCTCCCTGAGCCTGATTCTTTATTTGTACGGCTTGCTTTTTTGCATTGTCCACTACAGAAGTGGCTTGTTTATCCGCTTCGGATGTTAAGTTTTTGGCCTGCTTATCTGCCTCAGAGCGGACTTTTTTGGCGGCTTTCTTTGCGGCAATTTCAGCCAGCATCCCATTTTTCTTTCCTTCGGCTTCCAGACTTTTTGCCTGCTTTTCGGCCTCGTCCCGGATTTGCTTTGCACCGTTCTTTGCTTCCTTTCTGATATTGGCTGCCTGTTTTTCGGCTTCTGCAATTAATTGCTGTGCTTTTTTATCTGCATCGTCAATAATCTTTTTCGCCTGCTCCTGTGCTTCCTTGCTCAATTCTTCCTTTTTCTTTTTGATCTCTTCCTTTACGATCTCTTTCACTTCTTCCTTTATCCCTTTGCCCATATCATTGAACCCTACTTTCAATTTTGGATCGCTGAGGTTACCGCCTATGGAAACCGTAATCGGAATTGATTTGAGACTTTCGGCATTGATATTTGCCTTCTCCAGAATGCCGTTTACGGTGCTATTGGCATTTGCCCCTATCGCACTGCGCGGGATTTCCATGTTCATGGCATAGTCGATGCTTTGGTCCAGGGCTGTCCATCCACCAAGCTTGGCCGTAATTTCCCCGGTTTTGAAATCAAAAGGTTTGGTTATTATTTTGCCGTCCAGAAACTCAAACTCCAATAGTATTTTGTTGATTTCAAAGTTTTTTAACTGATCCACTTTTATCAAATCGGCAAGTTTTTGCAGGGTATTCAATCCATTCACCGATAGTTTTGAGGTTGACAGTTGTCCACCACCGGTCATGCTTGCATAATCGGGCGTCATTTCCTTATCCAACAAAGACTGGAATTTCATCTTTGAAGAAAATGTACCGGATGTTTTGGCGGCAAGGGGAAAATAGGTTTTCATTATGCCAAAAGCCAGATAGGATTTTTGGATATCGAGGTTTTTCATGCTTAGGTCGAAATCCACCGTTGGGGATTCGGGCGTTTTTGTACTGTACTTCCCTTTCACGTTCATTTCCCCTTCCAAAAGGTTCATGCTGAAACTCCGCAAAGAAACAGCCTGGTCTTTTATCTCAATATGACCGTTCACATTATCCATCTCTAACCCATCGTAGATTAATTTATTGAACGATGACTGCATTGTAAAATCTATGTTCCCGGGGATTTCAATTACCGAAAGGGAAGTTGTGCCGTTGGAACTTTCTGTGGAAGTTACTTCCGTTTCATCATCGGGCATCAGGGCGGAAATATCAAAGTAATCCGATGAAGTATTGAGGTTTCCTTTCAGGATCCCATCTTTTAACGCATAATCAAGGTAACCCGTGATTTTACCTTCTGCATTGAAATCGCTTTTGCCTATTTTGCTCTTAAGGGAAACCAAGTCAAGGTATTGGGGCGAAAAATTCAATTGAGCAACAGCTATCTCCACTGTCCCGTTCATAGCAGGGCTTTCGTATTCCATACCTTTTATAAGCAGGGAGCCTATGGCCATAAATTCATCGTATTTTTCCTGCTCAATTGCTGATATTTTTCCACCCAGGCTAATATCGGCAACGATGCTCCCTTTTAACTTCTCCCCTTTTTCAAGCGGATAAAAGTCCTTTACTGTTGCCAAATCCAGGTTCCCTTTTATTTTTGCAGCAATATCGGGGTCTGAAACGGGAGTCTTGATAAGCATACTTATATCCACCGGGTTATCACCAAGCTTTATCAACACCCGGGAAACATCCACAACCGTTTTATCAGCATCGCCACCTGTATTTGACACATTGGCGTTTATATAAATATCCGTGACCGCTTTTGGCAAATCGGGGTATTTGAACATGGCATTGTCCACCAGTAGTTGGACAGTAAAAGCTGGAAGTGAGTTTTCGTTATAGATTCCTTTAACATGTCCGTTAAAGCTAAACTTCCCTGACGTCTCAATATTTTCAAAGTCTTTGCTATAAACAGCAGGCACAAGGGAAAGAAGGTTTTTAAACTCTGTTTTTGGAGCGTTGAAAGTCAAGACCAGGTTCATATCGTCCTGAATAAATGATACCGAACCATCGAATTTCACGTTAAGTTGGTTCATGAACAAATCATTTTTCGCCAGGGTATAAATCCCGTTTTTCATATCGGCCTCGATTCCGGCCTTGTAATCCACGGCAAAATGGTTAAGGTACTTCACACCATCGTACACAACTGTCAACGATTGCATCTTGGTCTTGGTCTGCAATGTGGTTTTATCGGCGCTGAAATCGCCTTTTAGCGAATGGTTCAACCCGGCAATTTCCATATTCAAGCCCAATGAAGCATCTTCGTAAACGATATTTCCGTTCACAATTTCAAACTTCTTGAGCTTAAGGTTGAAATCAGAAGTTTCGGTTTCACTATTTTGCGTTTTGGTCTGGGTCCCTGCATCTTCAACGGCAATATCGTAATTGGTGCTTCCGTCTTTCAGGACTTTTACATGGATATTGGGTTCGTTAATCGAAATCCGCTCTATTTCAATTGTATTGCCACTAAGCACACTGAACAAATCCACCACAACCCCGATGGAACCGATTTGTGCCAGGGTATCTTTTTCAAACCCATCTTTTCCGGTTACTGTCAATCCTTCGAGGCTCATGGTAAAATCGGGGAAATTGCTGAACAAAGTCAAGCCAAAACCCGTAAAATCAACTTTTGCATTTACGCTTTTATTGATTTCTTCTTTGGCAACATCTTTAAGTTTTGATTTAAAAACCATTGGCAAAACAAAAGCGAGGACAAGGATTGCCAATATAATTATGCCGGTTACTTTAAGTAGTGTTTTCATAAATATAATTTAAGATATGTTATTTGAACCATATAAGGCATAAAAGGGAATATAAGTTATTGAGGGACTATGACTATTCTTTAATATTTGGGGTAAAAATAGTATAATTTATCAAAACTTTCAATATAATCTATCTGCTAAGTTGACAATCCATTTCTGATTTTATACTGATGCTGTTTGAATTTGCAAGAACAAATTCTTACAGATCAGCATATACTGACAAAATCACATCTTAAATTCAACTAATAAATGCAACTTTTCAATATGGGATAATCTATTACTTTTATGAATCTTGGAGTTGGCGCCAACTCCAAGATTCATA
>JAADJA010000092.1 GCA_013151015.1 Chlorobiota bacterium
TCATTTACGGGCTGCCTTTTATAAATATTATCGAACAAGCACTCGATGTTTACAATGATGTATTTAAAGAAGTTGACATTGATATACTTGGGCATTACCAGTATGCGGACATATTTGGTAAAGAAAAACGTAATGAGGGTTATAATCAAAGATTAATGCAACTTAACACCTGGCAATCAGACATCGTTATTACCTCTTTTGTCCAGTTTTTTGAAACAATGATAAGTAACAGGAATATAATGTTACTTAAATTCAACCACCTTGCCGGTGCAATAGTTATTTTGGATGAAGTCCAAACTTTGCGATTGGAACAAATACCGTTGATAGGTGCAATACTCTATTATTTGTCTGAATTTTTAAACACCCGTATTATTTTAATGACCGCTACAAAACCGAAGATATTTGAACTGGCAAATAAAGAAATTCTTTTAGGTGAAGGTGAGAATGCAAAGCCTTTTGAGCTTTTAAAGGATTACAAAAAAGTATTTAAAAAGTTCAACAGGACAAAGATAGTTCCCATATTAAACAAACCGGTAGTTACTTCTGATGATTTTTATGGTATTTTTATTTCTAAACGTACTGAAAACCAATCTTGTTTGATTGTCTGTAATACGGTTCAAAGGTCTGTTGACATTTTTAATAAATTAGAAAAAAACGACATTGCACCACTCTATTATCTGTCAACCAATATTATTCCTGCTGTCCGTTTGCAAGTCATTCAACGAATAAAACAAGATTTAAAAAATGGGGAAAATCCCGTTTTAGTATCAACACAAGTAGTTGAAGCAGGTGTTGATTTGGATTTTGATATGGGGTTTCGTGATTTGGCCCCTATTGATTCCATTGTTCAGGTAGCTGGACGCATTAACAGGGAAAATAATGAAAAGAGAGAATTGTCACCTTTATATATTGTTGACTTTCATAAAGAAAATGGTGATTCAGAATCAGCGATGGTTTATGATTCTTTAACACGTGATCAGGTTTTAAAAGTATTGAATGATAAAGATGTAATTCCTGAAAAAGATTATTTGAATTTGATAGACGATTATTTTTCAAACATTTCTGAATTGGAAGCATTCAATGAAGCCCGTGATTTTTACCAGTCAATAAAAACACTTAAATATGATGGTGGTGATTTTGCGGTAAGTAAGTTTAAAATCATTAAACAATCACAGTGGGCGGTTTCAGTATTTATTGAATTGAATGATACTGCTGTTAGTGCCAGAGAAGCATATAATTTGTTATTGTCAGGCAAAATGACCAAAGAAAGATTTGATGAAAAATTTAAAAGATCATTTCACCAACACATAATTGCTGTTCCAGATTATCTTCAAAAAGTACAGGAAATTAAACAGATGGATTGGGTGCTAACAGAAAATATATATTATGTGCCGTTTGAAGAAGTACATAATTTTTATGATAACCAAACCGGCTTCATCCGCCATGCCCAAAAACAAGAAACGTTCTGCCTGTTTTGACGAAATCGTACACAACAACGTATCATACGTTGGTATGTATCTAAAAAAAACAATTATTTGTACCATACAAAACCATGTACCATGCAACTTCGCCAAACGATCATCCGTTTCCCCGAAATTGAATTGCACACCCGTGATGCACACAAATTGCGCGGCTATTTTGGGAATGTTTTCAAGGAGCATTCGCCCTTGCTGCACAACCATTTTGAGGACGGCAAAAACCGTTATGCCTATCCATTGGTGCAATACAAGGTGATAAACAAATGTCCCGTGCTTATCGGTTTGGGCGATGGGGCCAAACTGCTCATCGACCTGTTCCTGAAAATAAAACATATCGATATCGACGGAAAGGAACTTATCGTGAATTCGAAGAACATCGAAAACAAAATAATGGGCCTCGATGGATGGGAAGGGCTTTACGAATACCGTTTCGAGACTTTGTGGATGGCTTTGAACGAAAGCAATTACAGGAAATACCTAAGTGCCGGCACAACGGAAAAAGAAAACCTCCTTACTGCCATCCTAACAGGGAATATTTTGAGCTTTTACAAAGGTGTTGGTTTTTGGACCGTTGAAAAAATCCTGGTCAAGCCAAAGTTAAGGGCCAAGTCCACAAAATTCAAGGGCCAGGACATGGTGGCCTTTGCAGGGACGTTTACGAGCAATGCCAAGCTGCCCGGCCTCGTGGGCCTGGGCAAATCAGTTTCAAGGGGTTTCGGCGCCATTATTCAAATTTAAAATTCAAGGATATGCAATTGGTAATAAACACTTATGGGACTTATGTCCATGTGAAGGACAAGCTTTTTGAAATAAGGTTGAAAAAGGAAGGCAAACAGGAAAAACACCATGTTGCTTCGCAAAAGGTAACCTCCATCTTGCTCAGCAAGGGATCGGCCATAAGTACCGATGCGATTATTTTGGCCCTGAAGAACAACATAGACATCGTGGTTTTCGAGAACGATGGCGTGCCCGTTGGGAGGTTTTGGCACAGTCGGCCCGGCAGTACCACACGGATACGCAAACGGCAACTTGAAGCAAGTCTCGATGGCGTTGGCCTGATATGGGTAAAGCAATGGCTAACCGATAAAATAGACAAGCGGATCGATTTCCTGAAACGTTTGAAAAAACACCGGGAAGGCAAATCGGGGGAAATCCTTAAGGCTGTTGGTGCAATGGAAGACATGAAAGGGAAAATAGGGAATGCGGAAGCAGGGACAGTGGATGCTGTTTCTGAATCCTTGCGCGGCTGGGAAGGTACGGCCGGCCGGTATTATTTTGATGTGCTCAGCGATTTGCTCGCCCAGCGTTATAAATTTAGCGGCAGGAGCTTCCGCCCGGCCAAGGATCCTTTCAATGCTTTTTTGAACTATGCCTATGGCATACTGTACAGCCGTGTCGAGAAAACGCTTGTGGTGGCAGGGGTTGATCCGTACGTGGGCTTTATGCACCGCGATGATTACAACATGAAAAGCATGGTGTTCGATTTTATCGAGCCGTACAGGATAATTGCCGATGAAGTTGTTTTTAAGCTTTTCTCTGCCAAAAAGGTAAATGATGCACAATCTGAAAAAATCACAAACGGCATTTCCCTTAACGCCGAAGGGAAAGCCTTGCTCATACAGCATTTTTTCAAGTTTTTTGAAGAAGACAAAATCCGCTACAAAGGCCGCAACCAATCGCGCGCAAATGCCATGCAGATGGACGCCCACACTTTTGCGAACAGCTTGATAAAGTGAAACCCGTGCAGTGATAGTGGTTGAGGCACGAAAAAACAACGAACAACAAACAACGAAAAATGATAACCTGGTTGATGTACGACATAAAAAAAGACAAGCCCCGTGGCAAGATCGCAAAACTGTGCAAACAGGCCGGACTGTACCGTGTACAATATTCGGTGTTCCTGGGCACCCTCGACGAAAACGAAAAAGATTCGCTGGAGATGCAGATAGGGGAATTGATGGATGAAGAGGTGGATTCCGTATATATTTTCCCCATGAACAAGAGCGAGCTGAAACAAACAGTGCTCCTTGGTCAGGCTTTTGACAAAAAACTTGTGACCGATGAAGTAAAGGCAATGTTCTTTTAAAATATGGCGAAATTTGTTCCTATAATCATTTTACCTAAAACAGCAATAACCATGAGCATTACCCCTTCACAAATAATCGAATATTTGTTTTGCCCCCGCTTCACTTATTTTGAATATGTTTTAAAAATCCCGCAATATGAGGACAGGCACTATAAAGTGGGCAAAGGCCGCAATATCCATGATTTGAAAATGGTAAGGAACAAAGATTACCTACGGAAGAAAATTGGGGCGCAAAAAAAATACCGTGACGAATACCTTACGAACAGTTTGATAAGGGGCAAGGTCGATGAAGTGTTGGAACTGGAAGATTCCACCATGGCGCCACTCGACTATAAATTTGCCCAATACAAAGAGCGGGTTTACGATACGTATAAAACCCAGTTGCATTGTTATGCCGTTTTGATTGAAGACAACTTCCAAATGCCGGTTGCCAAGGGTTTCCTTGTATATGTAAGGAGCAATGACAAATTGATCGAGGTGCCGATAAGCCGTGAAGACAAAGAGAGGGTAAAGGATGTGGCCGGAAAAATCATTGAAATAATTTCAACGAATTATTTCCCCCGTGCCACAAAGTTCAAGAAAAGATGCGTATCTTGCACCTATCGAAATATCTGCATAAAGTAAGACGGGCGCCAAATTATTTCAGAATGACATGAAACCAAGTGCAACACACATAAAACCAATTGTTTTGGCATTCGGAAACAAGCTTGTTTCCGTTGAAAAACGGTTCTTTGACATCTTGAAAACAAAAAAACACATCTGTGTAAAAAACATTGATTATTTTGGTTGCCAGTCATTTATGGGGATAAGCGGCTTCTAAAAGCAATTCCAACAAAACAAGGATTGAAACAGTGATTCATGATTAATGAGTTAAGTGATTAGAATAACTTCTAAAAGCAATTCCAACAAAACAAGGATTGAAACATGTAACCAAGCATATTATTTTTGTCCAATTCGCCAAACTTCTAAAAGCAATTCCAACAAAACAAGGATTGAAACGGGCCACCAAAAGGATTACAACGACAAGGACAATAACTTCTAAAAGCAATTCCAACAAAACAAGGATTGAAACTTACTAATTAACCGCAACTACGGTTACACTTTGCCGTCTTCTAAAAGCAATTCCAACAAAACAAGGATTGAAACGTATCATCCCCGGTTTGCAAATACCACATTACTTCAATGCTTCTAAAAGCAATTCCAACAAAACAAGGATTGAAACAGCAGGTATGCCGTTCGGGTATCGCGTATGTTCGGTAGCTTCTAAAAGCAATTCCAACAAAACAAGGATTGAAACTGTTGTGCTTCGCCTGGCTGTACTGGTAAACCCCTGTCTTCTAAAAGCAATTCCAACAAAACAAGGATTGAAACAATCCAATGAACTGCTTTTGAAAGGTTGCTGGCTGCTTCTAAAAGCAATTCCAACAAAACAAGGATTGAAACAATTAGCATCCGGTTCAATTGTAAATTTTTCAGCCCACTTCTAAAAGCAATTCCAACAAAACAAGGATTGAAACTGGGTATTTCTGTAAACCTCCCAATAAGCGAGGCCAACTTCTAAAAGCAATTCCAACAAAACAAGGATTGAAACAATGAAACTTATAAATCAATTGATGCCTTTTCGGCATACTTCTAAAAGCAATTCCAACAAAACAAGGATTGAAACAGTGGTATTTAAAGGGGAAATAAAGGGCAGGGGTGGACTTCTAAAAGCAATTCCAACAAAACAAGGATTGAAA
>JAADJA010000008.1:0-2597 GCA_013151015.1 Chlorobiota bacterium
GAATCACGATCACCAATGGGGGAAAGGTGGGTATCCAAAACTCCAACCCATTATATCAATTAACGGTCAACGGCGATATGCTCGTTAGTTCTGATGCGCATTTCTTCGGCTCGCTCCTCCAGCTCTCCGGGCAGTTTGTCGAAACCTCCCAAATAAAAGCCCCCGATGCCAACGGCCTCCACCTCACCGACCAAAACGGCAACGGTATTTTTGTGGGTGATGGGGGAAACGTGGGGATAGGGACAACCCCGGATATTGCTTATATGTTGGATGTAAATGGCCCTGTTAATTTCACAGGACCAATCTTCCAAAATTCGGAACTATTTGACCCAAGTCCATGGACAGTAGATGGCAATATCTTACGGTATGACTACGGGACAAGCCCGGGTGGCGTTGTTATCGGCGATATTCAATCCCCAATGTCCGGTTATAGGCTTAGGGTTAACGAAAAGACTTATTGCCAATATCTTTATACTACGGCTTTAAGGGTAAATGGTGATTTGATGGCTGAGTGGCATCAAACAGGTTCAGGTGCTGTATATAACAACGGGCCTTATACAAAAGTAAGTATCGGGACATCGAACCTAAATTATATGCTCACGGTTGCAGGCACTATCCATGCAAGGGAAGTATTGGTCACGACTTCCGCTGGCGCCGATTTTGTTTTTGATGAAAACTATAGCTTGTCCAAACTCTCCGAACTCGAAACTTTTGTTAAAAACAACAAACGTTTGCCAAATATACCCTCAGAAATTCAAATGATAGAAGATGGGCTAAACCTTGGGGAAATGCAAATCAAAATGCTGCAAAAAATCGAGGAGCTTACTTTGTATATAATCGAACAGGACAAAAGGATATTGGAACTTGAAAAGCAACAAAAAAGAAAATAACCATGAAAAAGCCTATAATACTACTACACCTTGTATTTGTTTTAACACTTTCAAATTTGCTTGCACAGGGAAATACCGATAGCATTGAGCATAGTTTGTTTAAGATCAAGTATGAACATAATGAAATTATCGATTCGAGAGGCCACGATATCGGTACAACTAAGCTGCATTTTAAAAACAAAACAATAGAGCTAACAGATAACGAGCTTTTCCGTATTTCACAAAATGGGCAAATTGCGGCCATTAAAGATTTTTCCCCAATAAATGATACAATTAATGAATTGACATTTTATGATACCCTTGGAATTATTTTGTCAAAGTTTAAAGTACCAAGTTTACCTCTTGGCATTGATGTGTCAAATAATGGTTCTTTCATTCTTTACGGCAGGAAACCAACCAAAAACTCATCAGAATATTGGGATACAACCTATTTGAAGGTTTATGACCCGAATGGAGAGTTGATTTTTAGTAATACAGAAAGCTATGGATATTCATATAGTAAGGCATTTTCGAATTCTGGAAATATTTTTGCATATCTAACTACTGTATTGGAGGAAACTGATATTTTTAAAATAGAATTGCTGATATTTAAAAATTTAGATACGAATCCATTATTTGTTATTGTTGAATTAAATGATTGGCCTTCAAATCCGTCATTATTCACAACTGCTATTTTAATAGATGAAGAAAAGGAGATATTATCAATTCGTAGATCTCGTCCGAAACTTGAAAATATTCATAGATTTGAAAAAGAAACAGTTTATTATAATTTTCATGGACAATTTATCGAGATTGTGAAAGGATGGACATTATGAAAAAGATATTAGCAATTGTTATGTTAGCATTCATAAGTATTGTAATTATCAAAGCACAAGCACCTTGGCCTATACTGGAACAAATAATATCTCAAAAAATTATGGTGCTTGTCAGGCAAAGCAACATCACAATGGAATAGATATACCAGGTGACACCTGCTCTTTCAGATATGGTGCCCCCAAATTAAAAAAAGACCGCAATAAGGGATTTTAGCAAAGGCCAGGGCGTTGGATAATCCCGCACTATGAAGGCCGGAAAACAATAAACCCGGCACAATTATTCAGCCCGGGAAAGCGGGTCATTTAGGATGTATGCCGATCCATTTTTTACTTGCACCCAATTTCCTGAAAGCAAAAAGGGAAATTGGGACAATATTTTTCCATATGTAATCAAAGATTATGAAGTTGAAAAAACGGAATTACATAATGAATCAACATCATCTGAACATAAAAGTATTTCCATTAAAAACTACCCCAATCCTTTTTCGGATTACACTATAATCGAATATAGTATAAACCAAACTGAATTGGTTACAATCACAATTCAGGATTATAACGGAAGGCAATTGTACTTTCTCAAGAATAAATCCGTTCATGAAGCTGGTGTTTATCAAATAAAACCAACAGGTATTGACCTTCCGCCTGGCATCTATTATTGTACAATACAAACTGATAGCACTAAAGAGACAAAGAAAATACTTGTCGTAAAATAAATGAGATGAAATGAAATATCTATTCGTATCAATATTATTGTTTCCTCTAATTATTCAAGCCCAGTCATTCGAGCAATCAGTTTTTGCAGGGCCAAATTTTTCATATTACCCTTCAAACTCAAAAGCGAAGTATTGGGATTTTGGTGGTTTTGCCGGATATGGCCTGGAATATGACTTAC
>JAADJA010000008.1:2615-26231 GCA_013151015.1 Chlorobiota bacterium
TCAATTGGCACCGCTATCGAATACTTGCTTTCAAGGGCAACTCTGAACACTCCTTGTCATTGTGGATACACTACAGACAGAACAGTTCATATTGAAAATAAAATTTCCACCCATAGCATGGAAATCCCTCTATATTTAAAATTGAAAACCAATAAGGAGAATTACACCTGGTTTACCGGAGGCCTTGGGGTAAGCTGGTTGTTTTCAGCACATAGAAAGGTTTCAAATGTTGTTCGTATATTGAACAAAGATACTCCAAACATAACAGAAATTGCAAACGAACAGTTTATGCTTAGAAACAACAAAAGCAACCAAATCGGTACTTTTTACCAGATTGGCGGAGGGCAAATATTCAGGATAAAACAAATCAAATTCTTTGCAGAATTCTCGTTCAGACAAGATATAAACGAATGGATATACAAGGCTATTGAAACCCCATCTGGGATTTATGAATATCCGATAAAAAGACAAAGTTTGAGATTGAAGATTGGGATGTACCTTAAAAATAAAAAAAATGGTTAAAAATATAAAGCCCGGTTGCTTTTAAACATAAGGGGATACTTATGTCTTGTCCCCCTTTCCCAGCGTAGTCTCCTGACTACGCCGTGCGGTGCCATAATCTTTGGATTATAATATCCCTAATGGGGCTGGCAAGCGCGCAAGGGTTCGGAATGACCGTGTTCCTGTTGTTTTTTGGGTTTTCATGTTGCACACCCCTTTGCCCATCACGGTTTATAACTGTGATGTGCAATTTTAATCATTCTCCACCCGGTTCAGCCCGGCCTTGGCTTTTTGGTCTATGCTATTTTTGTATTCCTTGTTTTCCATGTTCATGGCCTTTCGGTAGTAAATGGCGGCCTGTTCCTTATCGCCTTGCTTTTCATAAATAATCCCGGTTTTAAGGGCGGCATTGGCAGCAAAATAAGTTTCCGATTCCGAACCTTTTTCAATGGTCATTTTATAAAAAGCGACGGCGGCCATGGGTTTTTCCATCCCGTCATAAATACGACCGATACGATAGGTGTATTCAAGGGAATCTTTTGCCGTAACAAGAAAATCCCGGTTGGGCCCGGTAATCTCTATCAGGGCTCTTTCATAATAGCCCCCGTCAAAGGCAACACGGGCTTTTAACAAAACCGGATTGGGCATTTCCCCTTTTTCGGCTTCCCGTTCCGCCTGTTTGTCGGCATCGATAATGTCATAGCCGTTATCTTCTACTTTGGCAATGTACTCTTTGTATTTTTCAGGAGAATTGAACATGAGTTCGTACCAGGCAATTTTCTGGTAAGAGGCCTTGATGTAATTTATCCCGTCAAACTCGGCAATGTATTTCTTGAAATAAACATCCGCATCCTTGTCGAGCCTTTGCAACTTTGTGAGGCCGGTCAGGTAATCGAGATAATCGAAAGGATAATACTCACTGCCATGTGGGCGCGACAACAAAAGGTCAATGGCCTTGTCGTTCATACCGTTTCCCATATATATCCTCGACATGGCATAAACAATAAGCGGGTTGGTTGCCGGATTTTCATTGATTGTATCGGCATTGATCAAATCAATATAATCGAGGGCTTTCTTTTTATCCGCAGAAAGGTTCAACTGAATAAAGCTCAGGTAAAAAAGGCATTCCGCTTTATAAATACCATATTCCCCACTTTTAAGTGAAGCATCCAGGACCTCCAGGATTTCCGCTGTCCCCTGATTGACCGTCCCTTCGATCCCAACCATTTTCTTTATCCAATTGTATTTATCGGGAATGGTACCGATGAGGGTGTGCAACAAACCGAGGTTAATCTTATTGGGAAGGAAATCAGGAAATTCTTCATTGTTGTCTTCCAACAAACGATAGGCCCGGTTGATTTCCATTGTGGCCGAAACGTACTCCTTGAATTTCGTTCGTACAAAAGCCCATTGCAAATTGGCCTGGGCAAGACTGTACCTGTAATAAGGGGATAATTTGTCACCATCCTTCAAGCGATCGACAACTTCATCGTGAAGGTCTTCCATTTCATCAAAATCCGATTCCCTTTCCCCGATAAATACCGTGAGGAAATAAATATAGTTTTCAATGAGGTACGGGATGTTGTTGTCGGGATTTGCCCTTTTCTCGGCCTTGATCAGTTTTTCCCCTTCCTTGAACTTAAGGCTGAGGACCAATGAATATGCATCACGGCAGTTTTGATTAAAATCATAATGGTATTGCGCTTCGGAAACAAGGAAGCTTAGACTTAGAATAGAAATGATAAGTGCCCTGACCATAAGAACCGAATGAATGTTAAAAAAATTCCTAATGCTTGAATGAAAATCCCAATGACAAAAATGCAAAACCCTAAGCTCAAAATGCAAAGCTCAAAGTTCAAAAGCCAAATATCAAAATTTCAATTCGTCAAATTATCCTGATAAAAATAAAAAAGGAGGGGAATCTTACAAAACCCCTCCCCTATATACGTTGAAAAAACAAATTAGTTTTTCACATTTACCTGCTCGGCAATTTCAGGGTCAACCAGTATCCTTCCACAATATTCGCAAACGATGATTTTCTTGTGCATCCTGATATCCAACTGGTGTTGGGGCGGTATTTTATTGTAGCAACCACCACAGGCATCACGTTCTATCTGGACAACTGCCAGGCCGTTACGGGCATTTTTCCTGATCCGTTTATAGGCCGTAAGCAACCTGTCTTCGATGAGTTTTTCATTTTTAACCGATTTTTTCACCAAGTTGCTTTCATCCTTTTCGGTTTCGGCAACAATATCATCAAGCTCGGCTTTTTTAGCTTCCAAATCACCTTTGCGTTCTTCAAGGTCTTTCCTGGAAATTTCGATTTCGCCTTTTATGGATTCCAGTTTAAAATTAAACTCTTTTATCCTTTTCTCGCTGAGCTGAACTTCCAGGTTCTGGAATTCAATCTCCTTTGAAAGTGAATCGTATTCCCGGTTGTTCCTCACGTTCATCTGCTGTGCCTCGTACTTCTTCACCATTGCCTGGCTTTCGGTTATGCTGTTCTGCTTTTCTGCAATTTGTTTTTCCAGCAATTCAACTTCCTCGTTATAATTTTTTATACGTGTTTCCAATCCGGCAACTTCATCTTCAAGGTCCTGGACTTCGAGGGGCAGTTCACCCCTTACGATCCTGATCTTGTCAACATTTGTATCAATTTGCTGGAGTGTATAAAGAGCGGTAAGCTTTTTTTCAATAGAAATCTCTTCTTCCGTCTTTACACGTGGTACAATAACGGGCTTTTCTTCAACTTTCTTTTTAACAGATTTTGCCATAATTCATTGACTTAAAAATAATTAACTGAATTTGTATTTCCTCTGGAAATAAGGGTTGCAAAAGTAGGAAATTTTTTAATTAAAACGCTATAAATTAATTCTTTTGAAAATTGTTCGCTTTCATAATGGCCCATATCGGCAATAACGATTTTATTGTCCGCTTCAAAAAAATCATGGTATTTAATGTCGCCACTCACAAAAACATCCGCATTGGCCCTGATGGCGTCCTGGATGAGGAAACTCCCGGAACCTCCGCACACAGCTACCTTTTTAATTTTTTTGCCCAATAAACCGGAATGGCGGATACATCCCGTACCCGCTACATCTTTCAACTTTTGAAGAAAAGCCATTTCATCCATCCCGGTTTCCAACTCACCTACCATTCCGGCGCCCACATTTCCATGTGTGTTCAAAAGGGGGTAAATATCGAAGGCAACCTCTTCGTAAGGGTGGGCCGTGTTCAGTGCCCGCAGGATTTCATTCTCCAGGTAAACCGGATAGATACTCTCGATCCGGGTCTCCTCTTCAAAATGGAGTTTGCCTTTTTCGCCCACATAAGGATTTGTCCCTTCCAAAGCCCTGAACGAGCCTGATCCCCCGGAATTGAAACTGCATTTATCATAATCCCCAATGTGTCCGGCACCTGCATCAAAAATAGCATCCCGAACTTTTGTGGCGTTTTCCTTCGGGCAAAAGGTGACCAGTTTTCGTAACAAGCCTTCTTTGGGCAAAAGGATTTGCAGATTCAAGACCCCCAGTTTTTCACATAAAATTGAGTTTACCCCATTTTTCACATTGTCGAGGTTGGTATGGATGGCATAAATGGCCATTTCGTTTTTGATAGCCTTTGTCACGATCCGTTCCACCATGTTTTTCCCGGTGATCCTTTTTAAACCTTTAAAGATTATTGGGTGGTGCGATATGATTATCTGGCAATTTTCCGCAATGGCCTCGTCGAGGATATCTTCTGTCACATCAAGGCTGATCAAAGCCTTATTGACTTCCATTTCGGGATTACCAATCAATAGCCCCGAATTATCGTAGGACTCCTGTAAAAAAGAGGGCGCCAGTTTTTCAAGCGGGGATATGAGTTCGTTTAATTTCATGGTTCAAAATATTAATTGTCTTGAATAGTTTTCTCAATTGATCTCCACAATCTATCAGCAGACTTTTGCCAGGTAAACTCTTTTCGCCTTTCCCGGCCCTTTTCTATCAGTGATTTGCGCAATCCACTGTCCGAAGCCATCCTCTGCATCTGTCCGCAAATAGATTCCACAGAAAAAGGATCGACAAGCAAAGCAGCTCCGCCGGCAATTTCGGGCATGGAAGTAACATTGGAAGTAATGACCGGGGTTTCGGCATAAAAAGCTTCGATGATGGGGATCCCGAAACCTTCAAAATAGGAGACATAAACAAGGGCCAAAGCTGCTGCGACAACCCGTTGCAATTCGGCAAATTCAAGCCTGCCCGAAAATATCACATCCTCTTTGTTTTTCATTTCCCCGTATGCCCTTTTGATATCATCCGTCCACCACTTTTTTTCCCCGACAATCAATAATTTCCCGGAAGTGTTAGCAGGCTCCTTAAACGCATCAAATGCCTTGAACAGGTTTGCCAGGTTCTTGCGCGGGTGCAATGCACCCACAAAAAGGAAATAAGGGTTGCCATCGGTATATTGTTCCCGCACCGATTTTTTTTGCTTTTCATCAATGGGCCTGAAATTTTCGTTGGCGCCATTGTAAACCACATCAATTTTATCGGGGGAGATACTGTATTGCTTAACAATATCACTTTTGGAATATTCGGAAACCGTGGCTATACGATTTGCCTTTCGTGCATACCTTGGGAAAAAGTGCCGGTAATATTTTCGTTCGGCAAATGGGAGATCGCCCGGATAATGTTCAAAGTTCAAATCGTGGAACACATTCAGCATTTTGGTCTTGCCTGCAAGTGAAAGGTAACCATCGGGCGACAAGAATAAATCGGGCTTCAGTTTTTTCAAAATCCGGGGAATGGAATATTCAAAATAGATACAATAAAGTATGGGGTGCCTTGCCTGCGGATGGATGACAATGGGTGTGATGTTATCGGAAAAAATGAATTCATCGCTATACTCCCTGTCAAAAATAAAAAAGAACTCGTGTTCGGGATGTTGGGTCGTTATCCGTTTAAGTGTTTCGTAAGTGAACCACCCAATCCCTTCAAGTTTGTTTTTTAAGAGGAGTCTTGTGTTTACGGCAATTTTCATGGGTTGTTGAAAGTCAGAAGTTTGGAAGTCAGAAGTTTAGAAGTCAGAAGTTGATTTAGTAAAACAAAAAGAACAATGCCTTATTGGTGAAACTCATTGAATTCTTAATTGACCTTGAATATGAACCGAGCATTTTACTCACTTCTTCCAATCTGGATTCCATTTTATTGTTCTCCCCAAAACCTAAATCCCTTGATAAAATCAAGAAATACCTGCACTCTTCCAACGAAGCATGTGAAATATTGTAAAACCTGAGTTTGTCCTTTTTTCCCGTTCTCTTATATCCTTCGGCAATATTTGCGGCAATCGAAACCGCAGCCCTTCGAAACTGTGAAGTTAATCCATATATTTCATTTTTCGGAAATGAACCACTGTAATTATAAACATCCAAAACAAACTGGTGTGCCTCCTGCCAAACCATTAACTCAGTAAAACTCTTTGTTTTCATTTTTTCAAGTATTAAATAATAATTATTAATTGAATTGATTCCTTGATTTGCAAATTCCTTTTATATTTTCATAGCTTCAATATAATTCAGCATTCTCACTTCTAAGCTTCTGTATTCTCACTTCTAAACTTCTATATTCTCACTTCTTTATTCTTTATTCTCTTATCCCCCTTATCAACAAAAAACTCTAACTTTGCCGCAAATATCTTAAAAATTAGCGAAGCCCGTAGCATATTGATTCAATAGATGCAAAAAAAATTCCTTACAAACCTCGCCCTACTGCTTTTCCTAAACCTTTTGGTAAAACCATTTTGGATATTGGGAATAGACCGCTCAGTCCAAAATACGGTGGGTGCAGAGAACTATGGCTTTTATTTTACGATCTTGAACTTTTCCTTTTTGTTCAATATTTTACTCGATTTTGGGATTACGAATTTCAACAACCGTAACATTGCCCAAAACAACCAATTGCTGAACAAACATTTCTCCAGTATCCTGATGGTGAAATTCCTTTTATTGGGAATATATTTACTGGTTACTTTCTCGGTTGGGTTGATTATCGGTTACGACTCTGCCCAGTTCCAGATGCTTGCCTGGGTTACCTTCAATCAGTTTTTGCTATCTTTTATCTTGTACCTGCGCTCGAATGTTTCGGGGCTTTTATTGTTTAAGACCGACAGTTTGCTTTCTGTTCTCGACAGGCTCTTGATGATTTTGTTCTGTAGTGTTTTACTTTGGGGAAATATAACGGCCACACCCTTCCAAATCGAATGGTTTGTTTATTCGCAAACTGTGGCATATGGCATTACGGCGATTGTTGCATTCTTTGTGGTAACCTACAAAGCCTCGTTCAAAAAGCTGGTCTGGAACCGGCCTTTCATTTTAATGATCCTGAAAAAAAGCCTGCCATTTGCACTTTTGGTTTTGTTGATGACGCAATACAACAGGATTGACACCGTGTTTATTGAAAGGCTTCTCCCGGAACGTATCGGCGCAGAACAAACAGGTATTTATGCGCAAGGTTACCGTTTACTTGATGCCTTCAATAATATTGCCTTACTGTTTGCCGTCTTGCTTCTCCCCTTGTTTTCCAAGATGATCAAGTTAAAACAATCGGTTGAGGACCTGGTTCGACTGTCCTTTTCCCTTTTGTTCGCGGTAAGCGTTATCATTGCATTGGTCTCCTATTTCTACAACCTTGAATTGATGTCGTGGCTATATCCGGCCCATTCCTCAGAATCGGCCTCAGAATATTCGAAACGGATCAGCGAATCGGCAAATATCCTCCGTTTGGTCATGTTTGGGTTTGTGGCCATTTCATCGGTTTACGTGTTCGGAACCTTATTGACAGCCAATGGCAATTTGAAGGTACTTAATATTATTGCGGCCAGCGGTGTACTCATCAGTGTCCTGTTGAACAGCACACTTGTCCCACGGATGGAGGCCCTGGGCTCGGCCTATGCAAGTTTATCGGCCCAGTTTGTGACTTCCCTTGCACAGGTAATCGCAGTACAGATGATTTTTAAGTTCAGGTTAAATTACAAATTCCTGGCATCCCTCGCCATTTTTGTAATCGGGGTTTTTGTGGTTGGTTCTTTTTCAAAAACCCTTTCCTATGATTGGAAAATAAACGCAGCAATTATGATTGCTTTCTCGGTACTTCTTTCTTTCGTCTTGAGGTTGCTGCACATTAAAAAGCTTCTGGAGATAATCAAATCGGAAAGTACGGAATAAACTACATATCTTCCATCACCTCATCCGTAATTTCAAGGTTATGGAAAACCTTCTGGACATCATCGTCATCTTCAAAAGCATCAATCACCTTCAATATTTTCAGCGCATTCTCTTTATCGAGTTCCACCGTGTCGTGGGGGATTCTCTGGAGTTCGGCATTTTCAGGCTCGATATTCATCTCTTCAAGCTTTTTCTGCATATTTCCGAAATCCTCCATGGCCGTTGTAACCGTGAAAAAATCATCGTCCACCTCAATATCCTCGGCTCCTCCATCGATCATCTCCAGTTCAAATTCATCCTGGTCGAGTTCACCTTTTGGGATCACAAAAACGCCTTTGCGCTCAAACAAGAAACTCAATGAACCGTTTGTCCCGAGGTTTCCGCTGTATTTATTAAAAATTGCCCTCACATTGCTCACCGTCCTTTGTTGGTTATCGGTTGTGCATTCAATGTAAACAGCAATTCCATGTGACAAATATCCTTCATAAGTAAGCTCGGTAAAACTGGCCCCATCTTTGTCTTTCCCTTTGTTTATAGCCCTTTCAATATTATCTTTAGGCATACTCACACCCTTGGCATTGGTAATTGCCATACGTAAGCGAGGATTGGAATCGGCATCAGGCCCGCCCTCTTTCACGGCTATTGTAATATCCTTTACGATTTTTGAAAACATTTTTGAACGCTTGGCATCGGCAGCGCCCTTTTTCCTTTTTATGGTTGACCATTTACTGTGTCCTGACATATCTGTAATATATTTGATTTTTACCTTTTGAAAAACTTCAAGACCCGATAATAAAAACCAATCCTGAAATCGGTCGTAAAATTATGAAAACTTATTGAAATGAAATGGGTGTGTGATAAATTTCCCTTTTATCCCCTTCCCATATTATTTGATGGAAACAAAAGACTGAAGATCAATCAATCCGAAAATATGGGCCGCAGTGATCAGGATTACTGCAATGATAACCCACCGCACAAAAGCAGCCCCTTTTTTCACGGCCATCCGCGATGCGATAAGCGCCCCAATAAAATTACCGATGGCCAGTGTAATCCCGTAAGCAAAATTAACCTGATCGTTCAAAACAAAAATCAACAAAGTTATCGGTGACCAAATCAGGACGATCAGCACCTTAATGGCATTGGCTTTAACAAGGTCGTAACCCGCACCAAGCACAATTCCTGCCAGCAAGGCATACCCAACGCCCATATGTAGAAATCCGGCATATATGCCGATAAAGAAGAAGAGCAGCATCTGCCAGGCACTTACTTTTTTTTGCTGGAGTTCCTTTTGGCCAACAAGCCAACGCTGGGGCTTATAAAGGATAACCACCATCATCACCAACATAACAATGGCAATGGCTTTTTCGATAATTTCCTCGTTTACGTCAATGGCGATCAATGCACCCACAATTGAACCAATGGCCGCAGGGAGTGCCAACCATAAGCCTTTTTTATGGTCCAATACTTTCTGTTGCCCAAAACTCCCAACTGCCGCTATATTCTGGATAAAGATAGCAATACGGTTTGTGCCGTTGGCCACATTTGCGGGCAAACCCAAAAACATCAGGAGCGAAAGGGAAATAATGGAACCCCCGCCTGCCAGGGTATTGATAAAGCCCACAAGCAATCCTGCAACAATCAAAATGGCAATTTCAATCCATGTCATAACCTCAATTTGATTGTCAAAAGTAGGATTAAATTTTTTCCTCCTCGATTTTCCCCATTATTTAAATTCAATCAAAATAAAAATTCAAGTATTCAAATACCTCTTTTTTAAAATTGATTTTGTACATTTGCGCCTTCGTTAAAAGATATTCAAAGACCCCGTAATTTAATTTTTTGTAATTGAAGATCATAAACATATTGCAAATGAAAAATAGATTTACAATCATTCCCGTTTTTTTTCTTTTCACCTTTTTTTCCACCTTTAACCTAAATGCACAAAACACAGCTCCTGCGGAATGGGCTACTTGTAGTGCCTGCCATACCATTGGCAAGGGAAGGTTGGTAGGCCCCGACCTAAAAGGCATTACGGAAACAAAGGACGAAGCATGGCTTATCAGCTTTATCAAATCTTCACAAACCATGGTCAAGAATGGCGATGCAGAGGCCGTAAAGATTTTTGATGAATACAAGATCCCAATGCCGGACAACAACCTGACCGATGATCAAATAAAAGGAATCCTCGCTTACATCAAAAACTACAAAGAAGCCCCCAAGGAAGAACCCAAGAAAGAGGAGAAAGCTGTTGGGCCAGGCGAATCAAAAGGGCATGAAGGTTCGGGCTCGATGAAGACCCATGAGGTAACTTATGGAGCCGGGAACACACGTACTGTATTTATTGTATTCCTTTTATTGTTTTTCTTTTCGCTCATTGATCTTGGGCTTACGAAAATCATCAAAGCGAAATTCATACATTATATTATTATACTTACCTCCTTGTTCATCATTGGCGAAATTGTATATGTTGAAGCTGCCGCCCTTGGCAGGCAACAGGGTTATTCTCCCGACCAACCCATTAATTTTTCGCACAAAGTACATGCTGGCCAGAACCAGATTGATTGCCAGTATTGCCATACAGGGATTAACAACAGCCGTCATGCCGGAATCCCTTCTACCAACGTGTGCATGAATTGCCACAATGTGGTGAAATCAGGAGCGCTGACCGGCGAAACAGAAATCAATAAAATTTACGATTCATGGGAAAACAAAAAACCCATCGAATGGGTACAGGTGCACAACCTGCCCGATTATGTTTATTTTAACCATGCACAGCATGTGAACGCCGGTAAACGTGAATGTACGGAGTGTCACGGAAACGTTGAAGAAATGGACCGCATAGTACAGGTCAACGACTTAAGCATGGGATGGTGCATCGAGTGCCACCGGACAACCAAAGTACAGTTCGAGGAAAACGATTATTATAAAAGTTTTGTTGAACTGCACGAAAAAATCAAATCAGGGGAAAAAGGTGTCATCACGGTTGAGGATATAGGCGGGACGGATTGTTCGGCTTGCCATTATTAATAAATGAGTTCCTAAAATTAAACTGAATATTTAGAATACAAATTTACATATAGATGAAAAAGTATTGGAAAAGTACTGAGGAATTATCTGAAATGGTTCAGCAAAATAGTCCCGTACGTACGGGAGAGCAAGAACCTGAGTTTTCAGTCGAAGGACTTGATGAAGCGGAAATCAAGCAAGGCCTTAAATCCAACAGGCGCGATTTTTTGAAAATGCTCGGGTTTTCCGTTGGGTTTGCATCCCTCGCAACAAGCTGCGAAACCCCGGTGAGGAAAGCCATTCCATATCTCACCAAACCGGAAGAGGTAACCCCGGGGATTGCCAACCACTATGCTTCCACCTATTTTGACGGCCACGATTATGCAAGCCTTGTGGTAAAGGTGCGCGAAGGAAGGCCCATTAAAATAGAAGGGAACGAACTTTCATCCATTACACAGGGAGGGACCAGTGCACGTATCCAGGCTTCCGTACTTAGCCTTTATGATGGAAACAGGCAACAATTTCCGCTTAAGAACGGCGAACACAGCGATTATTCCACCATCGACAAAGACGTAAAAACAAAACTTGGGGAAATAGCTGCCAAAGGCGGGAAAACCGTTATCCTTTCATCTACCGTTATCAGCCCTTCCACCAAACAGCTTTTTGAAGCTTTCAAGGAAAAATACCCTGGCAGCGAGGTTGTTTACTATGATGCCATTTCCTATTCGGCCATGAAAAAAGCAAACAAGGAAACATTTGGCAAAAAAACACTACCGGCTTATCATTTCGACAATGCTGAAATCATTGTGGGCTTTAACTGCGATTTCCTCGGAACATGGTTGTCGCCCATCGAGTTTTCTGCCCAATATGCGAAAACAAGGGACTTGACCAACGGGAACAAGAAAATGTCAAAGCATTATCAATTTGAATCCTATTTATCGCTTACCGGATCAAATGCAGATGTTCGGTATCCCATAAAGCCTTCGGAAGAGAAGACCGTTTTGCTGAACCTCTATAATTACATTGCCGGAAAATCCAGCATGGACATATTGAAAGCGGGGAAATCCCCGGTGGATATTAGCAAACTTGCCGATGAACTGATGAGCCATCCTTCAAAATCGCTGATTGTTTCGGGGACCAATGACGTTTCGATACAGGTATTGGTAAACGGGATTAATTTCTTGCTCGCCAATTTGGGCGGGACACTGGAATTTGAAAGGAACCTGCAAATCAAGAACGGTTGCGACCACGCATTTGCAAACCTTGTGAACGAGATGAACGAAGGCAAAGTAGATGCGTTGATCATGTACAATGTGAACCCAGGCTACGATTATGTAGATGCCGAGAAGTTCATAAACGGCATGAAAAAAACCGGGCTGACAGTCTCCTTGTCTTCGAAAAACGATGAAACCGCCAAACATGCAAATTACGTTTGTCCGGACAACCATTACCTCGAATCGTGGAACGATGCGGAACCTTATAATAATCTTTACAGCATTGCACAACCAACGATCCATAACATATTCGATACCCGCCAGGCACAAGAGAGTTTGATGGCATGGGCAGGGATTGAAGGGAATTACCACGATTTCATCCAGAAATACTGGGAAGAAAACCTCTTTGGAAAGCAATCAGAATATTTGTTGTTCACCGATTTTTGGAACAACAGTGTACAGAAAGGCATATTTGAAACGGATGCGGAAACAATTGAATGCCCGCTGTTCGATTTTGATTATTTCAACAGGGCCGGAGCAGATTTCACAAAAGTGAAAGCCGGTGGCGATATCGAACTCGTACTTTACGAAAGTATCGCAATTGGCCCGGGCATCATGGCAAACAACCCATGGCTCCAGGAACTCCCCGACCCGATGTCGAAAGCCGTTTGGGACAATTATGTGGCCGTATCGCCACGTTTTGCAAAAGACAAAGGCTGGGAACAGGAAGATGTGGTGAAAGTGAACGCCTCCATCGAACTCCCCATTTTGATACAGCCCGGACAACCCTACGGGACGGTTTCCATTGCCCTTGGTTATGGTCGGACCGACTGCGGAAAAGTAGGAAACGGAATTGGCAAAAACGCATTTGGACTTGGTGAAACGAACGGGGACTTGAGGAGTTATTCCAATCTTTCGGCCACCATCGAAAAAACTGGGGAAACCTATCCCCTTGCTACCACGCAGACCCACCATGACATGAAAGGGAGGGAAATCGTAAAAGAGACCACCATTGCCGAATATGCAATGAACCAGGCCGCTGGAAACGAATCCCACAAATTGACCATGGACAAATCGGAAACCATGTACCCCGAATATGAATTCCCGGGGGCACATTGGGGACTTGCGGTCGATTTTAACAAATGTACAGGTTGCAACGCTTGTGTGGTCGGGTGCCAGGCCGAAAACAACGTAGCCGTCATCGGCAAGGAAGAGGTCAAGAACCGGAGGATCATGCACTGGATCCGCATCGATAGGTATTTCTCAACAGAAACCGATGAGATCAATTCACCGGTAGTTTCCGAAAACCCTGAAGTGCTTCATCAACCTGTGATGTGCCAGCAATGCGATAATGCTCCCTGCGAGAATGTTTGCCCTGTTGCTGCTGTATTGCACACGAAAGAAGGACTGAACGCCATGGTCTACAACCGATGTATCGGAACGCGTTATTGCATGAACAACTGTCCGTACCGTGTACGTAGGTTTAACTGGTACCGCTACCTGGACAATGATAAGTTCGATTACAACTTCAATGACGACATAAGCAAAATGGTCTTGAACCCGGATGTTGTTGTCAGGGAAAGAGGGGTTAATGAAAAGTGCACCTTTTGTGTGCAACGGATACAGGAGAAAAAGCTGGTTGCCAAAGATGAAAACCGTCCATTGCGTGACGGGGAAATCATACCTGCCTGTGTACAGGCATGCCCAACCAAGGCCCTTACCTTTGGTGACACAAACCTAAAAGGTTCCGAGCTGAACAAAAAATTTGAAGACCAACGGGCTTACGGGCTTTTGGAAGATCTCCATACCGTTCCTTCCGTTCAGTATTTAACGAAGGTGAGGAACAAAGATGCCGGGCATCAAGGAGAGAAGCACCATAGTTAGAGGTTAAGGGTTAAAAAGTTAAAAAAATGTATAGAACCAACGCATAACCCATAACATTTTTAACGCATAACAAATAAACACAAAACGCAAATTATAAAATATACCCAATATGTATAAAAAGAGCGTAAGAGGGATACTAATCAAAGGGAACAAGACCTACGGTGAAATCACCGAACAAGTCCTTGCATCCCAGGAGAAGAAAGCACCATTGTGGTGGTATTTCGCCATGTTTGTTTTTTCCGTAATGTTTTTGGCCGGGATTTGGGCCATTGCCATGACCATTAAAGAAGGTATTGGTTTATGGGGAAACAACAACAATGTGGCCTGGGGATGGGCCATTATCAACTTTGTTTGGTGGATCGGGATTGGACATGCCGGAACGGCATTTTCCATATTCCTCCTTGTTTTGCGCCAACGCTGGCGGACATCCATCAACAGGGCGGCAGAGGCAATGACCGTTTTTGCGGTGCTTGCGGCCGGTTTGTTCCCAATGATCCACATGGGTAGGATTTGGAATGCCTTCTTTATTTTCCCCTATCCCAATACAAGGGGGCCGCTTTGGGTAAACTTCAACTCTCCCTTGTTCTGGGACGTTGTGGCCATCAGTACCTATTTGTTTACTTCGGCAGCTTTCTGGTATCTTGGAATGCTCCCTGACCTTGCTACTGTCCGCGATCGCTCTAAATCAAAGATTAAAAGAAAGATTTACGATATTGCAAGTTTTGGCTGGGTAGGCTCTGCAAGGTCATGGTTGCGTTATGAAGTCACTGCTGTTATTGTTGGCGGTGTGGCAGCGCCACTTGTAATCGCTGTCCACTCCATTGTAGCCATGGACTTTGCGACCAGTGTGTTCCCGGGATGGCATACAACTATTTTCCCACCCTATTTTGTTGTCGGGGCGATTTTTTCGGGCTTTGCCATGGTATTGACCCTAATGATCGTAATTAAGGTCGCCTTTAAACTTGATGACTTTGTGACGGAAGGCCACCTTGATGCCATTGGGCGGATACTCACCTTTGTGAGTTTGATCATGGGTTCTTCCTATGCAACCGAAATATTCATTGCCTGGTATTCAGGAGTAGAAGGTGAAATGTTTACGTTTTTCCACAACAGGATCACGGGTGAATATGCGTTCCAGTTTTGGGCCATGGTAACATGTAATGCGATAATCCCACAATTGTTTTGGTTTAAAAAAGTACGCCGGAGCCTGCTGATGCTCTTTATCATTTCCATTATCATTAATATCGGTATGTGGTTCGAGCGTTTCAACATTGTTGTCACCTCCTTATCAAAAGATTTCTTGCCAGCAACCTGGGTGGAATACCATGCTACAAATATCGAAATCTTAACCTATCTTGGCACAATTGGTTTATTTGGTGTTGGCGTATTGTTATTCATCCGTTATATCCCGATGATGGCAATGAACGAATTGAAAATGGTTAACAAACCCACAAGTACAATTGACAAATAATTTATCAATACTCCTGAATGTACGGGATCAGTGGAAAACGACAATATAAGATTATGCAACTAAATACCTGCCCGATAGGCAAGAAGGATTTAAAATAGAAATTGCTTTTACACATTAAAACAGGAGAAGGACCGCTAATATAAAACTATCATGGAAAATAAAAGAATCATAGGTGTATTTGACGATGAAAAAAATCTGTTCGATTCCATTGATCTCGTTCAGGAAAAAGGATATAAGATATCCGATGTCATCACCCCTTTCGCAATTGAGGAAATCTTCGATAAATTAAAACTAAAAACACGCATCAACATCGCTGCATACTTTTATGGGGCAATTGGTGGGGTTCTCGGGATTTACCTTTCCCTATACTACATGGCAGTTATTAGCTATCCTCTTAATATAGGCGGGAAACCAACGCTGAGTTTGTCTTTTGTGATCCTCATATTCGTTGGGACTATACTGGCAGTTGTTACAGGTACGTTGATGACCTTCTTCATTATCGACAAAAAAGGCCCAGGTGCAAAAGAGCATTTCCAGTATGAAGGCATTACCGATGACAAGTTCCTTATCCTGATTGAAATGACACCGGATTTATCTGCTGAGGACGTTAAAAAAATCAATGCGATTTTTAAAAACAACGGTGCATTGAAGGTTGACGAGAAATAGATGGTAAAAGTTAAAAGACAGGCGTTAAGGTTTAGTTGTTTGAAGTTGGGCGCGAAATTAGAAACCGATTTAAGAATTAAAAAATATTATTAATAAAATAACATATAAAATGAGGACCCGTTTATTTGTTCTGATAATAATGGCTTTCGCCCTTGTTTCCTGTACACACGACAGAAACGACCCCGGCAGGGCTTATTTCCCCGATATGGCTTATTCAAATGCCTATGAATCCTATTCAGCCAACCCTGTCTTCAAGGATGGGAAAACCATGCAGGCACCTGTTGAAGGTACAGTTCCAAGGGAAATGATCCCATATCCTTACAAAAGGGTATTTGAAGATCAGCAAAAAGCCGCCGAAACATTGGTCAACCCAATGCAGGCCGATAAAGAAACCCTGGAAAAGGGAAAAGAAGAGTTTGATATTTTTTGTGCGGTTTGCCATGGGTTTAAGGGAAAAGGGGACGGACACCTCTATACGGCCAAATTGTTTGCGGCAAAACCCTCTGACCTTACTGCAAGTTTCACCCAGGAAAAACCCGATGGGGAAATTTACCATATTATGACGGTAGGTTCATTGTCAGGGCTTATGGGTGCGCATGGCTCACAAATCAGTCCTGAAAACCGTTGGAAGATTGTTACCTACATCAAGAATAATTTTAAGGTAAAATAAATTGTGCATTTCGATTTAACAATATAAAAATACTATCATGGAAGAAAAATTCACCTTCTCATCCAAATTAAAATATTTCTCTTTTGCACTAATGGCAATTGGGGCAATCGCCATGGCCATTGCGTTTATGGGTGACCCACAAAGGGCCTGGGCAGATTTGCTTTTGAACAATTTCTATTTCCTTTCGCTGGCAATCGGGGCTTCTTTCTTCCTGGCGATCCAATATATTGCACAGGCGGGTTGGTCTTCGGGGTTTAAAAGGATCCCTGAGTCCATGACCTTGTATATCCCGATAGGTGCGATTGTGATGGTTGTCCTTATTTTAGGTTTGAAACATATCTATCCGTGGATCAATCCCGGGGAACATGTCAAGTTTGATGAACACGACCTGCACCTTATCGACCATAAGTCACCCTGGCTGAACCTTCCCTTTTTCATTGGCAGGATGATTCTTTATTTGGCAGTTTGGACAGGGATGACCTTTTTCCTCAGGAAGCTTTCCCTTAAAGAAGATATGGAAGGTGGTATCGAATATTTCAAGAAAATAGAGTTTTATTCAAAGGTATATATTTTCCTATTGGCATTCACGTTTATCGGGGCTTCGTTGGATTGGATCATGAGTATCGACCCCACCTGGTTCAGTACCCTGTTTGCCATCAAGAATTTCGTGCTTTCGTTCTACCATGGTGCGGCCATGATTATCCTCATTGCTTACCTTTTGAACAAGAACGGCCATCTTACGTTTATGAACAAATCGCACTGGCACGACTTTTCAAAATACCAGTTCTTTTTGGCCATCATGTTTGGATATATGTGGTATTCACAGTATTTCCTTATCTGGTATGCCAATATCCCGGAAGAAACCAGTTATTATATCCAAAGGCGCGAAGATTTTTCACAAACATTGTTCGTGTTCAACATCGTCCTGAATTTTGTTGTTCCGTTCGTGATACTGATCCCTAATTTCATGGCCCGCAACAAGCATGTCCTGGCAGTAATGGCCGTTGTGCTTTTAATAGGTCATTACACCGATTTGTATGAGCAGATTATGCCGGGTGTTACCGGAAAACTACAAATAGGTTTTGTTGAAATCGGCAGTTGGCTGGGCTTCCTCGGCTTGTTTATCTTTGTGGTTGCAACTACATTGAGCAAAGCCAACCTGATCCCGAAAAACCATCCTTTGCTGGACGAAAGTCTGCACCATCATTTGCATTCATAGAAAAAGAAAAAAGACCCTTTCCGAAGGGTCTTTTTTTATGCCTGGGATTTTTTTACTCCCCAATCCGTATGTTCCAAACATTTGGGGCAAACAGGGATAATCTCTTTCTCCTTTACATTAATCTCATTTTTATGGCAATGACGGCATTCCAAGTGGGCATCCACAACAGCAACATCGCCGATTAGAAAAGAAAGTTTGGTGGAAACGATGGAATAACTGGAAACAAGATAGGGAACAAGAAAAGTGATAAAAACCTTGCTCAAGGAAATACTCTGGAAATCCATGGAGACAATGGCATCGAACTGGTTCACCAAATTCAGGATCAATCCCACCAAAAAGGAAATAACGATTGCCTTAAATAGTGTGGTCCGGTGGATGAATGCTTTAAAAAACATATCTTCGATGGATTATTGTTCTATTGAAATCTAAATTAATTATTTTACATTTTAGAAAATGCAATTATAATGTCTCACCTACGGTGTTTATTTTCATTTGATGAATTGATTCCACACCGCTGGTGCTGGGTAAAATGAAAGATCAAGAGGTGTGAAATTATGGTAGATAAGAGCCAAGATAAGTTAATAGCACCGTAGGTGCGACATTAAACCCAAATTACGCATTAGAAATGCAAAATTTGCCCAAAGGGTTGACGAAAAGATTGTTTTTCAATCTTTTGTCAAGGTTAACCCTGACAATGAAAATCACCAGAATGGTTTTAGTGTTTTTTAGCTATGTCATTGATTTTCATTCGTCAATTATTCATTTTGATTTTAAATGAATTATACGGGTTAATAAACAATGAATAAGGTAATCATGAATAACCTGATATTTGCCCTCTCTAATTATTCTTTGATTTTCACAATTGTTGATTCGGAAAATATTTTCCTGATCTCCTTTATATCCATTCCAAAAACCCCATACAATTGTGGTGGTACACTAATGTCAGCAAGGTATAAATCCCCGACATAACTTTTGGCTGCAGTTGTAAAAAGCCCCTGCTTCGGCATGGCCAAAGTCAATGTTGCGGCTGCCCTTATACAAGGTTCAGCAGGTGTTCCCGTCGTCAAGTCCAATCCCGAAGGTGTATCAAGAGAAAGGACGGGAACGGAAGAAGCGTTTGCGGCTTCTATCATCACTTTGGCTTTTCCCCTTGGGTTTCCCTTGATGCTATAACCAATAACCCCATCAATAATCAAATCGGCCTTTGAGGGAATATCTTCACATAACTCAATTCCAATTTTCCCGAGAATCTCAAACTGCTTTGCCGGGACAGGTGTCAGCTTTTCGATTTCTGTGCTTAAAACCAATGAGACATTGACTCCCCAATTCATTAACCTGCGAGCTGCGACCATCACTCCTCCCCCATTTCCGCCCGGGCCGGCAAGAACAACTACCTTTTTATCCTGGGCATTTGAGTCCAGGAAAACCTCCTTGGCCAGCAAAGCCAGGTTAAGCCCTGCATTTTCCATCATACGGGGAAGGTCGATTTGGTATTCCTTCGTCATCAACCGGTCAACTTCTATCATCTGGGGCGTGGTGATGCCTGGCGGGTTTTGTTTTAAAGTTGGGATCATTCTTCTATTTGTAAGTCTGTCAGTAGAAAGATTTAAAAAAAATTACTGATTCTCACCTCTAAAGAAGGGTGTAAGGTTATGTGATTATAATATCCAATTATTTTCTTGAATTTTTCACCACAATAATGCTATTTACTAAAATTATGAAATTTAATTAAACACCTCACCCTACCCTCTCCTCAAGGAGAGGGATGTTCAATTAAAACCGCTTTGTATAACCATGGCAATAGGGGGTTCCACCTTTGGTTTCATAATAATCATGGTGATAATTTTCGGCAGTCCAGAATTTCGTTGCTTTTGTTAAATGCGTGGCAATTTTATAGCCTTTTCCTTCCAGGATTTTAATCAGTTTTTCAGAAGTTTCTTTTTGTTGTTCGTCTTTATAAAATATCTCAGAACGATATTGGTCCCCAATATCCGGCCCTTGTCTGTCAACTTGGGTAGGGTCATGGATTTCAAAAAACAAACGGGCCAGTTTTTCATAGGAAATTTGTTTTGGGTCAAAAACCACCTCGATAGCCTCTGCATGTCCGGTGGTATGCGAACAAACTTCCTGGTAGGTTGGATTGTCCTTATGGCCTCCGATATATCCCGGTGCAACAGCAAGGACACCTTTTTCCCTTTGGAAATAATACTCCATCCCCCAAAAACACCCCCCGGCAAAAATGGCTGTATCTTGTTTTTGGTTAGCCGCAAGCGTGGACGCTTGCTCCATATTAGTGGACGTTTGCTCAATATTAGGTGTTTCCTTATCGGAAACAAAGTTAAGGGAAATGGAGTTCACGCAATGCCTGATATTTTTATCGGTGTAACCTTCACCCTTGAACACATGTCCCAAATGCCCGCCACAATTGGCACAAACTATCTCGGTACGCATTCCGTCGGCATCCGGTATCCGTTTGACCGCACCTTCGATTTCATCATCAAAACTTGGCCAGCCACAATGCGAATCAAACTTATCGCCCGAACGGTACAATGGCGCATCGCATTGCTTACATGTGTATGTTCCATCCTCGTTAAGGTTTACAAACTCGCCTGTATTGGGCGCCTCGGTTCCTTTATTAATTATAACACGTGTTTCTTCTGGTGTCAATTGATTAAATTTCATTGTTTTGCTATTTGATTGTGAATATGCCGTTAAGGTAATAATAACAAACATCACAAATAAAATGTTTTTTTGAAAAGCCATTTTCTACACTATAATTTTTACCTTTTAAACGAAACAATGTGCCGTTCCTTACAGGTTGGTTCAACAAGTTCCCCTACCCATGTAACAAGCGTCTTCGCTTGTTTTGGCAAACCAACCCTAAGTATTAAGGAATGCAATAAAAGTGAACACATGAAACAGTCCGCTCCGCTTAATCTATCGCAAGCGTTGACACTTGCGACATAATACCTTTGATTATTCAAACTCCTTTGGGACACCGCAAATCATTACAAAATCTTTGTCGGCAGACTTATTCCTGTACTGGTGTTTTTCATCGGGCAAAACAAGGGCAAAATCACCTGCCTTGATGGCCTGTTCTTCCCCGGCTTCGTTTACCAATGCCCCTTTGCCTTCTATCACATAATTCATGTGTTCGTAAGGATGCTGGTGATAAGGCGTGAAACCTTCGGGTTCGATGATAAAGACCCGGTAAGCATAAACGGGTGCGTTGTCTTCCTTTGAAAGGGGAACTTGTTTCCAGGCATCTTTAACGCCTTCCATTTCCACTTTTTTCTTCGGGACCTCTTTGAGGGATATTATTTTCATTTTGTACAGGTTTAGTCGTTCATTAATTCATTCATAATAAAACCATAAATGTTGGCCTTTTGTTTAATGTAAGACAATTTTGATGAAGAGCCGGAGTGACCAGTTTTTTTACCTACCGTAAGTAACACAGGATTTTTTTGGGCAGGTCGGCTTTGCATCCGAGCCACAAACTTATAAGAATTAAAAGGTGGAACCCGATCATCGTTTTCAGAAGTAACCACCAACATAGACGGATAGTTTACATCTTCCTGAATATTCTGATAGGGTGAATAGGCATACAGTTTCGTAAAACTCAAACTATCTGTTACAGTCCCATATTCATCAAGATGAAAGTTGCCCACCGTAAAATTTTCAAACCGTAACATGTCAAAAGGGGCAACTATTGGAACAACGGCTTTAAATAAGTCTGGACGCTGAACAGCAGCGGCGGAAACAACCAGTCCACCATTGGATGCACCAATGGCAGCGAGTTTATCACTATTTGTATAACCCTCCTTTATCAAATATTCGGCTGCGGCAATAAAATCGTCAAATGAGTTTTGCTTCCTTAAGCCCCTTCCATCATTCGCCCATTCTGCACCTTTATCGCCGCCACCCCTTATATTGGCAAAAGCAAATACGCCCCCCTTTTTTATGAAATAAACAATACCGGCATCAAATGATGGGGTCTCAACTGCACCAAACCCTCCATATGCTTTTAATATGGTAGGATTTGAACCGTTCAGCTCCAGGTCTTTCATATAAACCAGGGTCATTGGAACACTTACACTATCTTTTGAAATGTACTCCACTTCTTTATAAGCTATATCAGTAAAATCAAAAGTAACCTCAGTTTGTTTCGTCAATTCATCCTCATAAGTCTTGATATTGAATTCGTAAACGATTGGCGGAATGGTGTAGGACGTAAAATAGTAAAGCAGTTCTTCATCGGAAGACTCGCCACTAAACCCACTAACAGATGTACTAACAGGCAACTCGATACTATGCAGTATTACACCGTTGTAATCATAAACCGTAATAATCGGATGTTGGTTCGATTGGTAAATGGCTACGATCCGGTCGGTAAATGGGATAACTTCCAGGAGAAGTGCCTTGGAATACTCGCTCACTATCGCCCTCCACTGGGTAGGGTTTGATGGGTCTATCTCTATGATACTGCCATTATTTGAAACGGAATGGGTGATTGCAATAAATTTCCCTTCATGGCTGTCAAGGATACCCACATTTTTAGTAATGTTCATCACTAATGGTTTCAAAGCTTTCAACTCCGACTCATAATCAATATAAAATATATTTATCGTTCCACGTTCTTCATTTTTCTCTTTCAGTATAAAAAAGCGTTCATTGGATGTCGTCAGGAAACTGAAATTCAATTTGGGATTTGACCGTTTGAAAATAACCTTATCTTCCGATTGGTCAGTTCCCAATTTATGGTAAAGGACTTTCTGTCCAAGGGATTTCCCCATTTGGTCAACCCTTGGATAAGTTGAATAAAAAACACCATCGTCTTTCCAGGCAATATTCGAGTATTTAAGATTTACCAAATGATCCTTTTTGTGATTTCCACTGGTTAGGGACACAACCTTTAGCTCGGCCCAATCGCTCCCATTGCGGCTGAACTGGTATGCAAGAAATTTTGAATCCTTTGAAACAGAATAACCCTTCAACAAAATCCTGTCTTTACTTGAAATATAGTTAGGGTCTACCAGAATGTTGTAGGAAGAGCGCAACGAGTTTTGATAAAACAAGGCCGGAACACTAAGGTCGTTATAATAAGCATAGGTAAAATAATAGTCACCATCTTTTTGAGGGTTTTCATACTCCGTATAAGCATACTTATTGATCACCAGCATTGAGTTTGTTTTGGTAGAGGCCCTTGTTAAATATTTTCTTGAATGTTTGTTTTGGTTTTTAACCCAATCCAGGGTTTCTTCGGAATGAAGATTTTCAAGCCACCGGTATTTATCCTGAACAATGTAGGTATTGTAAAATGTATCAATAACTAATTCTTCTTTTGTAAAAATCAAATCGTTTTCCTGAGGCCAAACCATTGTGTACAATAACATCAGGACGATAATAAAGGAAATTCTTTTCATAGGTCTTAATCTTTGTTCCTATCAGCTTTATCCCTGTGGAAATTCTAAAAACGAAAAAAGCCCGTCATTGCTGACAGGCTTCTCCTTGATAAAAAATCTTAAAATAGGAATTAAATTACTTTAACGTCCACTGCATTTAATCCTTTTTTACCTTCTTTTAATTCAAATTCAACCTGGTCACCTTCACGGATTTGATCAATTAATCCAGATACGTGTACAAAGTACTCAGTGTTTGAATCTTCTTCAGTTATGAATCCAAATCCTTTGGATTCATTGAAGAATTTTACTGTTCCTTTTTTCATAGTAATAATAAATTATGAGTTGTGCTTTGAAGCGGTAAAAAATGATGGCGGGGCTT
>JAADJA010000076.1 GCA_013151015.1 Chlorobiota bacterium
AAAAAGCAAGTGCTATACCAATAAAGTTGGAAATGCTGAAACAGGCTGTAATGATGCTGATGCTAAAGTGGAACAATCAATTAAGTATACTGTATTAACAATGCCGGAATAGTAGTGTTGGCACGGTTTTGCCGACAATAGGGATGTTACTTGTCCATCCGATAACATGGAGACATTGGATGATTCTTGGCCTAATGCGCCTCCAACCAATTATTGCCGGTGTTCATATCCACGACCACGGGCACTTTAAGCGGAATGGCCGTTTCCATCAATTTCCTTACGATGGGTTGCAGTTCATCCAGTTCATCTTTATACACATCAAATATCAATTCATCGTGCACCTGAAGGATCATCTTTGATTTGAAACCTTTGCGGTTCATTTCATCAAAGATATCGATCATGGCGATTTTTATCATATCGGCCGAAGAGCCTTGTATGGGCGCATTGATGGCATTTCGCTCTGCAAATCCCCGAACCACGAAATTCCGGGAATTGATATCCCGTAAATATCGCCGCCGCCCTTTAATGGTTTCCACATAGCCATGCTCTTTTGCAAACGCAATGGATTTTTCCATATAGGCTTTCACGCCCGGATATTTTTCAAAATACTGGTCGATTATTTCTTTGGCTTCCTTGCGTGCAATGCCCAATCTTTCGGACAGGCCGAAAGCCGATATGCCATAAATAATCCCAAAGTTCACCGTCTTTGCATGGCGCCTTTGCTCCTTTGTAACCTCTTCGATGGGGATTCCATAGACTTTGGAGGCCGTTGCCGTGTGGATGTCAATCCCTTCTTTAAAAGCATTTATCATCCCTTCATCACCACTGAGTTCGGCAATTATCCGCAATTCGATTTGTGAATAGTCGGCTGCAAGCAAGGTGCATTTTTCGTTCCTTGGCACGAAAGCCTTCCTGATTTCCCTTCCCCTTTCAGTGCGAATTGGGATATTTTGCAGGTTGGGGTTATTGGAACTCAAGCGTCCGGTGGCCGCCACTGCCTGATTGTACGAAGTATGGATACGCCCGGTACGTTTGTTCACCATCTGGGGCAGGCTGTCCACATAGGTTGATTTCAATTTGGTCAACCCCCGGTAATCAAGGATATTCCTGACAATGGGATGTTTGTGTTTTAGCTTTTGTAAAATATCTTCCCCTGTGGAATATTGGCCCGTTTTCGTCTTCTTTGGTTTTTCGGTAATTACAAGCTTCTCGAATAAAATCACCCCTAATTGCTTCGGGGACGAAATGTTAAAATCCTCTCCGGCCTGTTCATGGATTTCGGAAACCAAAGCCTGGATTTCCTTTTCAAGTTGGGCAGAAAATTCATGCAGGGTCTCAAAATCAAGCTTTACGCCTTCGGCTTCCATAGCAGCGAGAACGGGGACAAGTGGCATTTCGATTTCTTCAAATAGTGTACGGATTTTAAATTCATCCAACATGGGCTCAAAAACTTCCTTCAACTGAAAAGTAATGTCGGCATCCTCGGCGGCATAATCCTTTAAAACCTGAAGGTCGGCTGTCCGTATGCTCCTCTGGTTTTTCCCCTTTTTCCCAATCAGTATTTCGATGGGAACGGGCCGGTAATTCAAATAGGTTTCCGCCAGGAAATCCATATTGTGGCGCATATCGGGCTGCAAAAGGTAATGTGCGAGCATGGTATCGAACATTTTTCCTTTTACTTCGGTGTCGTACCATTTCAGCATGGAAATATCGTACTTCAGGTTTTGACCTATCTTCCCAATTTCCGGGTCTTCAAAAAGGGGCTTGAACTCATTGATGATTTTCAGGCATTCGCCATAATTTTCGGGTAGCGGTATATAATAAGCTTCCCCCGCTTTTATGGAAAACGACATCCCAACCAGTTCGGCTTGCTGTGCATCCAAACCGGTGGTTTCGGTATCAAAACAAAACGAACCTGCAAGCCTGAGCATTTCGATCAATTCTTTCCTTTGCTTTTTCGTATCGATAAGATGATACTGGTGAGGTGTATTTCTTATATCGTTTTTCTCCTGCTGGACTTCTTCGGAAGCTTCCCCAAATAAATCGCCCTGCTGTGCCTGACCTTCATCCAACGAAAATTCCGTGAAAACCCTTTTGGCCAGGTTACGGAATTCCAGCTCATCGAACAATTCCTTGATTTTCCCTTTATCAGGATCACGTACTTTCAATAATTCTTCCTGGAATTCAATAGGGACATCCAGGATAATGGTCGCCAATTGTTTTGATTGAAGGCCTTGTTCAGCGAAGTTCACCACATTCTCCTTCATTTTGCCCTTGAGCTTATCCGCATTCTCGATCACCCCTTCCACACTATGAAACTCTTTTAAAAGTTCCTTTGCGCGTTTTTCCCCGATACCGGGAATCCCGGGGATATTGTCGGAAGCATCGCCCCATAAGCCCAGGATATCGATAACCTGCAAAGGGTTTTCTATTTCAAACTTTTCACAAACTTCCTTTACCCCCCAAATTTCAGCCTTGTTCCCAAAACGGGCCGGTTTGTACATAAAGATATTCTCGGAAACCAATTGCCCGAAATCCTTATCGGGCGTCATCATATACGTGACAAAGCCCTTTTGTTCGGCATTTTTCGCAAGTGTGCCTATCACATCGTCCGCTTCATATCCATCCACAAATAAAATTGGGATATTAAAAGCCTCCAGGATTTTTTTCACATAAGGGATAGAGATTGCCAGGTCTTCCGGCATTTTTGCACGGTTGGCTTTGTATTCGATAAAATCTTCCTGCCGCTGGGTTGGCGCCATGGTATCGAAGGCCACGCCGATGTGGGTCGGTTTTTCCTTTTTCAAAACTTCCACAAGCGTATTGGTAAAGCCGAGCATGGCAGAAGTATTAAGGCCTTTGGAATTTATGCGGGGATTTTTACTAAAAGCAAAGTATGCCCTGTAAATAAGTGCCATGGCATCAAGCAGAAATAGTTTTTTTGTTTCAGGCATAAGAGATGATTTAATATTGGAAGATATAGGGTGTTGTCAATAATTCCGATTTGCAGTCAATATATCAACTTCAAACCTTTGATTAAAGAAATCAGCATCATGGGTTACAATCTTGATATCTTTGTTTTTAAATAATTCAATATAGTAAGAATCATTGAAGTCAATTAATTTCAAGTTATTTAAAACAGAACCTATATCAATAGATGTGAAGTTGTCGGGAAATTTTTCGGATAGTTTAAGAATCTTGCCAACAATGGTAGTTATGTTTTCAATTTCTTTTTTGTAACTTGAACAACCCAGATAATTTCTTTTATAATCACTGCCATTTGAAATATTTTCAGGATTTCTTTTCCACTGGTTATAATCAAATCGCAAGCAAAGGTTTATAAATTCAGAAAGAACCAAACTATTTACAAAAACAGTACTTCTTGCTGATAACATTTGACTTAAAAAAGAGGAATAAACCTTCTGTTGTTTTTTGTCAAACCTGGAAAGCGGATAGAGGAGATAAATCCAAATATTATTATCAAAAAAGAATGAATCACTTTGTTTTGGGGAATAATCCGATATGTCAATAATATTACTCACAATGAAACGCAGCATTAGCGGAATCTTCAAATTCCCTTTTGTTTGCAAAATATTCCTTGGCACGTTCAACTACCTTTTTAAAAAGGATTTTGTCTTCGTTTGCAACATTGGTCAGTTTTAACATTGCATTCAACTGTTCACCTTCGTATTTGCTGTAAAGTTGTCCGATAGCTGCATTCAGGAAAGCTGTAATGAGGATTTGGATGCCGGAAAAATCGAGTTCAACGGCTTGATCAAGGGTCAATGCTTTATTGATTTCCGCAAAAACCAAATCGCCATCATCAGCAGAAACGGCAACATCACTATTGATTATTTCACGGACAAGAAGATGATTGATTTTGTTTCCCATGGCACAAATGTATTAAAAAATTTCGTTCAACGATATTTCAGATTTCAATTGATAGTAAGACCTGTCATCCAGATTAAACTCTATGTTTGCAATAGTACCCGGGAATTCACCTGCAAACAGCCTTGATTGTGTTGCCCCGCGCCTAAATTCCCAATACCCATCAGATGAAACAATCTGTATCTTGCCATTGTTCAACTTGATAAATTCAAATATAACATCCAATCCTAAGCCTCCTGGGTTGTCCACCACTTTTGTCGTGTTCCCTTTTACCAAGGCCCACTCAATTGCTTGCGAACCGGAAAGCTCATTTTTGCCGATCTTTTGTAAATAGTTGTTCACATTATTTTTAATTGTCTGGCCCATATCCACGATTGTCATATCAATCCGGGGTGGGGTTTTTCGGGGAAAATATTGGCCACAGGTATGAATTTTTTCGCAATCTCCATGTGTTCGTGCATTTTCGAATAATTCAAAAATACTTTCGTTAATTTTTTTTTCGGCAAGTGTACTTAGTTTTGGGAAATCTTCTTTACGAAGGAGATTCTCCCGGATATATTCCTTAAAACCTGTCCCTTTATCCAGTGTAAATTCGGTATAGCTTATGGTTGTTCTATTTAGGTCGGTTACCTTTTCTTCACCAAAACAAGACAAAAACATATTCCTTTTTAAAATACTGTAAAGTGAACCATTAAAGCCTGTTAAGTTTATTGAATTGTTTTGTTTTACCACTTCGTCAAATAAGGCACCCAGCACTGCTGTGAGGTTTGCTTCTAACCAATTGCATCTTTCAAAATTAATCAATAACCCAGTATTGGAATATTTTTTTTAATCATATAATAGCCGAATAATATCCTGATAACCGATGTAGTTACTTTCTATTCGATGAGGAAAGCCAACTATCTTGGATATTTGCATTTGGACACTAAATTAAACAAAAAAATGAAATTATAACAAAGAATGGTTTTCTATTCTATTTCTGTATTCTTGCTGTTAATAAGTTTTGTCAAATCAATGGTAGGCAACAAGTAAGGGCCAAATTCAAACATAGATGTTAGGTTTTGGACAAAAATCCTAACACTGTTGATAACCATGGGCAATGCTGTATAAAGAATGTATTGTTTCTGGGTTTTTTCCTCCATATTCTCCACATTTCTTAAAACAAATTCACCTACGGCACCAAGTGAAAAAAAATATCCGGGTTTTTCTTCCTCATTACAAATAATGTTGAAACTAACAACAATATCAATTT
>JAADJA010000050.1 GCA_013151015.1 Chlorobiota bacterium
ACGGGTTTCAAAAGGTAATCGACCGAGTTCAATTCAAATGCTTTTAGGGCGTATTCATCATAGGCGGTTGTGAAGATAACCGGGCTGTGGACTTCTGTTTCTTTGAAAATATTAAAACACAAACCATCGGATAATTGGATATCCAGGAAAATCAAATCCGGTGCATCATTGCTTTTGAACCATGCAATTGCCTTTTCAACGCTGTGAAGCGTAGAGATGATTCTCGCATCCTTTTCTGTTTCATTTATCAGGGAAACCAGGCGCCGGGCAGCAAGTTTTTCGTCTTCTATTATCAAAATGTTCATTTGTTATTGATTTTTAACAATGGCAATTCAACAGTAAATATATTGTTTTTTTCCTGAATATGTATTTCTTTTACAGATAAAAATTTATAGCGTTTCCTGATGTTGGCCAATCCTTGCTTCGTCGATTTTTCTTCAAAACGTTTCTGGAGGTTGTTTTCAACAACAATATAATCGCCATTCATATAAATCATTATGTGCAATGGTTTTTCATCAGAAATAATATTGTGCTTGATGGCATTTTCGACAAGCATTTGAAGGGAGAGTTTGGGAAGGGCAAGTTTGTGACTTTCTTTCGGGATTTCGATCTTTAGTTTCAAGTTGTCGCCAAAACGTGATTTTTGCAAAAAGCAATAATTGTTCACAATGTCGATTTCCTCCTTCAGGGTTTTAATTCCCATTTCATCGTTGTGCAAGGAATAGCGCAGGAAATCCGACAGGTTGTGAACATATTTGCTGCTTTCGCTTTTTTCATCAAGTTGCGATAAAAGGGTGTTCAGGCTGTTGAACAAAAAATGCGGGTTCACTTGGTTTTTCAGGCTTTCGTAACGGGCTTCCATGTTCTCTTTCTCCAATACCGCTGATTTATCAAAGTTTTCTTTCCATTGATAATAGAAAAAGACAGCCTCGGAAAGTGTGGTGAGGAAGAAAACAAGCAATACAAGTACCGCAATTTGCATGCCCGGGGATTCTGTATGTGTTTCCAGGCCAGAATGGGATGCACCAAGATAGGCCAGGGACTCGATTATCGCTGAAGCGACAAGCAATAACGGCACTTCAAGGAGTATGTGTTTTAAGGGTTCGAGGTGCCAGGGGTATTTTTGCCAAAGTTTTACAACAATGAACATACTCGTTAACCAATATACGGCCGTAATTAATATGGATATCCCAACATTTATGTAGTAACCGGCACTCGAAAAGTCAACCGGATTTGGGTTCATAAGAAAATCCATGATAATGCCCACTATTGGAATCCCAACGATCGTGTACCAGCTAAGGGCTTTCTTTCCGCTAAAACTTTTTGGGTTGTAATTTGAATTTTCATTTTTCATTGTGAAACTTGTTATTTGAGTCCTATCAGGCTTTATGGTTTTTAATCAATTGTATTTGGTTTTTGGTAATCTTACGGCGACTCTTCCAGGTCGTTCCGACTCTGGAAGGTCACCTCCCAAATTGAAAGGTCATCTTCATTGTTAAAACTGGATTCTGTACAGGAACATGGGGAAAAAACCTGTCTGGTAATCATAGCTTATGTTATGTGTTCTTGGATTGTAGCTTTGGCGGTAAATGTTCTTGCTGTTCGTGATGTTTTGCAAGTCCAAGGCCCATTCCTGGTTGATCTTCTTTCCGTTTATTTTAAAGCCTATCCGTAAATCAATCCTGAAATAATCGTCGAATTTATTTTCATAGGCTTTTGACCATTCATATTCCGTGCTGTTTTCTTGTATGGACTTTTCGATATCGATTGGCACATACCTTTTCCCACCGGCATATACTGTTCTTGTGTCCACGGTGATCAGGCTGTGTTTCCCGGTCTTGAATTCATAACCCCCAAGGATGTTAAAAACATAATTCCCATTGAAAGCCGTGTTCCTTTCTGTTTTGCTGTAACCCTTGTATTTAGATTCAAACAAGGAAACCGTTGCCAGGAAATAGTATCCCTTGCCCAGGAATTTTTCCATGGTGAATTCAAGGCCATAATTCGTCCCGGTTCCTGTGTTTATCAAACTATCGGGGAAAAGACCTCCAAAATCGTCCCCTGTATTGATAATTGAAAATTCAGGAAGGGATTCTGTAACGGGGATGTCATAAAGCGATTGGTAATAAACTTCTGTTTTGAAGCGGGTGTTTTCGCTGAACAATTTATCATATCCAATGACCCATTGGTGCGATTTCAACAAAGCAGTGTTTTTATTGGTCATGATATATGTCCCATCGTCCAAACGGGTTTGCATGAAATAATAAAACCGGGGCATCATTTCGCTGTGGCTCCCATAGCCAAAACTTAGCGACTGGCCACCATCCAAATTGTATTTTATCCCAAACCGGGGCTCGGCAACAAATTCATCGTTTACGTTAACATATTGGGAATACAACCCGATGTTCATCAATAGTTTGTCGTTGAAACGGTGTTGCCATTGCCCGTACCCACGGATCAGGTAGATATTCCCGTTAATGTCAAAATTCTTTTGAAAGCCCCCGATGTCATGGTTTCTTACACTGTCTATCAAATCCACATTGTACAGATCGTAATAGATTCCGAAAATGGCATTGTTCTTTGCATTGAACCTGGTTTTTAAATGGGTGGAAGCGGAGTATTTTATTTCGGTGGTCACGGCATCGTAAAAGCGGTAATTTGAATTGGGGAGCAAAGTGCCGTTTTCGTCAAAAAGCAGGGAGTCGATTTTGGTGGTGGCACGTGTTCCCTGTATGGATAAAAAGGATTGTACCCTCGTGTTTTTTGAGAGGAAATACAGATGGGAAAGGCTGAGGACGCCCATGTCGGAACCATAATCCAGATCCACCCCCCCATAATCGTAATTCGAATCGGTATTGCTGGCTGCTTCTGCTTTGTCGCTGTCATGGAGTTCGATATAGCTTGTGCCACCCAATCCCATCAGACTGAAACGTCCCCATTTGGTCCCGGGAAGGTCGATCTTAAAAGTCAGGTCTTGATATTGTGGAATAGCTGTCCCCGTGCCAAAATCAAGCCCCATGGCATTCATCAGCCCAAGGGTCGAATAGCGGTAATTGGCAATATATGAGCCTTTCCCCCCTTTTTTGAACGGGCCTTCCGCACCAAATTCAAAACCATTGAACCCAATCTGTCCCACATATTCCCTTTTTTGGTTGTTCCCGGTTCGCATGTTCAGGTCGAAAACACCTGACATGGCGTTCCCGAATTGTGCAGGAAAAGCGCTGGTGAAAAAATCGGAATTGGAAAGCAGGTTGTTGTTGAGCATACTTACCGGGCCGCCTGTTGTCCCGGCTGCGCCAAAATGGTTTGGGTTGGGGATTTCCACACCATCCAAACGCCATAACAAACCCATGGGCGAATTCCCACGGATGATGATATCGTTCCTCGAATCGTTGGTCATTGATACCCCGGCATAATTGGCCGCCATCCGTGACGGGTCGCCAAGGCTTCCGGCAAAACGTTCGGTTTCTTCCACCGTAAAGGAACGGGCGCTTACCGTTGCCATTTCGTTTATGGCCCGGTCTTTTGTTTGTTTAGCAGTTATGACCACTTCGTCCAATTTCTGTACTTGTTCTTCCAGTTCAATGGTAATAACGGTTTCTTTTCCAGAAGTGAGGTTCAGGTTGTTGATGGTACGGGTATGGTATCCGATAAACGAAACCTGGATACTTTGTCTTCCCAGCGGTATGTTTTCGATTTTGAATTCACCGTTCATATCGGATGTCGTTCCCAGAACAGGATCGGAGTTCAATACAATAATTGTTGCTCCGGGAAGGGTTGTTTGCGTAAGCTTGTCGATAACTGTTCCACGGATTGTTTGTTTGTAATCTGTGTTTTGCCCAAATAAGGAAATTGCGGATATTGCAATAATTAATAGTAGGAGTTTGCTTTTTGTCATTTTCCCCAAAATAAATAATTAATATTAAATTTCCGGCAAAACTCCAATAAATTGATATTCTGGCAAAGTGATTTTAGATGGGGAATTAAAAAATGGGGATGAAATGAAGAAATATTGGGATGAAGTTTGTAATACGTTGGTCGATATGAATAACGAGAATGTATTTAAGCTTGTGAAACAGATTGCTCATTTTCTATCCTAAATAGCTTGTCATTTTGAGATAATTCCAGCCTTTTATTCTCTTCTAGATATTTCTTCAATTTATCATTGTCAAACTTATCTTTAAGCACAGAAACAATATACTGACCATTAAATTTGGCTGAGTTTACAAGCTCAAATAAAGTACTTAACTGATGTGAATGAATTCCCTCAATTCTATCGTGCATTTCAAAGCTTAATGATTTCAATTCAATTTCTTTTGTAAACGCAATGTATGCTAAATCAAATGCAGCAATTTGAACTTTCTTTTTGCCATCACCGGTATTAGCATCAAAATTATCAATTCTTAGTTTGTAAATACCTTTATCAACATAATGAGATAATACAAACTCTTCATTATATAATTGCTTTGAATAATATGTGAAAAATTTATTGAAAAGTGAAATATTATCTTTTAATTCTGGTTCTGACTTGTCAATTTCTTCATTTATTTCTGATAATCTTTCTGCTTTTTCCTTGATGCTTTTTTCTAAACTAATTATTTGTTCCAATTTTTCCTCAAACTGACCTTTCTTTTCAAATTTTGCATTTAGTTCTTCTACTAATAATTCATAATCAGACAGAGAACCTGAATTTGATAACTTACTACCTATCTTTTCTTCGTTTTGTAACTCGAAACTTAACTGCTCTTTCAATTTTACAACTTCATTTTGAATAGCAGGTATATCTTTTGAAACAAATTTAAGTTTGTTTTGAATTAGTGAATTATGAAACTTTACGGCATCTTCAAATTTCTTTTGCAATTCAGGAATAAATGATTTTGTCTCAGAATACATTGTTTTCAATGCCCCATTATCAACTGTTGAAATATTTTCTTTCAAATCATTTATATTTTCTTGCATTAAATTCAATCGCATCTGCTTTTCAGATAATTTTGATGAAATCAAATTTATTTTTTCTTTTATGAATTTCAATCTTTCAAATTCTTCCTGATATTTTGGAGACACATTGAATTTTTTCTTATTGTCATTTAATTCCGAAATATC
>JAADJA010000134.1 GCA_013151015.1 Chlorobiota bacterium
TCCTTCCCTGTAGGAAAAACATAATATGGAGCTACGCGAGTTTTTTTAATTATTTCGTTTATAAACAGGCCTTCATCAAACCTTTTGTTTTCATATCTAGCAGAGAATGTCTTTTGAATACCATCCGCAAATCCTCTAATACTTCGTTTGTTAAGTAATGTATTTATTATGCAAACCAAAGATGATGAATCTATCCCCCCACTGAGACATGTCCCAATTGCCACATCACTAATTAAACGGAGTCTAATAGAATCTTCCAATAAGTTGTAGAACTTAAGAGCATATTCTTTGTTAAATAAACCTTTAGCTTTGCTATTTAAGTCGATATCCCAATAACGATTTACTATCAGATGTCTCGAGCTCAAATCCAGCTCTAGATACTCTCCATTTCCTAACTTCTCAATCCCTTTAAAAAATGTTCCTTTGGATAGGTTACTGGAGTGTATCACAAGATAGTTATAAACGGCAAAATGATTTGGTTCCCGTGGGATAAATTGGAGTTGGAGCAAAGCCTTTATCTCTGATGCAAATACAAAAACATTATTCTTAAAATAGTAGTAGAAAGGCTTTATGCCGAAGCGATCCCGAGAGCAAAAAAGTTTATTTTCCCGTTCATCCCAAATACAGAAAGCCCACATACCATTGAACTTTTTCAAACAATTATATCCCCATCTTTGATAGGCACGGATAATAACTTCTGTATCTGTATCAGAGACAAACTGATAACCGTAGCCTTGAAGCTCCTTCCTTAACTCCAGGAAGTTGTAGATTTCCCCGTTATGGACAATCCATATTGTCATGTCCTTATTGCACATGGGTTGATGTCCTGCCGGAGATAAATCAACGATTGAAAGCCTGCGGTGAGCCAAAACCACATCGTGGGGTTTCTTTTCCGAAAATATCGAGCTCAAATGTTGCTTAGGTGAATAAGGATATTTGCTATCAAAAACCGACGGCGGAGTGGCTGCTCCCCCGGCAGTTATACTTTTTCGCAGTTGAGTATTAACAAACAAGTATCCTTCATCATCTGGGCCGCGATGCGCCAAGTTTCTCGCCATTACCTGAATAAGAGACGATTCTGCATTGGTTCCATCCAATTTTATAATACCTGCAATGCCACACATTATTTTTATCTCCCAGAATCAAGGGAAAAATTTACCTCAATTCATTTTTGCCAATGCTTTTAGCGAGAAACGTCTGTAAATTCCGAGTTTTCCAAATTTGAGATCGATCGCCTTTTTAAAAGGCCACTATAATCAAAAACAATATGATCACTTCTTTTTACAAAGAGGAATATCCCGATAACCTGAAAGGCGTACATCCGATTTCGACAAAAAATCCTTCAATCTTTGATCGGTCAACACGTTCAGCTCTTCCTCTCGTTTTTGGATGTAAGAGGAGTATTTTTGCAAGTCTTGGTCGGCGTATCCGGGATGAACAACAAACTCACTAAACCCATTCGGAAGATGGGAGATCATTTTCTGATACATCTCAACAGATATCTTTCCTGGAACTGTTGTCATGTTCGAAATTCCCACCCAATAGTCGGGCATGGCCAGGCCAATCTGTTTGGCTTTCCATCTTAGTAAAATGTTCCATAAATATTTAAGGGGACGGGCGGGTTTCTCAAATACATATTGAAGGTGACGCCATTTGTAGGATGGGGATTCCAATCCTTCTAAATACCGATGTGTACGGATGCGCCCAACGCCGCTCAGTTTGACGACATCCAAAAAAATTGGATACAGTCCAGGTAAGCGATGTAATCCCATATGGAAGTCAATATGAGAGAAAGTCTCTCCTGCCAGGCGACGTGTTTTTTCAATTTGAGCCAGTAATTCACTGCGAAGTTCTTTTTTGTTAATTTTCCCTAATAAAAAGTGTTTTGAAAAATTCTTATAAAAAAATTCACCCGTTTCGTTGACTAAAGATGGCACTTTTGTCACGGGTAATACGGGTTTTCCCACAACAGGATTGAGATGGCAACCAACAGAAAGCTCAGGGTGGATTTTAACAAATTGAGACAGGGCCATTACAAACGGGAAATTAACATTTACAGAAATACTTTTAACCGTCCCGAAATTGACACATTTTTCTATGGCGCGTGTTATGCCTTCAGTGAAACCGTAACCATCCGCATTTATAATGAGGTATCGCATGGCTTTTCCAATAGGGTTAAATATAAGTTTTGAATTTTTTTTGCTTCTTCCTGCCAGTTCATTTTGGAAAATACAAAGGATCGTAATTTATTAAGGCCGTCAGGATTATCGAGGGCCTTTCGGATGAGATTTTCAATTGCCTTAACATATGCGATAGGAACGCGGCTGTCGATAATCCGAAAAAGTTCCAAATTATCGGGTGCGCTTTTTATTAAATTCTTTAGCACAGGCATCACAGAAGAAACTACAGCACAACCGGCTGCCATGTATTCGTTGACTTTAAGAGGGAATGCAACCTTAAGGTGGTCTCCAAGCCAGGGGTGTATATCAATCCCAACTTTTACATTTCCAAGCAATTCGGGAATTTTCAAGTGAGATATGTTGCCAAGGATAGTTGTTTCCCGGGGGAATTTTTTTAATAAGTCACCATATTCCGGTGGAAACCCAATAACCAGGGATTTTGTATTTGGATTTCTCGCGTGATATATTTTTAAGACATCTCCCAAAAAAATGGCTCGTTTTCGGCTTAATGTTCCTAAATGGGCAATATCATAGTCTCGCCTGGAAAAACTTTTGTTATATTTAGAGGCATTTTTAAAAAAATCGGTAGAAATAAAATTATGGGCGGTTATTCTATGTTTGTTGGAAAATTGATTTGTTAACGGCGGGGTTACACCAACAATGCCATGGGCAAAGCGCGAAAGCAGTTTTTCGGTAAAATTAATTGCCTGATAGGCCATTTTTTTCAGTGAATTGGGTACCCAATCCCTAACCAGTAAGAGATTGGCGAAGTCTTCATGAACATCATAAATGAATTGGGTATGCGGAAAAAGTAGTCGTGCTAACGGAAGCGAAAGCAACATTTCAGCATCGTGAAAGTGAATAATGTCCGGTTTTTGTCCCGTGGCTTTTATAATGCAACGCCATGGTTGAACCAAAAAACGTATTGGGCGTGAATTTGCAGGGGGAACATCCAGTATTTCAATATCATCTGGATAGTGGCTGTTTTTTGTGCCAATAATTGCGACACTTGCCCCCATCGATTTCAGACTGCGACCCAATTTGTAATATATCCTATGGTCGTGAACCGTATGCCCGGAAGTAACAATTAAAATTCTTAGCCCCGTTAAGCATCCTGTATTTTCATGGGTCATATGATTTTAGCTGCCATTAGCATGAATTGATTCGTTTGGATTTGTTACACAAATCTTCCAAATATTTTTTATAAATCTGATCGGCTTCCCTTGATTCATAAAGACGAATAACCAATTTTGTTTTTCCCTGCGGGGTTTTAGGTATTTCGGATACTTCAAAGAATTCGAACTCGAAATTGCCAATTCTATTTAGCAATTCTTCTTCTAATCTCTTTATATTGAGTTTTCCAAATTCTTTTCTGGGTTGAATCAGAACAAAAGCATGTCCAGGCCTATCCTGCAAAATTTGGGTAGAATGAATGGCATCGTTTTGCTTCATTGCCGTTGAAATATGAGAGATTTTTCGACCATCTTCGGTTACTAAAAAATCGTCAATTCTGCCTTCAAGGTTTGTAATAATGGGATTGGGATTGCCGCACGGGCATTTTTGTTCTTTGGCCCAGGCTGCATAATCTCCGGTTCGATAGCGAATTAATGGCATGGCATCATTTAGAAGCGTTGTAACTACCATTTCCCCAACCTGGCCTGGTGCACACGGTGAGTCATCTTCGCAAAGAATCTCTGTAACGCCGACAAAAGGCAATAAATGGAGGCGCCCATGTGGGCATTCCATTGCCATTGAAACCCCTTCACATTGTCCATAACTATCGTAGCATTTTGTTTCAAAATAGGTTTCAATATCCATACGCATTGATTTGAAAAGAGTATCCCCGCTGACAATAACCGCTTTTACCGGAAAATGGGGAAGGCCTTTTTCAAGTGCATTTCTTGCTAGTGTGGCTATACTGGAACCATACCCTGTTATCCATTGCGGCGAATATTTTATGAGTGCATTGACATAATCGGATGTCGTACGGGGTGAAATATGATAGCTGGATAAATACAATTGATTCCAGCGAGGATTCCATAACCAATAGGGAGGGGATTTTTTGTCGCCAGGGACAATGGGTCTGCCGCCTACCATGGCTCGCGGCATTTCTTGCGAGACACCGGCTTGGTACCGGATCATTACCTCTACAATGGCCCACCATTTGGGCAGCATGTCCATTGGCCAATAAATATTAATTGGGGAACCCGTAGACCCACTTGTTTTTTCAACCCAAAGCGATTTGGGTTTTAGACCATTTACAAGCAGTTTATTTTTGGCAATGCGAACATGGTTTTTATCAATGATTGGCAATACATGAAGATCGCTTGACGTTTTTATTTTTTGCCATTCGATGCCATTCCAATATTCTTGATAAAATGGGACGCGTGTGGCAGCTGTCTGAATGATGTAGGCTAATTGCTTATTCTCCCATTTTTTTATTTCTTGGTATGTCCACTTTTTGCAATCCTGCAACCAATGTCGCCACTCATCATAGCCTTTTCCGTAATAGGCCCTTTCCAATTTTCGAGAATACAGGCTTAACGCCATCTCTTGAAATTGTCTGGGTAATTTCCAAAAAAGAATCAGCTTTCGGTTAGCCATTGGAGTCGTTTTTTTAAATTTGATAAAAACTGATCAGTTCAATGTCTCTTTTTCGTGCTATCTCGGTTAACCGTGGATTTCTTAGAATCTCCAATTCCTTTGCCCGATCCCGAGTATAAGTGGCCCAGCGATGAAGGGTTTCATCGGGATAAGCGGGATGACAATAGATTTCGTATGTTCCATCGGGGAGATTTTCCAGTATCCGTTCCCAGTTTTTTGGATTTGTTTTGTTGCCTGTTCCCGCATATCCGACTGTTA
>JAADJA010000161.1:0-23198 GCA_013151015.1 Chlorobiota bacterium
CGTCGCTTGTGGCCGTGCCGGTCCATACCTGGTCCAGCATATTGCCCCCCACGATCCTGTCCCAGAGGATATTCCCCATAGCATCTATTTTCACTATCCAGAAATCGGTCGAATTAGGATAGGGATCATTGGAAATATCGCCATCGGAAGAATAGGAGGAACTTAGTATGAAAAAATTATTGTCGGCACTTTTAGCAATACGAACAAATTCGTCGGAATAAGTACCACCGAAAGTCTTTTCCCAAATCAAGTTGCCCGAAAAATCAGTTTTCATCAACCACCCATCCTGCCCCCCATGTAAAGAAGATATATCCCCATCGTTTGAACGGGCATTGCCCAGAATCAAATACCCATCTTCTATTTCCAATATGTCATTTGCAAAATCGGGTTCACTTCCCCCAAAGCACCCTTGCCAAACAATGGGCAGGTTTTGGGCATTGCCATATTGGACAAACAAAAAGCACGCAAATAAAAAGAAATAACGCATAGTACATATTTTATGTTAAAAGCACAGGGGCAATGATTTGCCCCTGTACTTAAAGCTTGGTTTAATTTACAATTATGATTTTCCCCGATTTAATGATGGTGCCTGCCTCAAATGAATAAAAGTAAGCACCGGGCTTGATATGGCGGGTGTCCCATATCTTTTGCCCCTGTTGTCCGTTTACCGCAACAACATCGATCAGTTTGCCCGTGGCATCGGTAATTTTGATCACGGCTTCGCTGTCCTTATTGGGCAGGGTGTATGCAAAAGCCACCCAATCGGTGGCAGGGTTGGGGTAAACCTGCAACAACTGCCCTTTGGCATCACGACCTCCAACCCCTAATATGTAATCGCATTCAGCGGCAATACCGGTACTGTACCAACCAAAGCCTTCATCGTAATAGCATCTCAATGGCCCTCCCTCAAATAAATCCGGCACACCACATTCATTCGTCATCTCCGGCAACATATACGAATCCAAAGGCCCGATTTTTTCAATGATAACAGATCCCAAAAACCAATGGGAACTTTCACCGGGACTGCAATAAACTACCCGCAAGGAATCATTGTTTACCACAATACTGCCCACGCTGTCAACCACCATTGTCCCTGTTGAATCACAAAACCCCAAATAATTCGCCGGGATTGTCCATGAATCACCAGTTTGTAAGGAAAAATCATACAACACATAAAACTGCCCGTATTTATAGATATAGACTTTATTGGTATCTGACCATGTATATTCATTGCCCATAAAAGCTGTTTCGTAATTTCCGGTTACATAATCGTACGTGAACCTGGTTTTGGCTAAAACCTTGCACAATTGCCCGTTGATAACGGTATCCCCTTCTGAAACAATTCTTATGTATCCAGTAACTTCAAAGGCATCATAATCATAATACCATTCCGCCCCTTCCGGGGCCCACTCCTGTGCAAAAATACTTTCGCTGGACAATAAGCAAAACAATGCAAGGACTATCAGTGTATTTTTCATAATCGTTTTTTTTAATTATTCTTGATTAATATGTTTATTGCTTAACAGCCTTTAGGTCAATAAAGGCAATAACGGTAAACATATAAGGAATCTATATTGGATTTTAAGCTTAGGGACGAACAGAAATATAAGACCTTGGGACCTATAGGCTTGTGATGATGGATGAGAGGAGTAAGCATCTGGCAAACAATCATATAAACAATTGTCAATATACTGCAATCCCTGCCGTAACAGAAAAAAGACATCAAGCTGCATATTTTGGTTTTGTTCAAAGTGTTTTTGGTTTTTATATGGTTTGCCAAATCTAATAAATTATTTTCGATAATTGCAAACCAAATCAGGTAACGGTTGATTTTTTCAAGTTAACGGTTAAACCTGTTGTGTCGAAGCAAGCCTGTGCGTATGGGACACGACAGGTTGAAACCACCTCTACCGTAAAAAATCCTTGATTTACCTGCCCGCCCTTGCACTTTGGCAGTCGAGCTATTATTTATTCCAATAAGGCAAATGGTTATCCTGTTGTTGAAAACTGTTTGCAAGCAAAACGATAAAGGTAATTCAACCATAAAGGTTTGTCAAGGGGAAATTGGTGAACGTGTCGTTTGGGCCCATGAGCATGTCGTTTGGGTTGGTGAATGGACACATTTTAAACAAAACATTTATCGAAAACCTTCTTGGTTTCTGTTTATGGTTACAAAGAAATCGATAAATAATTTCCCTCTAACGTAAAACAATTTATTGAGTTCGAGCAACAAGGATAAACATAGTTTTACGAAAAAGCAAGGAAGAAAACCGCCATATATTTTGCCGTTCTCAATTAATTTATATCTTTGCGCCCTTATGTGGAAAGATTTGATTGATTGCAACCACAGGAAAAAATGCTAAAGCAGTGTCGTATCCTACCTTCAATCAAGTTTTCGTTTCTCATATTTAATAATTATAGCTTATTGATACAGAATAGGTATTAATCAAGTTACGGGTTACAAGTTACGGGTTTCCATCCCTTAATTAATAAATCCGGGAAAATTTGAAAACAATTAATAAATTAAAAACAACAAATAATGGGATATTTATTTACGTCGGAATCTGTGTCGGAAGGACACCCCGACAAAGTAGCGGACCAAATTTCGGATGCGATTTTAGACGAATTCATTGCTTTTGACCCCGATTCAAAAGTAGCATGTGAAACAATGGTAACCACCGGACAGGTGATTGTTGCCGGTGAGGTTAAATCCAAGGCCTATGTGGATGTGCAGGAAACTGCGAGAAAGGTAATCAATAAAATTGGCTATACAAAAGAGGAGTACCGTTTTTCCGGTGATTCTTGTGGTGTATTAAATGCCATTCATGAACAATCGCCCGACATCAACCGGGGCGTTGACCGTGAAAACAGGTTGGACCAGGGCGCAGGCGACCAGGGGATGATGTTCGGTTATGCCAGCAAGGAAACCGATGCCTACATGCCGTTGAGCCTCGATATTTCACATATCCTTTTGGAAGAACTGGCAGCAATCCGCCGTGAGGGAAAATCAATGACCTACCTGAGGCCCGATTCCAAATCGCAGGTGACCATTGAATATGACGACAATAACCAACCTTCAAGGGTGCACACCATTGTGGTTTCAACCCAACATGATGAGTTTGATACTGATGATGAACGGATGTTGAACAAAATCAAAGATGATGTCAGGGATATTTTGATCCCAAGGACAAAAAAACTCCTCCCCGAACGTGTGCAATCTTTGTTCGATGATGATTTAATCCTTCATGTGAACCCAACAGGGAAATTCGTGATCGGAGGCCCTCACGGAGATACAGGGCTGACAGGCCGTAAAATCATCGTGGACACCTACGGCGGAAAAGGTGCCCATGGTGGCGGTGCGTTTTCTGGGAAAGACCCCTCAAAGGTTGATAGATCGGCGGCATATGCCTCAAGGCATATTGCAAAAAACATCGTGGCCGCAGGAGTGGCAGATGAAATCCTGGTACAGCTCTCCTATGCCATTGGAGTAGCCCGGCCGGTGGGTGTTTTTGTGAATACTTATGGCACTTCAAATGTGGAAGTATCTGATGGTGAAATCGCCAAAAAGATCGAAGACATTTTCGATTTGAGGCCTGCCGCCATCGAAGACAGGCTGAAACTCCGCAACCCCATTTATCTCGAAACGGCCTCCTATGGGCATATGGGAAGGTCTCCCCGGACAATAACAAAAATATTCAACTCGCCCTATCAGGGGAAAATCGAAAAAGAAGTTGAACTGTTTACCTGGGAAAAACTTGATTTCGTGGATAAAATCAAAGCTGAATTTAAGCTATAGGAATTTATAACTTACTCAATTTTAAAACCCGTTTGGTAAATTAATTATGCTAAGTGGGTTTTTTCTATATTGACCATTTCAAGGCACTTTAAGGATTGGTTTCAGCAGTATAAAGTGAAAAAGGAATTATGAGGGAATTTGTATTGCACCCATAGCCCTTAAAGGCAACACACCAGAATAAGAGGTCTTAGGTAAAAATAGCCAAAAAAAAGGCCTCATTACAGAGGCCCCTTTTTAGTTATGAAAATCTATCCTAATTAAATACTGCAATGGAATTGGTCAAAAGGGTTTTTATGTAAGCTGCATTATGAACTCCATCACTACGGTCGTCCAATATCCATGCATAATTATAATATGCCCCAACGTGATCTATTGGGTATGTACCCGGAACTATTTTATCTTCGGTTTCATCCCACATTCCTGCTGCAATAAATTTGGTTTTTAATTCTGCCATCATATTCTGGACATCAGTTTGAACACCGTTAATGTTGAAATCAGTAGCATCTGAATGGCAACTTGTACATGCAGCAACATCCACATTCCAGGTATGACCTGTAGATTCGTGCATATGACAGCCTATACACGTAACTTCGGTTTTGTGTGTGGTGGAGCCGGGAGTGGGATAACCAGTTCCCACTTCATAACCGCCAATTCCTTCAATAGAGGTGGATTGTGGTCCATGATGAGATCCCCAGTACGTGCTGGTGATTGTAAAGTTTCCACTGCCATCATCTTCAGGGCTCGCTGTCCTTGGTTGGTGACATGTAGCACATAAATTGGAAGGCCCGCCAAAATCAAGTGTGACTTCACCATCATACATTATTAAATCAACTGGTTTAGTAGTGCGAAGTGCATAATCGGGGCCTTCATTTTCAAAATCAAACGTATCATGGAAATCATGGCAAGTTACGCAGCCAATTGGGGTTGGAATAGGAATTTCAGCAGCTGTGGTATCCATTCCGGTGAACTGAGTTTCAATAAAGCCTTCGTTGGAATGGCACCTGGCACAATTTTGACGGCCACCAGCATATCCAACAACTGCACCTGCAGCATGGCCGGACTGTGCATATTGCATCTCCTTGGTTGCTTTGTTCTCCAAATTATGACATGTCATGCACACCACGTTCCCATCAACTCCATCTGTTCCATCTGTTCCATTTACACCATCTGTTCCATCAGCTCCAGCGGGACCTTCTTTTGTACAGGAGGAAACAGCTAGGGCGAGCATAATCAACAATGCACTTGCTAAAAAAAGTAAATTTGATTTTTTCATTTGTCTTTTGTTTATGTTTATGTTTATAAATTATATGCTACAATAATAGCGTATTGCATGGAATTTACAAGCCTCTCAAAACTGAGATAAATACTTGTCTTGAATGATATAAATCTTTTTATGAATGTTTTATGTCACTTCTTTTTAGATATTTCTCAACTTTCATATTTCCCTCGGATCACACTTAAAACAAATTCAGGTATTTATCCTTTTAACCCGGATTATATAATAGGACTTTGCCATGGGAAATGAGAGTGCAATAAAACATAAGATTTTGAAACGAAAGCATGGCCACCGCTATGTTGAGGCTTCAAAAGTCAACGAAGTGGCATGTTTTACGGCAATTTTAGATGGCAACGCCTTGGGTTGAATCAAACAAAGCCTTTAGCCTTGACATGGATTTCCAAGCCTTGATTCGCAGTGGAAAGAAAAAAGGAATTATGAGAACATTTATTAGAAGTTGGATCATTGTTTTATTCCTGGGGGCAATAATTACTTCCTGTGATTTTGGGTCACAACCAAAAACCCAAAAAACGAACAAAGGTTCCGATTGGTTTGTAAGCAAATCGGGTGACAGCATTTTAAGGAAATTCAGGGAAAACGGGAAACTGAAATCCTATTCCACTCGGGTGAATGGTGTGAGGAACGGGATTTCAAAAAAACCGCAAAGGGCGCATGGGGAATTTCAAAAAATCCCCCTTGGGGGTCTCATGGGTTAAAAATGGGTTTTTCGTGCGCCTTTTGCAAAGCAGGCTTAAACGCCTGTTATTGGCTCAAGATTATTTTCCCGGATCGCTCATTTTCGCCGTCCCAAATCCTATATGTATAGATTCCCGGTTGGACTTCATTGCCGTTTTCATCTTTCCTGTTCCAAACAATTTCCTTACTATTTCCAATATTATTCACATTAAGTGATCGGATTATCTTCCCAAGGGAATTATAAATTCCCAAAACAAGGTTTTTATTTTTTGCTGATTGGATATCAAACCAAACATTCCCCGAGGAAGGGTTTGGAAAAGTTGTTACCCGGATTGCATTTCCATTTTGTTCTATTACGCTTCCGAGCAAATCCCAGTTTACGAGAAAAACAACCTCAAAATCACCGGCATCGGTCGTTATTTCCAAATAATCTGTTACATATCCCGATGCACTTGAACCGGGTATTACATGAATTTCCATTATCAGGGAATCTCCGGCCTCAATATTATATGGAAACTCAGAGGGTGAAGGGGAATTAACTTCGCAATATCCATAGGAGAAGGTTGCAAATTCAACTGTTACAGCTTCGAATGTATTATTTACCACATATACATAATATGGCCCATATGTGTCACAAACAACCGTATCGGGATGAACTTCCAAATCTCCCTGGATTTCCACGGGCCCAAGCGTTCCGTCCATTTGGATATTCTGTCCGTATATATCACGGTCGGCGTTTCTTTCATCTCCCCAAACGGCTATCCATTGATCGTTGTGCAAACTACCTATATCAGGATGGATTTTTGCCGATTGCACCGAACTCATGCTCACTATTTCTTCCGGCCACACAAAATTGCCATCTACATCAATTTTCATGGCTTTTACCGCCGTGCTTACCGCATCATAATAATCCTCATAAAAAACCACCATATCGGTATTTGCAGCCCGTGCAGCCATTGGTGATAAATTAGCGGAAGATACTTCCACAATTGCTTTCCCGTTATCGGTCCAAAGCCTTTCACCTGTTGAGGAAACCTTTTGTCCGTAAATACCTTTTTGGTCCTGGTTCCCGTTCATTTCGTTCCAATAAACATAAATTTCATTCGATCCCAACGGAAAAGCAAGGTTTGCATAAAAATGGTTCATGCCTGCATTGAGGGAAACCTCAACACCGTTGTCCTGAAATACGGCTTGCCCCGCATTATCAATATGCTGGACAAAAACACTGGCCATATTGTTCATATCGCGGTCGTCGTGCCAGGCAATGAAAAAGCCATCGTTTCCATCGCTCACAAATGGGAAAACCTGTGTCCAGGCCGAAATCCCGCCCGCATTGGAAATAATTGCGGGTTCGGCCCAAACCGTGTTCCCGTCCATATCATAGCGCTGTGCATACACATGCCTTGTGGGTGACCAGGTTGGCCCTGAATCGTTAAAATATTTCATGATCACATCATCGTCACCAACAGGCATAAGTTGTGGCCACGAATAGGTATCGCTTCCACTAATGGTAATTCCCGCATCTCCCCAAAGCAAAGTCCCATATGGGGCAACTTTCTGAATAATGATCACATCATCCGACTGCCAGGCAAAAACTGCATTGCCCACAGGTGTAACGCAAACTTTTGGTGCAGCCTCAAAGGCATCATTGTTTGAAAGTGCCAGTCCATCCTCGCCCCAAACAAATTCACCTTCCGGTGAAATCCTGTAGGCATAAATATTATTGGGCCCGGTGCGGATATCCTGAAAAACCAGAATGGCATGGTCGTCCTGATCGATGGCCATGTCCCAGTCGGTAAGCCAGGTCATGGCCTCATTGTCACTGATCAGCAATGCATCGTCGGCCCAAAGTTTATTCCCTAAAACGTCCAACTTTTGGAGGCGAACATTGTAATTCCCGCTTTCGTTGGAAAACCAGGAAACATAAGTTGTCCCGTTTTCCGAAGTGGCCACCTTGGGAATGGCCTGTTCACCCGAAGCGAGATTGATTGCTGTATTTTCGTCAGCATCGGGAGACCATTGGGCCATTAATTGAAAGGAAAATAATATTCCTACAAAAAGGAAAGCAATTTTTTTCATGGTATGGAATTTTGAAAGTTAAAGAAACCCAAAGATACTGGTTCTGTTCGTTAATTACAACTTAAACCCAAATTATGAATTGGAAATGCTACAATTTGGATTATATGTTTTCTGGGCAAGCCCCAAAAAAAGCATAATTCAATTATCTTGGTTCCACAAGACAAAAACTACGAACAATTACCTACATAAAATAAGTTGAATACCCTATGGTACAATCATGGATTTGTCCCCAATTTTGCCACAATTTATAAACCTCTAAATACTAGCTACTATGAAAAAACTATTATTTTCAATTGCATTAAGTGCAATAACATTATCGTCTTTGTTATCCCAGGAATGGGAGCAACTTAACTTTAGCTTTGGGGATTTCGGTTTCCTTTCCATTCCCCATGTAAGCGTATCGCCCGACAACAGTAAAATCGCAACATTCTTCAGCAATCAGTACGGTGGCCCTGTGCAGTTGAGCACAGACGAAGGCCAAAGCTGGAACAGTGTTTTTGAAGACCGGATGACATCTGTTTCCTTTGATGGTGAAAACAATATTTACGCAATGCAACAATTGAAAAACGTCATTTATTACAATGGGTCGCTGTTTTCGTCAAATGACAATGGCCAAAACTGGAACGAGCTCCTGGATGTGCCCGACTATGTTGAAATTGGTGGGTTTAATGTTATTGCTTCTGGTGAAATATATGTCCCGGATATTTCCGGTTTAAAATATTCACCCGACAAAGGTGTGACATGGTCTGATATTTCCTGCCCCGCACTTCCATACAGTGTTTTGGCAACAAGCTCTGGGCGGTTGATTATCACAACTTACAACAGTGGTTTATATTATTCCGACAACAATGGAAACACATGGACAGCCTGTACCGGTGATTTGGGTTCCATAACATTTGGGTTTTTACGCGAGCACCCTGTGAATGGCAAAATATATGTCGCATCTATTGGCGGTATCCTGGAATCTACTGATGATGGACAAAGCTTTTTCCTGAAAACCCCGGATCCCTTTATCACTTTGAACATTAGGAAGTTTGATATCAGTTCGGCAGGCGGTTTCTATTTTTATGGGTTGTTTGGTATTTATGAATCCAATGATGCCACAAGCTGGAACTTGATTTCCGAAGGACTTCCTACCGGGAACATATACGATATGTCAATGAGTGACGACCACATCTATATTGCTGTGGATTCACTTGTTTACAGACGGGAAATAGAATCGGGGAACGTAGGTATTTCAACATCCCGGGTAAAGCAAATCGAGATGCTTGCTTATCCTAATCCGGGCAGTGGTTCTTTTACCCTTGACTATGAACAAATAAGCCAAAACAACATGGAACTGACCATAACCGATTTGAATGGCAGGATAATCCAGAACTTGAAACTGAAAAACACACATCCCGGCCATCAAAGTATCTCGATAAATTTGGACGGTTTCCAGCCCGGGATATATTTTGCAAGCTTAAAAAGTGCCGATGCTGTTGGTGTACAGAGAATTGAACTTGTTAAATGAGCCAATCAGTCTTTTAATGTCGGGCATCCCCCTTTTCTTTAGGGAAAAACAGGGAAACGACAATAACCAGAGACTTGGTTTTCGTTATTTGACGAATTACAAATTCTGTCAATAATACAAAAAAAGCACCCGTTGTTTCTGACGGGTGCTTTTTCAATATCTTGGTTTATGGCTTTTTACGTGAAAATGTCCGAGGGCCTTTTCGATGGCTGTTACCGCTCCCACCACTGCCAGGGTTATTTGTCCATCTTCGTTGCTGTGGCCTTTTTGATTGCTGCGGACGTTTTGGTTTGACCGGGTTCTCATGTAACACATCTATATTGAAATCAAGGAAAGGGTGTTCCTCGATCACAGGGATTTTCTGCTTGATCAGTTTTTCGATGTCCCTCAAATAAGCTTTTTCCTCCACATCACAAAACGAAAATGCAATCCCGCTAAACCCGGCCCTGCCCGTCCTTCCTATACGATGGACATAGGTTTCGGGAATATTTGGCAAATCGTAATTTACCACATACGACAGTTCCTCAATGTCGATTCCACGGGCGGCAATATCCGTTGCAACAAGGACATTGATAAGTCCCTTCTTGAAATTATTCAATGCCAATTGCCGTGCCCCCTGTGATTTGTTACCGTGGATTGCAGCAGCTTCGATATTTGCCTTACCGAGCATTTTCACAATTTTGTTGGCGCCATGTTTTGTCCTTGAAAAAACCAGGGTTGAACCTACCAACTCTGTTTCCAGCAAATGGACGAGCAATTTGATTTTGCCCTTTTTCCCCACAAAATAAATGGCTTGCTCCACTTTTTCAGCAGTGGTCTGTTCCGGCATCACCGAAACTTTCTCGAAGTCCCCAAGGATCTTGCGGGATAACCGAACGATATCGGGTGGCATAGTTGCCGAAAAAAACAAGGATTGCCGTTTTGAGGGCAACTTGTTTATTATTTTTCTGATGTCATGAATGAAGCCCATGTCGAGCATCCGGTCGGCTTCGTCCAGAACGAAATATTTAATGTCCTTCAAATCAATGAAGCCCTGGTCCATTAAATCCAATAAACGTCCGGGGGTTGCAATAAGCACCTCCACACCTCTTTCCAAAGCCTGTGTTTGTGCCCCTTGTTTCACTCCACCGAAAATAACCGTGTTCCTTATTCCGGTAAATTTCCCATAGGCCGTAAAGCTTTCACCGATCTGTATGGCAAGTTCGCGCGTTGGGGTAACAATGAGTGTCCTTATCTTGCGAAGACCATTGTTCCGTTGCTTTTCGTGATAAAGGTTTTGCAAAATTGGAATTGCAAAGGCTGCCGTTTTCCCTGTCCCGGTCTGCGCACTGCCAAGCAGGTCTTTTCCCCGGAGCAATATCGGGATGGATTGTTCCTGTATTGGGGTTGGATGTGTATAACCTTCTGCCTTTAGGGCTTTCAGGATTGGTTCTATTATTTTTAATTCGTTAAATGTCATATTGTTTTTTTTATTGTCACTTTACATTCTTCGCAACTTTACCGTGTTCGCATAAAGCTTTAGCGGTTGCGAAGCGAAGTAGTATTTAAGCATTTTTGTATTTGTTAACATGTTCCGTTTAAAAACGGCAACATATTGGTTATTAATAAACCCACACGAATATCATGCAAGCGGTGTTTTACGAATGTTGAAGGGATTTAAAATTGGGTTGAAGAATTTATAATGCTCGTATCCTACTCTCTCTCGTTCAGCATCTGTTATTATAGTTGCGGCAAAGGTAAGCTAAATGTTTGGATTATCGTGTTTTTATAAAGTCCTTAAATCCGCAAGTCTTTTTTTAATACGTACTTTTGCAAAAATACTTTAAGAAATACTGATTTGAAAAATTTTAGAGACCTCGGCGTAAACGAAAACCTTATAAAAGGACTTACCGACCTTAACATTATTGTCCCCACTGAAATACAAAACACCGTAATTCCACTTTTACTGCATACCAATACCGACCTGGTGGGGCAGGCTCAAACAGGAACCGGCAAAACCGCAGCTTACGGATTGCCATTGCTCCAGCAGATTTCCCCTGGATTAAAAAAAGTTCAGGGACTTATCCTATGCCCCACAAGGGAGCTGGGCCAGCAGGTAGCAAAGCAATTGTTCAAGTTCACCAAATACACCGAAAAAATATTTACCGAAGCTGTTTATGGCGGTGCCCCGATCGACCGGCAAATCAATGCCCTGAAAAGGCCAACCCATATCATTGTTGCCACTCCGGGAAGGTTGATTGATTTGCTAAAACGCAAAGCTGTTGACCTAAGCCACGTAAAAACCGTGATTTTGGACGAGGCCGATGAAATGTTGAGCATGGGTTTTAAAAAAGAGCTGGACCAAATCCTTGGCTATGTATCAAATGCGGAAAACAAATGGCTTTTTTCAGCAACTGTCCCACATGGCATCAAACAGATCATCAACCAGCATTTATCGGCCGATGCGTTCAGGATTGAGGTAAGTGCCAGAAATGTGGTAAACAAAAATATTGAACACCAATACCTTATTTGTGACGAAAGTGAAAAACTGCATGTTTTAATGCAATTCCTTAAATCGGAACAAAAAAACAGGGGCTTGATATTTTGCAAAACAAAGATAGCCGCGCAAAAATTGGCCAAGCAACTCAAAGCCAAAAATGTTTCCGCCGATGCCATTCATGGCGACTTATTACAAAAAGAGAGGGACAAAGTGATGCGGGCATTCAAAAATGAAAGCCTTCGCTTACTTGTTGCCACCGACCTTGCTGCCCGTGGAATAGATGTGGAAGGGCTGGCGTTTGTCGTACATTATCAATTGCCAGATAAGGACGAATACTATACACATCGAAGTGGGAGAACTGCCCGGGCAGGGAAAAAAGGCATATCAATTTGCCTTGTCACCACTTCGGAAATGAAACAAATAAGGTATTTCGAAAAAGTATTGGGTATCGGGTTCAGGCAAATCAGGCGTGTAAGGTAAATTCTAACCTGAACAAATCAGAAAAGACAAAGAACAAATTATTAATTTCAAAACTTGTCCGACATTCCTGATGGATAAATTCCAAATTTTCAAAATAATAAATACGAAACCTGTTGTGATTTTTTATTGGAATTTATCCATACGGACAAGTTTTGTTTTTTGAACTTAGGATTTTGTGCGTTTTGACAAAAAACACACTCCTGTACGTACGAGATCAGAATTAAGGTACCAATCCCCAAGAAAAGATTTCGGGATTATTTAAAAAGCTTGACCTTTATGGCAGTAAGTCCTTTCGGGCCCAGTTCCACTTCAAAGCTGACAACATTGTTCTCCTTGATTTCTTCAAGGGTATTGTTGATGTGCACAAAAACGCTTTCCTGCGTTTCGGAATCTTTGATAAAACCATAACCTTTTGAATCGTTAAAGAAAGTGACTATTCCTTTTCTTACGGTTTCGGTAAGATTAACTGCATCCCGTTTAGGTACGTTCAGGTCAATGTTTTCGGCTTTGATCACCTTCTTTTTGGTTGGATCGGGAGGGGTATCGGTAATGTTCCCATTTTCATCAACATATGCGATCATGTCATCGAGGCTGCTCTTTTTTTCGTTATCCTTTCTGGCCAGCCTTCTCTTTTCTTTTTCTTTCCTCTTTTTCTCTTTCTTGTTCCTTACCTCTTTTTTGTTGAATGTTTCTTGTGCCCTACCCATATGTGTTTTATTATGTTGTTGTTATTATTTTACAAAAGTAGAAATTTTTTATGAATTATGCTTTCAAATAAAACGGAAGTATTTCAGGAAATAAAAAAGGCCGTCCTACAAAGACAGCCCTTTATTGTTTTTTAAAAATCCCAAACTAATGTTTAACAACCAATTTTTGTGTTTTAACGGTTTCGTTTTTCACCAACAATGAGTAAAAATAAATCCCATCATCCAAATCTGAAACGTTTACTTTCAGTTTTCCGATTGCGTCATTAATCTGGACATCCCTTACAACACTTCCCAATAGGTTATAAATAACCAGCTTTGCACCATTCTCATCTTTCAAGTCATAATCAAGTGACACAACTGTACTGGCCGGGTTAGGATAAGCATTCGAAAGGAAAACCCCATTCAGGTTCTCTTCAATCCCAACAGTAGAGGCAACGTATGTTACATTTATGGTTGAAAAATCGCTCAAATCATTTTCATCAAAAAACACATACGAAATAGTGGCTTCGGCTGCAATCCCTGATGGCAAATAATCCCCACTGAAATTGATATTGGTTTCGCCTACGGCAATTGTCATGGCAGTAGGGGAAACATTGGTTGTGGGCGGATAACACTGTTCCCAGCAAAAATAACTTGAAGTACCTTCTGGCATATGGGTCTCGATCCTGCGGACCTTTACGTCAATGTCTTTGGAGGATCCATTGGTTGCATACACATTTGAAATAAGTGATTCATCATCCGGGTCGCCACTGATAATCAATGTGCCGTTGTTTTCAAGATTGCCATCGTCATTGGAAAGCGTCAGGCTTGAAGGGGTTGTGGTAACAATATAATTTACGATTACCATTACCGAATCCGAAGGGTTGCTTTCATCAAAAAACACATAGGAAGTCGATGTAATCCCAACCCCATCATTGATGAACAAATCTCCGCTAAAACCTTCCATGTTGGTTTCTCCCGGTGCGATATCCTCAGCATTTGGCGATACGAAAACATCGGGTGGATAACAGTTCCCTGCCCAGCAAATGGAAATCTGCATATCGCCCTCAAGATAATGCTCTACTTTTTTCACAAGTACCGATAACATCGAAGAGCTGTTATTTGTCACATAAATATGTGTGTTGAATTGCCCTGTTGCAGGATCGACCAATTCGGTAAGAACTGAATTTGCCGCAATATCACCTTCGGCATTCGAAAGCGAAAAGCTCTGCCCTATTGCCACTCCAATCAGGGCTGATAAAACGATGGATAGTAGGATTTTTTTCATTATATTATTGTTTAAGGTTTTAAATACTTACTTAAAAACAACGACATCCCAAAATTAACAAAAGTTGCTTTTGAACGGATAAATTATTGCGAAAGTTATCAAAAACTGTGCTAAAAAATGTTAATTCCATCATTCGTAATCGATGTCCACAATTTGTTATGAATTAACGATGGTTAATACATGATTAAACATTGCGAGCAACCATTATTTATGGCCATGTGTCTGATGATTGCATTAAAGGATTATTTATTGATTTCAGTCAACCCGAATATATTTTATACTTATTTTTGCTTTTTATTCATCCATTAAAACACAGAATCTTATGAAAAAAATTTCACTGTTAATTTTAAGTTTACTAACGTTGACTTTCAGTGCCACAAATGCACAGCAAGTTGACAGGGACAAAGTCATCCTTGAAATCGTGACCGGCACATGGTGCTACTACTGCCCTGGTGCGGCAATGGGAGCCGATGATTTGATTGCCAACGGAAAAGAAGTAGCCGTTATCGAATACCACAATGGCGACGATTACACGAATTCTTACGGAAGTTCAAGACAAGGTTATTATGGGATTACGGGAATCCCCACTGCTGAATTTGACGGTATTGTTGAAGTAGGTGGCGGAAACCATACTACCAGCCTTTACCCTACTTATCTTCAAAAATACAATCAGCGGATTGCCATCCCCTCCTCCTTTACTATTGACATCGAAGGGGGCCATACCGGTTTCATCGATTATGAAATCAATATTACGGTTACCAAAGTGGCCGCAGTAAGCAGCACCAACCTGGTTTTGCATTTTGCCCTGACCGAATCCGAAATTATGGAAAACTGGCAGGGATTGGACAAACTTGACTATGTAGAGCGCCTGATGAGGCCCAATCAATATGGTACGGCCCTTGATTTTTCCTCGGGCGATGTGAACGAAGTTACGGTAAGTTTCGCTATGCAGCCCTCATGGGTCAACGAACATTGCGAAGTGGTCGCTTTTATACAGGACCCTTCAACCAAAGAGATTTTCCAGGGAGCGAAAAAAGATCTCATGGACTTTGGGAGCACAACTATAAACGATGCATCCGTTATCGCGGCTTATTGTCCCACTTCTGCCTGCAGCAGTACACTTGCACCAAAAGTCCAGATTGCCAATTATGGCCAGGACAACCTCACCAGCCTGGATATTGCCTACCATGTGAACAATGATGAAGAATATACTTACCAATGGACCGGAAACCTTGCCTATTACGAAAACGAAATGGTGGAACTGCCCGAATGCACTTTTGAGATGATGGCAGGCAATTCGTTTATTGTTGAAGTGAGTAATCCAAACGGAGAAGAAGATGAATTCCCAGGGAACAACACGATTTCAACCGATTTTGTTGAGGCACTGGAGGTAAGCAGTCCCGTGGTCCTTGCTTTAAAATTGGACGACAACCCAGAAGAAACCAGTTGGGAATTGTTGAACTCAGCAGGGGATGTATTGTATTCAGAAGGTGGTTACACTACTCCTGGTCAATTTGTGATTAAATCGTTTGACCTTCCACAAACCGATTGTTACTCTTTCATGATTTATGATGAAGGCGGTGATGGGCTTTTAGGTTCGGGAATGTGGAAATTAGCCTATAACGGAACCGAGATTTTTGCTCAGGGAAAATATTTTGGAATGCAGGAGGAGGCACAATTCAGTATCTTATATACGGGCATTGATGAAGTTAGCAGGACTGATATAACAATTTATCCAAACCCGGTAAGCAATGTGGCTTATGTGTCTTTTGATCTTCAGGGTTCGGAAACCATTGATTTGAATATGTACAATTCCCTCGGGGAAATTGTTTATAACATTTCCAATGAAAAACTTCCGGAAGGAAACAACATATTGGAGATTAACACCTCTCAATTTTTAAATGGCATTTATTATGTCAACCTGAATTACGGTGAAAAAAGTTACCAGGAGAAAATCATCGTCACAAAATAGAATTTCATTTTGATAAATTAAAGAGGCGGCCACATGTGTGGCCGCCTCTTTTTATTTGTCCGGTTTCTGCTAATGGAAACGTGATTGGATGTAATCATATATTTCGCTCACCTTCATTTGAGAGGTGGAAGGCCCGCTACGCACATAAAGCTTTTCATTGTTCCCATGCGTCAGATAAGCCGGGGTTTTTGAAGGTTTGACATCAATCCTGAGCACCTTTCCACCATTTATGCCTTCAACGCAAGAATTCAAGTACCCGGCATACTGCATCCCTATCCTATCCTCAACGAGCTTGGTAAAATGCAACATTGTTTTGTCGTCATCCGGGAACTTGTCAATATCCAGGCCCAATACATTCTTGTCATCGTCCACACCTATCAATAATGTCCCACCGGCTGAATTTAAAAACGCCGCAACGGTTTTCAGGGTCGCGTGTTCGATTTCCTTGTCAAACTTTTTGGTGTATAAATTATATCGTAGCGTGGACTTAAATTCAACATAATCATTTTCGCCCTGTTCGATAAGCCTCGCTGTTGAGGTGTTCTCAACGGTGGCCAGATAAGTGGCAATGATATTTGCGAGTTCCACCACGATTTTCATGGCAATGGAAGCAGGTATCCGCCTGTCGTTCATCAGGTCGTTCCGGTTCAGGCACAATAGAAGCGTGGGTTCCAGGGTCTTGATTGTCCCTGACCTGAAATTATTGTTGATCAATCCAATCTCGCCAAAAACTTCCCCTTTCCCATACATCCTGCTCTTGCCGCCGGCCAAGTCCAGGTTCAGTTTTCCATATCGCACAATATACAATGCCTGCTCCTTTTCAAATCGTGAAAAAACGAAATCATTCTCTCCAACTTCCTTGAGCGTCAAATATTTTATCACTACCGAAAGCTCATCACCACGCAGGGTTTTGAAAATTGAAACTTGTTTTAAAAATTCGATGTGTTTGGGGCTATTTATGTCCATGTTTTACTTTTTAGTGTTTAGAAAGGCAAAACTACAATTTTTTATTCCCCCTAAATGAATTCGAAATCACATAATGCCTAAATCCAACCGTTAACTGGTTTATCCCTACCGTTAACTGATTTCTCCTTGACAAAGGGGATCCAAGGTTGTATTTTGGGCACTTCCAATAATTTGGAAATTTCCATAAGTGTTTTTTAGGGTGATTTCGGGAGGAAGTTTTTCTCCCGAAGTCTTTTTTAGAATCAGGAAAAAGGAAATTTGAGTTTAGTGACCCAGTAATCATGAATACCTGCTTTGGAGGTGATTTTACTTCCAAAGCTTTTTTTTTACAATGTTGGGAAATACTAAATCCTGTCCCTGGAGTTTTTCAGGATTTGATAGAGGAATTCGCGTGCCCTGAACAGTTGGGCTTTCACGGTGCCAAGGGGGAGGTTGAGTTCCTGGGCAATTTCGTCATAGGAAAACTCTTTGAAGTACCTTAACTCGATTAATGTACGGTAATGGGGCTTCAATTTATCCACGACCTCCCGCATCAACTTTATCTTTTGCTTTTTCACCAACTCACCTTCGGGGTCAAGTGTCTGTGAAGGGATACGGCTTGCCATTTCGCTGCCTTCCTCATCATCAAAGTTTTGATCGATGGAGAATGTGTACTTTTTCTTTTTACGGATAAAATCAATACAGTTGTTGGACGCAATTTTGAACAACCATGTGCTGAATGCGTAATCGGGGGTATATTGATGGAGTTTTTTAAAAGCCTTTCCAAATGCTTCAATGGTCAAATCCTCAGCATCATGCGGGTTATTTGTCATTTTCAGCAACATGAAATAAAGCGAATCGCGGTAATTATCCATCAACTCGGCATATGCTTTTTGGTCTCCTTGCCCAATAGCACGCTCAACGAGCCTGAAGTCCCGCAATGCTTTCTTCGTTAAATTAGCAGTTATTTCCATCTATTCTGCCTTGAGATCAGGTTATTGAAATAAATAACCGGATACAACAAAAATAAAATTACCTCAATAATCGGCGAAAGTAGCAATAATTTTTTTTCGTTTAACTTAACAAACGATTTTTTAAGAATTATTAGCTGACTTAACATCCTTGCCAAAAAGGCGCTCAGCACCATCCAGACCTGGATTTTTGCCGACAATAAATATATAAGCAATAAAATTACAATAAAAAAGCTTAATGAATAAGTCCCCAATAAAATTTTATCCCTCACCTTGTAGTAGTTTCCTGTAGAGAGATGCCTTTTCTTCTGGATCCACCATTCCCTGAAAGTCGATTTGGCGGTAGAAACCGTAAAGCTATCAGGGTGGAATTCCACGCTTGTATTTGACTTTTTGGCCACCTCGTTGATGAACAAGTCATCATCTCCCGATGCAACATTGTAATGCGAAATAAAGCCTTTGTTTTTTATGAAAAGGCTTTTCTTATAGGCCAAATTCCGGCCAACGCCCATGTACGGAACCCCACTTATGGCAAACGAAAAATACTGAATGGCCGTAAAAGCGGTTTCATATCGGATGATTCTATTGAGGAAACCTTTCGTTGTTTTTTGCTTTCCATAACCCAAAACGATCTCTTTCTGATCTGAAAAATTTTCGGCCATCCGGGCAATCCAATTTCTTCCTGCGGGACTGCAATCAGCATCAGTAAGCAACAAATGCTCGTAAGTTGCCGATTTGATCCCAAGGGCAAGCGGGAATTTTTTACCCGAAAAAAAATTCAAGTCCTGCGACAGGCTTACGATTTTTATATGGCCGTATTCCCTTTCCAAATCTTCCAACAGAAAAACAGTTTCATCGTCAGAAGCATCGTTCACCACCACAACCTCGTATTGTGGGTAATCCTGGTCCAGGATCAAAGGGAGGTTTTTCTTGAGGTTATGAAATTCATTCTTGGCACAAATAACCACCGAAACAGGCAAATCCCGACTTAATCCTCTTTTCTTCTTATAAAAAGCAAAACGGCCAAAAATCAACCAGAAATACATCAACTGAACGGCAATTGCAGCAATATAAACCCAAAACAGAATTGGGAAACCGGTGTTATAATCAATAAATTCCATCTTTTTAATCCTTTGGCAAATGTATTAAAAGATGGATTGTAAAAACATATGGATTGTTAAACTTATGAACGAATTGGGTTTGCGATTAAACGAAAAGGGTAAAAAGTTATCTGTTAAAAGTTATTTGAAAAGTTTTCAAGAACCACAATCATAGAATCCTAAATGTACAAGCTTCAAGAGAAACCATGAAATATCGGTTGTTTCTTATTATTTGTGGGTTGCGGGTTTTATCCTACTTTTGCAAAATCAACAATATATAGTTTTTTATGCAATTCAAACTTGAGAAAACCTGTCCGGGTTCATCGGCACGCGCCGGGAAAATCACCACCGATCATGGCAATATCCAGACACCCATATTTATGCCCGTGGGAACTGCCGGGGCGGTTAAAGCTGTACACATCAAGGAACTGAAAGAAGACGTAAAAGCACAGATTATCTTGGGCAACACCTATCATTTATATTTAAGGCCGGGTTTGGACGTGATAAAAAATGCGGGGGGATTGCATAAATTCAACGGTTGGGACAAACCCTTATTGACCGATAGCGGCGGATACCAGGTTTATTCTTTGTCCAAAACACGGAAACTGAACGAAAACGGTGTCATCTTCAATTCCCATATTGATGGCTCCAAACACACATTTACCCCCGAAAGCGTTATTGACACACAAAGGATAATCGGGGCTGACATTATGATGGCTTTTGACGAATGCACCCCTTATCCATGCGATTACGAGTATGCCGACAAATCCCTGGACCTTACCCATCGCTGGCTTGAAAGATGCCTGACACATGTAAAAGAGACCGAACCTTTGTACGGTCACGGGCAATCACTTTTCCCCATTGTGCAAGGAAGCGTTTATAAAGACCTCCGGAAAAAATCAGCGGAAACCATTGCCGGTCACAATGCAGATGGAAATGCAATTGGCGGGTTATCGGTGGGCGAACCTGCCGAAATGATGTACGAAATGACCGATATGGTCTGTAACATACTTCCAAAGGACAAAGCCCGTTACTTAATGGGCGTTGGCACACCGGTGAATATCCTGGAAAGCATTGCACTGGGCGTGGATATGTTCGACTGCGTAATGCCCACCCGAAATGCCCGACACGGATTGTTGTACACAAAAAACGGCATCATCAACATCAAAAACGAAAAGTGGAAAAAGGATTTCAGTCCTTTGGACGAAGAAGGGACTTCTTTTGTTGACAAACAATACTCAAAAGCCTATTTGCGGCATTTGATCCGATCACAGGAAATGCTGGGCGGGATGATCGGAAGCCTCCACAATTTAAGTTTTTACCTTTGGCTTGTTGGCGAAGCCCGGAAACAAATCCTGGAAGGAAGCTTTGTGGAATGGAAAAACAAAATGGTGCGCCAGTTGGCTATTCGATTATAAGTGTAATCATCAATTTAATGAAAAACAACAATTACTGGGAATACAACTTGTTTAATAATGCAGGAATGAGTGAATGACATATTGCAAGAATAGAATAATAACTATTGTAAGCAGCATATTACTATTACTTTATTCATGCAATTATTCAAGCATTCAATCATTGAAGCATTAAGGCATTATAATATTAATGAAGAAACTGGACATCTATATCATTAAAAAATTCCTTGGCACTTTTTTCTTTGCCATATCACTACTTATCGTGATCGTGATTATTTTTGATGTTTCCGAAAAGATCGATGATTTCATCGAAAAAGATGCCCCGCTTTCAAAAATCATTTTCTCCTATTACCTGAACTTCATCCCCTATTTCGTAAACCTTTTCAGCTATCTGTTCACATTTATTGCAGTTATTTTCTTCACGTCAAAAATGGCTTCCGACAGCGAAATCGTTGCCATCCTGAGCAGCGGTATCAGCTTCAGGCGGTTTCTCCATCCTTATATAATTTCAGCCCTTATCCTCGGCCTTATGTCGTTTTACCTTGCCAATTTCCTTATCCCAAAGACCAACATAAAGATGATGGCCTTTGAGAAAGTCTATATCAAAAACCCGTTCAGGAGCTACGACCGCGACATCCACATGCAAATCAGCCCGGGCACTTTTGTTTATCTTGAGAGCTACAATGCCTCTTCCGCATCGGGCTATAAGTTTTCAATGGAACATTTTGAGAACGATAAACTGACCATGAAACTCAGTTCCGAAAGAATAACATGGGACAGTATTTCCGGGAGATGGAAAATCAAGAATTATTATATCCGAAAGATTGACGGGATGAACGAAACCCTGATAAAAGGCAAAGAGCTGGATACGCTGATCAATATGACCCCCCGCGAATTCACATTTATCCTTGATGATGTCAAAACACTGGATTATTGGGAACTCAGGGCTTTTATCGAAAAAGAAAAACTAAAAGGCTCCGAAAACATAAAAGAATACGAAGTGGAAAAGCACAAGCGGATGGCGTTTCCATTTGCCACCTTGATACTCACAATAATTGGTGTTTCCATTTCGAGCCGCAAGGTAAGGGGAGGGATTGGGATGCACCTCGGGATTGGCATTGCCATTACGTTTACGTTTATCTTTTTCCAACAGGTATCCACCGTTTTTGCAACCAGGGGCAGCCTCGACCCGGCACTCGCCGTTTGGCTGCCCAATATCATTTTTGGCGTCCTTGCGCTCTATTTGCTGAAAATTGCCCCGAAATAAACGGACATTTCAACTTTCCGACAGATATAAAACCATTAATTCTTCCAGTATAGTGGAAATATTAGTATTAATTTTTCCAGCATACTGGAATTTTTCGTACTTTTGCAACATGAAAAATCTAAACAGGATATTGGCACAAACAATAAAACCTTTGTTTTTTAATGAAAAAGCATTGATTATTGTAGGGGCAAGACAAGTTGGGAAAACCACCATGTTGAAAAACATGAAAGGTAGCTTAGGGAAAGTCCTTTGGCTAAATGCTGACGAAAACAACATAAGGGAACGCCTGACCGGTCCTTCGCTTCAAACCATATCGAACATTATCGGAAATTATAAAATCGTAATTATCGATGAGGTGCAACGGATAAAAAACTCCGGGCTTTTGTTAAAGCTAATGGTGGATAATTTTAAAGATACCCAGTTTATAGCGACAGGTTCTTCCGCATTGGAGATATCCGATTCTGTTTTTGAACCCATGACCGGAAGACATTTTCTGTTTCACCTGTTTCCCTTTACACTTACCGAGCTATATCCTAATAAATCAGCTTTTGAAATAGAACAGGAACTCCCCTTTCATTTGGTTTACGGCAATTACCCGGAAGTTTGCATGAAAAGGGATTTGTCCGAAATGATCCTTAAAAACCTATCACACCAATATTTATACAAGGATGTTTTGACATGGAAAGATATTCGCAAGCCGGAACTACTCGACAAATTATTGAAACTGCTGGCTTATCAAATGTGCTCGGAAGTTTCGATAAATGAACTGGCAAACCAACTCAGGGTAAAATCCGAAACTGTTGAAAACTACATTGACTTGCTTGAAAAGTCCTTTGTTGTTTACCGTTTGAAGTCCTATGGTACGAACCCACGGAAAGAGGTAAGTAAAATGAGCAAGATTTTTTTCTGGGACAATGGAATCCGTAATTCGATTATAGATGATTACAGGGATTTATCGCTTAGAAATGATCAGGGGCAATTGTTCGAAAATTTTATGATGAGCGAACGGATGAAGATGAATGCCTGGCTAAGGCCTTCGGCCAAAAGCTACATTTGGAGAAACTACAATCAAAACGAAGTGGATTATGTGGAACTGGACAAGGGTCAACTTTCAGCCTATGAAATGAAATGGAACACCCTGAAAAAACATAAAGTAACCCGGGCATTTACAAATATGTACCCCGAGGCAAATACAACAGTCATAACCCCTGAAAATTTTGTGGGGTTTACAGGTT
>JAADJA010000161.1:23224-26217 GCA_013151015.1 Chlorobiota bacterium
ATTTCCCCACTCCAAATAAAACAATCCGGGAACATTGAATCTGTTTTGGGAATTTCCCTAAATAACCCGAACACAGCCGATCCGCTCCCGCTCATGGATACATATACAGCTCCCATTTCGTATAGGGGATCTTTAATACTGCGTATGGCAGGATGCTTTTCAAAGACAGGCTTTTCAAAATCATTGATCAACAAACCCTTCCATCTGCTTATGGGGATTTTCATTATTTCCTTCAAAGAAATGGATTTCTGTACAGGGGTTACTTGTCCATAAGCAGCAGATGTTTCCATATGGATTTCCGGCTTGACAATAATGATATGATATAATCCCAAATCCAGTTCAATATCCTCAAATAATTCTCCCCTACCTGTTGCCAGTACGGGTTTATCCCGAATAAAAAACGGACAATCGCTCCCCAATTCCAGTGCAAAAGCCTCCATTTGTTCTACACTCAATTTAAGGCCAAAAAGGGTGTTGATGTTTTTAATCAAAAAAGCAGCATCCGATGATCCACCACCCAATCCCGCGCCCATTGGGATTGCTTTATGTAAATGGATCTTTACGGGGGGCAGGTCAAATCTTACCTGAAGCAGATTCCAAGCTTTCACAACCAGGTTCTGGTTTTCATCACCTTTGATTTCCAATCCACTTGTGGCAAAAGAAAAATGGAAAGCCTTAGCTTCAATAATTTCAAGTACATCGCACAAACCGATTGGAACCATTATGGTTTCAATATTATGGAACCCGTCCAAACGTTTTCCGGTTATCGATAGACCGAGGTTTATTTTTGCATTGGGGAAAGAAAGCATCAGAAAAAGTTAGAAGTTAAAATTATACGTAAAATTGCTGGTATTGTAAACCTACTTAATTACTCGCCGATCATGGGTTTCCAAATAATGATGTTCCGCGGCAGTTTGAATAATATCTATTTCACGACAAAGCTAAATTTTTTCTAATTTTGTTTCATTAAAATTTAGTAAAATATTTTGAACTCAGATAAATGGCCCTTATAAATTCCGTGCTCTCCTGGTTGATGAAAAAAAGGTTTCACCAGATCGAACTGTTCATGAAATACCCACTTGAAGTGCAGGAGGAGTTGTTCAAAAAACTTCTTTTCAACGGAAAGGATACGGAATGGGGGAAACGCTTTGATTTCCAATCCATAAAAACCCGGAAGGAATTTGCCGAACGCATTCCCATCCACCAATACGAAGACATTAAATCCGACATTGACCGTGTACGCAAAGGGGAACAAAATATTTTCTGGAATTCGGAGATAAAACTCTTTGCCAAATCATCCGGTACCACTTCCGAAAAAAGCAAGTACATCCCCGTTAGCCAGGAAGCTTTGGAAGAATGCCACTATAAAGGGGGAAAAGACATGGCTTCCATTTATTGCCACAACTACCCCGAAGCCCAAATTTTTGACGGAAGAGGCTTGACCATTGGGGGAAGCCATCAGATTACGGAAATAAACAACGAGAATTATTATTCCGGGGATTTATCGGCACTTATCATGGAAAACCTTCCGTATTGGGCTGAATTTATGAGGGTACCAAAACGTTCGGTGGCCTTAATGGGCGAATGGGAAGAAAAGATAAACCAAATGGCTTTGACCACCATTGACCACAATGTAACCAATATCCTTGGAGTACCTTCCTGGACCTTACTGCTCCTTCAGCGGATTCTTGAAATAACGGGGAAAAAGGACATCAGGGAGGTCTGGCCCAACCTGGAAACCTTTTTCCATGGTGGCGTAAACTTTGGCCCGTACAGGCAACAGTTCCAGGATATTATTTCAGGGCCCATGAATTACATGGAAACCTATACCGCTTCCGAAGGTTTTTTTGGCCTGCAGGACAGGATTGATGGTGATGATCTATTGCTGATGCTTGATTATGGGATTTATTACGAATTCCTTCCCGTTGACCAACTGCACACAAAATCACAAACCACCGTGACACTTGAAGAGGTACAGGCCGGGGTCAATTATGCCATGGTGATTTCGACAAACGCAGGCCTCTGGCGATACCTTATCGGCGACACGGTCTTGTTTACTTCCACAAACCCATACCGGATAAAAATAACCGGACGGACAAAAAATTTCATCAATGCCGTGGGCGAGGAATTGATAATCGACAATGCAGAAAAAGCACTTGCAAACGCCTGCAAAAAAAGCGGTGCCATAATCACCGAATACACGGCTGCCCCAATCTATTTCAATGGGAATGAAAATGCGGGCCATCAATGGCTCATCGAATTTAAAAAAGAACCGGACAATATTGAATATTTTGCCGAAACACTTGATAATGCGTTAAAATCGCTCAACTCTGATTATGAGGCAAAACGATACAAGAACATGGTTTTAAGGCCTCTCGAAATCAGGCAAATGCCAACAGGGACTTTTTATCGATGGTTGAAAAAGAAAAACAAACTCGGCGGCCAATACAAAGTACCGCGGCTTTCGAATGATCGTAAATATGTGGACGAAATTTTGAGTTTAATTGATAAAAACAAGGACGATTATCCCAAACGATAAATTTTTAGTTTTCAATTCATTGCAGCAATTTTGTCCCATTAAAAAAATTATCTTCCATGTGATTGATTAAAAACTCCGTGTAAATTTTCAGGTAGCTTAGAAAAAAACAGTAATTTTATCCAAATTAAAAACAACGAATATGCACATTGCCATTGCCGGAAATATAGGATCGGGAAAAACAACCCTTACACGTTTATTGTCAAAGCATTTCAAATGGGAGCCCCATTACGAAGATGTGGACACAAACCCCTATTTGAACAGTTTTTACGAAGACATGCAACGCTGGTCGTTCAATCTGCAAATCTATTTCCTGAACAGCAGGTTCCGTCAGGTGGTCGAGATAAGGAAAAGCGGGAAGACAATTATCCAGGACAGGACTATTTATGAAGATGCCTACATTTTTGCCCCCAACCTCCATTCGATGAACCTGATGACCTCCAGGGATTTTGATAAC
>JAADJA010000002.1 GCA_013151015.1 Chlorobiota bacterium
GATCGGCTACTTATTGACCGATGATATATTGACTGTTGATATCGATGACCAAATGGATTTTGACTATGCAGGATTTTTGATAAATGAGAAAAAAGTCATGTTGCCATATATGTAAGAACCTGAACAGCATTGACTTAAGGGGACTCCTATAAATACATTAACAACCTTACATCTTTTCTATTTTCCTTGTATAAACATCTTCTTTTGTTACCACCTTTAATATATATATCCCTCTTTTCATTATACCCATATTCAAGGTCTTATGAATATCTGAGTTTTCTTGACTTTCATACTTCCCGTAAAAGACCATTTCACCGGTTATTGAAAATAGTTGAAAGTAGAAACTTTCTTTAGTCCAAGTATTGAAGTTTATGTTCAAAACATCATATACTGGATTTGGATAAATATTAAGTACGGAATTGAATATTGACCACTTATCCTCACGCTCAGAAGTAAACACCACAGAACACTCTGATTTTATTATTTCACCACCAAGCCCAAATGCAAACCCCTTATTAAAGGACGGGAAAACAATGGACTGAAGTGAACTAATCGTATTCGACTCTTCAATTTCCCAGGTTTCACCAAAATCATCTGAACGTAAGATTATCCCATTGTTTCCCGAGATAAAAACCTCGTCAGAATTAAACGAGATGTACCTTAAGGCAGAAGATGTTACTTCACTGTTGACCGACCAACTTTCGCCCCCATTAAGCGTTTTCAGTATTTCGCCATCAGTGGAACAAGCAAACCCAATATCGTCATTTAAAAACTCGACACAAAATAAATTCCCAGTAGCATCCGTATCGATCAGTTCCCAATTCAGGCCACCATCGATCGTTTTTAAGATATTGCCATAATCTGCAGCAATATAACCTGTTTCGGAACCAACAAACCTAATATGGTTCATTTGAAAATAAAAATTGGTTGCCACACTATTCCAGGTAAAACCCCCATTATTGGTCCTATATATATAACCTCCGGCCCCAATAACAAACCCAGTATCTTCATCCAGAAAGAAAATCGAGTTTAATTGGCTGTATGAGTATGAGTTTTGCATATCCCATGTTTCACCGCCATCAACTGTTTTCGCAATAAAACCATCATGGCCGGCAACAAAACCTGTTTCATTGTTCACAAAACAGATACTGTTCAGTTGATTGGTAAATGGGAAATTCAAATCGGTAAAGTTTTCACCATCATCTGTTTTCAATATGATTCCGTTTGCACCGGCCATTCCCCCGGCAATATATCCTGTGTTCTCATCTACAAACGAGGACTCATTTAGATTTATACTTGTTGGTGAGTATAAAGATTGCCATTGAGAATACGATAAAGAGAAAACAAAAACGAAAACTATCGCAAGAATACCTTTTTTCATAATGATTATTTTAGAAGGGATAGTAACAAATCGGTAGGGCAAAGTTAACAAATTTATTTTATTATTAAAACAATTCCTTTTTATTAGCTGTTTGCCTGAATAAATCTGATAAACTTGTTTTTGCAAATTCAAGAAACATAAAGTTATTGACCGGAAATCATCGATTCATGCTAATTAGTGTCTCTAAAAAAACTCCATCTTCTTCAAATGGCTTTTAGAAGGCGTTAAGAACAAGGCTTGCGACTGCGTGCCGCCTAAGCTTTAGCGATGGGGCAAGCATTTAGAATCCAGGAGCTTACTTTTGCAAATGACTGATTCTAAATGCAAAATTGACTCCAGTATGCCAAAGTTCCATACGGTGGATAAGCAGTTATTGACGTTTTCTTGGAGGCGATAAATATGTTTTCAATTATTATTTCTCCGATTTATCAATTTGGCTATTCTGGCATGTCGGCAATATTTTAATATTGAAAAAAGAATGGTTTTAGCCCTGTATTTCAACAATGGTATAAAATGATGTAGAAACCTAAAGATTAGGTATGGTATTTCCACATCTCTCCTCTTTAAGGATCATAAAACCATTGATTATATAAAATGTATCTTTGTGGATAATTAAGAATTGTATCCTAACATAAAGATCATATATGAACATCACAATTATCGGTGCAGGTGCAATAGGTACCGCAATTGGAAACGTGCTGGCCAGGAAAGCCACTTACAATGTGGAACTCCTTTCCATTGAAAAGGACGTTGTAGCTTCCATTAACAAAAAACGTTACAATCAAAAATACTTTCCCAACGTAAAGCTCAGCAAGCATTTAAAAGCAACTTCGGACACATCGGTATTGAAAAACGCAGATATTGTTTTTTTGGCCATACCTTCCAATGTGATGCTCGCTTATATTTCGCAAGTGAAGCCCGTATTAAACAAAGATGCTGTTCTCCTTAACATGGCAAAGGGCTTTGGCCCGGGGCAAAAAATAATCACCGATAGCCTGAAGGACGTGCTCGGCAATCCCATTTGTTCGTTTAAGGGCCCCACCTTTGCCAGGGAGCTTATCAACCGGATACCCACGGCCTTTACCGTAGGCTCAGAAGATAAATCCCATTATGATATACTTGTCAAGGTTTTCGATGACACCAACATTCATATCGATTATTCCAATGATGTAAAAGGGGTCGAAATCCTGAGTTTGCTAAAAAACATCTATGCAATTGCAACAGGTATCGTCGATGCCCAATTCAGTTCCCCTAACCTTCGTTTTTTGTTCCTCACAAAGGCTTTTAATGAAATGCGTCAGATTTTGGTACGCTATGGTGGCAAGGAAGAGACCATGTTCAAGTTTTGTGGTTTTGGCGACTTTTGCCTGACCGCCCTGAACGACCTAAGCCGCAACCGCACTTTGGGCCTGTTGATCGGAAAAGGGTTTTTCGTTGAAGATATTTCTGACAAGGTTACTTTGGAAGGAAAAATCGCGGTCAATATTTTTTGTGAGGAAATCTCCACGAAAAACGGACTTGATTGTAAATACCCGATCATTTCCGAATTGTACAAACTCTTTAACGAAGAATATGATTTTGGCAAATTTGCAACAAAAGTCGTTAATTCATAATGCATTGTATTAATCCATTTGCAAACCCACATACCAAAGAAAAGCCATGGCGCACAAAGAATTCAAACTAATTAAACAAGATCCCTGGCTTCAACCCAATGCCAAAGATATTGAAGATCGTTACTATCGGTTCGAAAACAGGTTAAGGGAAATCGAAAAGGATTTTACGAATATTGAAGAGTTTTCGAAGGGTCACAAATACTTTGGGATCAATTACGACAAAAAGAAAAAAGCCTGGTCTTACAGGGAATGGGCACCCGAAGCACATGCCTTGTTTCTCACAGGTGATTTCAACCAATGGGACGAAACCTCACACCCGCTTAAAAGAAACAATTTTGGGATTTGGGAAATTTTTATTGATGAAAAGAAACACAAATCCACTTTTCTTCACAAAAGCAAAATCAAGGTTATTGTAGATTCTGCCAAAGGGAGACAACACCGGATACCTGCTTATGTCAACCGTGTGGTTCAGGATGAAGATACAAAGAACTTTTCGGGACAACTTTGGTTTCCTGAAAAGTTCCATTGGACAGACAATCAATTCCAAAAGAAAACAAAACCGGAAGAACTGTTCATTTATGAGACCCATGTGGGGATGGCCCAGGAAAAAGAGGGAATCGGGACTTATCTTGAATTTACCGAAAATATTTTACCACGGATCGAAAAAGCCGGTTACAATGCCATACAACTTATGGCTATTCAGGAACACCCCTATTATGGTTCCTTTGGCTACCATGTTTCCAATTTCTTTGCACCCTCATCACGTTTCGGGACTCCCGAAGAATTGAAATACCTGATAAATGAAGCACATAAACGAAACATTGTGGTCATCCTTGACATTGTCCATTCGCATACGGTAAAAAACACCATTGAAGGGCTTAATGAATTTGATGGTTCCGATCATCAATATTTCCATCCGGGGCCGCGTGGGGAACACCCGCAATGGGATTCCAAATTATTCGATTACGGAAAAACCGAAGTGCTCCGCTTCCTTTTGAGCAACCTCCATTATTGGATGGAAGATTTTCATTTTGACGGTTTCCGCTTTGATGGCGTGGGTTCGATGATGTATTTTCACCATGGTGACGAACCTGCCACCAGCCGTGAAAAGTTTTTTTCGGAAGGAGTGGAATACGATGCCATTACCTATTTGCAATTGGCCAATTATTTAATTCATTCTTTGCAAAAAGACGAAATCACTATTGCCGAGGACGTAACCGGAATGCCGGGATTGACTTCTACCATTGATGATGGCGGGATTGGGTTTGATTATAGGTTGGGGATGGGAATCCCCGATTTCTGGATTAAATACCTAAAAGAATATCCCGATGAAAACTGGAACATCCATGAAATGTGGCAAGTCCTGAACGACCATTTGCCCCATGTAAAAACAGTTTGTTATGCCGAATCGCACGACCAGGCTTTGGTAGGTGACAAGACAATCGCTTTCCGGTTAATGGACAAAGAGATGTACTGGCATATGCAGAAAGATGACGAAAACTTCATCATCGAAAGGGGAATGGCCTTGCATAAACTCCTCCGCTTGTTCACGATTACACTTGGGGGACAAGCCTATATGAATTTCATGGGCAACGAATTCGGCCATCCCGAATGGATCGACTTTCCGCGCGAAGGGAATAACTGGAGTTACAAATACTGCCGTCGTCAATGGTCATTGGTTGACAATCCTGACTTGAAATACCAATACCTTGCAACCTTCGACCGGAACATGATAGATGTCGTAAAAGAAAACATGATTTTGAAATCCATGTTTGCCCAACAATTGAACATGGATGATAATAACAAAACAATTATTTTTGAACGGAACAATCTTCTTTTCATTTTCAATTTCCATCCTTTTGTTTCTGTTCCCGGATATGAGTTCAGGGTTCCACAACCCGGTTCTTACAAAATCATCTTAAACTCGGATCACAAAAAATTTGGAGGGCATAACCGAATTGATGAATCCCTCGTTTTTGAGAGCTATCAATATGAAAGCAATCCTGATCATTTC
>JAADJA010000078.1 GCA_013151015.1 Chlorobiota bacterium
TTAAAAAAAGAAAGTGGTATTCGTCACAAAATAGCATGTATTTTCGACTTTTATACAGACATCATTTTGGATTCATTCGACAAAATATACAATGACAACTTTTTGCTGCTTTACAGGCTTGCCTGCAAAATGGTAAATGATATTGATTCAGCTTCAGATATAGTCCAAGAAGTATTTATTTACCTGCACGAAAAACTACAGGATGGACATCAAGTAAATCATTTACGTGGTTGGTTGAGCAAAGCAGTTTACAACAGGTGCATCGATTATTTAAGAAAGCCGAAACGAAATGTCGGGCTCAAATCATTAAAAAACCATAGTACGGAAAACGCTGCATTGGAAGTTGCCGAAACAAAAACTGCAATCAATGAAGCTCTCGATAAACTAAATCTCAATGAAAAAACACTTGCAATACTCTATAGTGAAGGATTTTCTTACAAAGAGATGGCCGAAATAAGCGGAATCAAAATGAGCTCAATTGGGACTACCCTTTCAAGGACTTTGAAAAAATTAAAAAAGGAACTAACATTAATGGGACATGAACTGCATTAAGGACGAAATTATTCAAGAATATATTGATGGAGAGCTAAAACAACCAGAAATTGTTTTGCTCGAGCAGCACCTATACCAATGTGGCCCCTGTTCAGAAAAGGTCGGCTCACAAAAAAACTTATCCATCAGGATGAAAAAAGCGATTAATTCCATGGTGGATGAGAATATTGAAATCCCCGCATTTGAACCAGGCAACCACTTTGTTCACCAGGCTTTCATTAAAAGAAACAGATATGCTATTTCTGTTTCTGCGTTGATCGCTGCTGCAAGCTTGCTTCTTTTCTTTGGGGTTTTCAGAAAAGGACAGAACACAAAGGAGGATAGGCAGCTTTTGTTCATCAGCACACTTTATTACGAAGTTGATGCAAACCGGCCTGCAACACAACAGCCATTGCTCATCCACATAACGAAACCCGACGGGGATCAAATTGATTATATCCTGAATTAAACAAAAACATTTACGAAATCCATAGACCACAATCATGAAAAAGATATCCATTTTAATAATTTTCGCTTTTCTTGCAGTTTCCGGTCCTGCCCAAAAATTAATTGACATTTACAAAAAGGGCACGATCAAACTGGTCCCCGATTTGAAATTTGCCCAAAACAACAACTGGGATTCCGTTTTCAAAAGTTATTATGACACTGTTTACGGCAGCCCAATGGGCAATCGCAAATCATTGATAATAATGCCTGACGGCTCGGTGTTGGTCAACAACAGATACCGTAACTTTTACACAAAGTTTTCACCTAATGGGAAATTTGAAAAAGAGTTCGGCATTACCAACAGCAACGGAAAAAAGTTCAAGAAAACGGAGAGTATCGCTGGCGTACTGAACAATAAAATCCTATTCTCCAATCTTGACAATATAGGGAATATGATTTGTTCCGACCTCGACGGGAACTATATCAAGACTTTGCAACTTGATTACATAACACGGCAAATGATCTCCCTTTCACACAATAAAATAGCCGTTGTGGGTTGGGCAATTTGGAGCGATAGGTTTCGTGATTTTGTGGCAATTGTAGATTACGAGACCAATGAAGAAAAAATAATATGGGATTATTTTTCAGATCGATGTGGGGAGACCGAACATTGTGATTTGTTCAGTTACAAATACGATTTCGAAAGCCATGGATCAATTTTATTTTCAACCATGCCGTACATAAATAACATAGGAATGGCTTCACCTCCAAAAATAGCCTGGATAGGGAACAAATTAGTAGTTGCCATCCCCACCACAGGTGAAATTCTGGTTTATGACATTGAGGGAAACCAAATATCAAAAGACAAAATCACTTGGGCTGTCCATGAGATTTCCGTAAAAGAGCAAAAAGAAATCCAACAAAAGGCAATTGACAAATTCAAAAGCAAGAAGAACCCCAAATTTGCCGACTGGGCTTCCCCTGAAGAAAACATGAAAGCAAATAAAGAATTGATTGCTGAGATGGAAAGCGATTTAAAGGAGATTTCAAAACCTATTAAAATCCCTTATTTCTCAACAATTCTCAAAGATTCTGACAACAACTTACTTTTCTTTGAGTTTCCAAAAGAAGAAAACAGCAATAAATTCAATGTGTGGGTTTACGGAAACAAAGGCCATTTTATCGGCCAAAGCAGCTTTGTTTGCGATGGTTACCATTTACAGATCAACCCTTCAAAGATGGTTTTTCACAAAGGGTATTTATACGCCCTCCAACTCAAAAAAAATGTATCTGGTGTCCCGTTGCGACTTGTCCGATTCAAACTGGCCAACGAATAAATCATAAGAAGTTGGGTCTAAGAATGCAATTGCATCTGAGACCCGATTGGTTTAAAACATAGGCCACCAAAGCCCTTCCTATAAAAGACTGCTATTCCGAACGCAATGGGTTGGGTTTGTGTGCCAGTGCGAGGAATCCCCTGGCTGTTATGGCAGTCTTTCATAGTTTGGGGATTTCTCCCTCACCTGCATTTGCCACCCCCAAGGGTCGGAATGACAACGAAGGTGCAAGCAACATTGTTTCACATTCATCCGATGATTCGAAGTCATCGGATGATTATTCTTGGAATATGGGAGAGCGCCCACGCCCGTGCATACCAAAACAATTCCAGAAAGGACACCCCGATGCCCCCTCTTGTACACTGACCGGCGCACAGAGGGAATGTGCGGGCAAAACCCCCATTTATATGGCGACCGAAAACCGTGTGCTTTCTGACAAGGGCTTATCCCCCAATATTGCTGAATCTATTCTCGGTATTAAGTGATCCCGATTCTGGTTTATTGCCTATTGCAAGAGACAGGGCGTCTTTCGTTCCCAATTCCCGGATATCATATGCGAGGTTACTGAACAAGCAAGGTTTTATCTTGCCATCGGCCGTAAGCCGTAGCCTGTTACATTTTATACAGTCACCCCCTTCACCACCAATTACCTTTGAAAATATGCCTTTGCCGAGGTCCATTTCTTTGATGTACCTTACCTGAAGCCCTTGTTCCATACAAAACCGGCCTACCCCGAGGGCATCGGGTTCAAGAGGTGATTCCTTTACGACACAGTTAACCTTAATGGGATATAATCCAGCATTTCGGGCTGCTTCAATCCCTTTCAGGGTATCCGACAACTCCCCTGTCCTGGTGATTTCTTTAAATTTTGAAGCATCCATTGTATCCAAGCTGACATTTACCCTGTCAAGGCCTGCTTTCGCAAGTGGTTTCGAAAACCTGTCGAGCAAGGCACCATTTGTTGTCATGGATAAATCCGTAATTGCGGGGATACTTGACAACATCCCAACCAATTCAACGATCCCTTTCCTTACAAGCGGCTCTCCCCCTGTTATCCTGACTTTATCTATACCCAGTTTTGTCCCTACGCTCACTACATTATAAATCTCCTCAAAAGACAATATTTCTTTATGGCTGATTAAATTGACCCCACCGATCGGCATGCAATAGGAACACCTTAAGTTGCATTTGTCGGTAACTGAAATGCGCAAATAGTTGATATTTCGATTATACTTGTCGAACATAAGCGGAAATGATTAAACTAAAAAAGGAACAGTTTAAAAGAGGCCAACAATAAAACAGTCGCCAAAATATACCTGACCCTATTTTTACTAAACTTAAAACTACCCAAAAAGGAACCAATCACCCCTCCAATAACCACAGCAATGACCCAAAAGGCAATATTAGGCGTAGCGTACAGTCCTGATATGTTCAGCCCGATTATTCCGGCTGTCGAATTCAGGAAAATAAATAAGGCAGAAATACCGGCAGTCTCTTTAACATTTGCCCAACGAAACAACAATATCAGAGGGCTTAAAATTATCCCACCGCCTATTCCGATCACTCCCGATAAAAATCCAATAACCCCTCCCGTCAGCAACAACGAAGCCCATGATGGTTTTTTAATATTGTCGAACTTAACAGATTTCACAACCAACATCCGAACAATAGCAATCAACAGGCATAAACCTAAGATAAGCTTATACAATTTAGGGTTTATGGTTACCCCGGCACCAATAAATGCCGCAGGTACCGAAGCAATAATCAAGGGAACAAGAATACTCCATTTAAAATGGCCATTTTTATAAAAGGAATAAAATGCGGTAGCGGAAACAAATAAGTTCAATGTCAAGGCCGAGGATTTCATTATTTCGGGAGCCATTGCAAAAATTGCCATTAACGCAAGGTAACCACTGGCACCTCCATGGCCAACAGAGGAATAAAGAAGTGCGGTAATGGCCAATAACACAAAAAAAACAATTTCTAAATCCATACCATTAATATTAAAAAGACCTTCGTTTCAAATGGAAAGCAAGGCCCAAAAACAACAATGGCACAGCAATTAATTGTTTTTTCATCCTCCTTTCCAATTCATCCCATACAATTACTGCAAGGATTCGGGAGGCCAGTTATTTCTATCCTGACCCATAGACTTGAAAATCATGGGTAAAATACCTTTAGATTGACAAGTTCGGAGTTAAATAAGTAAAAGAACAAATGTTAAATTCGGGTTTTCAACCCATGCTTTTTGGAAATTCAACAAGCCCTGTCGATCTTGTAAAAAAGTCCAAGCACCTAAAAAGTGCTTTATAGTAATCATTGTCAGTTTGTTTCAGCCCATGGCCGCAAAACCCGGGCACCCATTTGTTAAAGTGTTCATTCAAGAAAATACCCTGGGCATCATGAAAGTTTTTTGCTTCACCAGGTTTTTTATCCAACAAGCTTTTTATTTCATTGAATATCAAATAGTACAAATACTCGGCCTCGACCGCAACATGATCGGGCAAATCCCTGACCCCCATATTAAAATCAAGTCCCATTTTCCTATATTGGTTCAATACCCAAATCGTATCATCCGTCATAACAGAATCGCCCCCTAAGTAAATTGAACTATAAGGTGGGGCGAGTGTCTTGAACGGACCGACGAACAGTTGGGCATATTCTACCAGCAATTCGGTTTCGGTAAAACTGTTTAAGGATTTCTCCAAGTCTTCGACACACCCCTTATTGTCAATGTTCAGTATTCCAAATGATTTTTTAAGGGAAGCGAACAGGCCCGAACCCCTTAATACCTCATCCTCCGGCTGGCAAAAAAGCGCAGAAAACAAATTGAAGGCATTGGCCCTTGCCTCTTCTATGGCTATAAAATCTTCAAATCCCATTATACAAGCTTTTTTTTTAGAAAGTATTAAAATAAAGAGACTTGAAAACAAGCCTCTTTATGAAAAAAAAGTTACTACACTTAATTATGTAAACGAAATTAAAACCCCAAGCACTATTTCACGACCAATATATTTGCCGTAAACGCTTTTCCACCAGCAGTCAACCTGCCAATGTAGGTGCCTGTTTTAAAATCGGAAACATCAAAATGAACCTTATGCTTGCCAAGTGGCATGCTTTCCCCGTCCATGACCTTTAAGACTTCCTTTCCTGAAATGTCGTAAATGGAAAAATGGATTTCAGACGTTTCATTGATTTCAAACTCTGCCGTAGTGTTTCCCGAGGTAGGGTTCGGGTAAACTTTCAATTTCTCGTTTATTTTCTTGACCTCGCGCCTGTCAGAAACACCCACATTGAAATCATTCAAATAATACACATTTGGACTGGTGCCCGCTTGCCCTTCTGGCAGCATTTCGCCCAAATTGTTTTTTAGCCGTGAATAACCACCGGCAATCGCTACGCTTATTTCACTGTTCGGGTCGTTTAAGTCCCCAAATATACGCGCCCCTGTCGGACAAGAAACCACACAATAGGGTTGTTCCCCATTCTGTAGCCTATGGTCACAGAATATACATTTTTCGGTTACGCCAGAAGGCCTAACTGCCCCAATATCGGGATGTGTGTATTTGTTTTTATCAGGAGGTACGACCCCGGCCAATTGAACAATTTCTGCCGGCGTTGAAGTCCCACCAGGGATAATCGCTGTTTCATCGTCATAAAAACCCTGTGTGTTCTGCCCTGATGGGTTAAACGAAATTACCGAATACTGAACCCCATCTTGTATCGTGTATTTGGAGCTGTATGGGCAATTCGTCTGACACAACTGGCACCCGATGCACAAATCATCATTGTGCATAGTGATCCCATCATCGGTTTTGTACATTGCCTTTGGCGTAACAGGACATACTGCCACACAAGGTGCATCTGTACAGTGGTTGCACAACACAGGCAGTACTTTGTACTTAACATCACCTTGTGCGAAGGTACCTTCTGTGTGAGTAAAGAAGTCGGCCCAATTGTATTTGCGGCCATCCTGCTCAAATTCGGTATTATTTTCGGTTTTACAGGCTAAAGCGCAGGCTCCGCATCCCATGCACTTATGTAAATCTATCGCCATTCCATATTTTGCCATAATCTATGTTTTCTATGTTATTATTAAACTTTTTCAATTTTCACACCGGCAAAACCACCATTCCTGGCCGTTGCACCCGATAGTCTATCATAGTCGTCAGGTAAAACTTCGTTATTGTTGCCCCCTTTTTCGGTAAGGCTGGCATAATTACTGGCAAATCTTCCATAGGCCCAGTGGCCCCCGCCAAATGTTTTGCCAACGGTTCCTGGCCGGACACCCTCCCATAACCTGACAATCGTGGTAAGACTCCCGGTTTCTGATGTAACCAATACATTGTCACCATCTGCAACCCCAATAGATGCAGCATCGGAGGGGTTCATTTTTATGCAGTCCTCCCAATTATGGTCTCCTGGATCGAGCTTTTTAAACTGGTAGTACCAGGGTAGGTTCTGGCTTCTCCCCTCCCGGTTAAAACGGGATTTGATATCTATGAAATCAAAAGGATACTCGCCATTGCTACCCCACCGCCTCGGTGTTTCGTAATGAGGGACGAAAGCAAGTTCGCCCTGCGCCTCATAATTACATTCCGATAATACTGTATCGATATCCGACCCATGTTTATCGGCATGATCCTGAAGTGCTTCTTTAAGTGTTTCGCTGTAAAACTCAAATTTACCGGTAGCTGTTCCAAAATTCCCGCCCCAGTGGGTTTTAAACGTGTAAGGCCCTGTCGTAACCACGCCTTTCTGCAAAAATTCCTCCCAACCTCCGGCTAAACTGTCATAGGATGGTTTGGTAAAGATACGGGTCGCAAATAATGCAAACTCTTCTTCATTTTGAGGGGAAACCCCTGATTCAGGGTCAGAAAACTCATTTACATAATAATCGTACAAATTGGAAAATCCTTTTTCCTGCAATTTTTTTGCAAGCATAAAAGGTATTTCGTTCTCATCGCCCTTTACATCATACAATTTGTTGATCATAGGCTGCTGGATCGAGACTTCCGTATGTAGGTTCCCATGTGTCTTCACGTAGGACGATTTTTCAACGGTACTGAAAGCAGCCGGAAGGACGATATCGGCAAATTGCGTTGTTTCTGAAGCATTTGTTGTGATATGTGCAAAAAACGGAAGTGCCGAAAGGGCATCATACCATCTTTGGGGTTGCGTTCCTGAAAATGAGAAATTACACCAATTGCCGATCACCACTTTTATATCATAAGGGTCGGCGGCCAACATGGCATTGGCCACATTATTCGTTACAACACCTTTGCCCGAATGTTTTTTCATTGCAGGCATCCTGAATGTCCCACGTTGATCGATTTTATGGTATTCAAGTCCTTCGAGGGCTATTGCATCCTGATAGGAACTATAATCTGGTATGCCGCTGGTAGAAGATGACACAGTCCTGATTGGCCCACCATAATTATCAACAGACCCTAGCAGGGCATTGAGGGCGTAAATGGCCATGCCCGTGTAAGTCCCCCTTGGGTTCATAACCGGCCCGGGGCCATACCAAACAGCAACATTGGGGGCTTGCGCCGCCATATTGGCTGCAACTTCTTCGATTTCCCCTTGTGAAATGCCAGTAACACCTGCGGCCCATTCCGGGGTCTTGTCCTTTAGCTCAATATTCCACCATTTTACCAAACCACTTGATTCTACTTCCGTGAAATCATTTTCGTTTACAACAGTATTTGCCGTAAATTCAGAAACCCCGTTCCCGTTAAAATCGCCAACAAATTCTTTATGCCACAATCCATTCACGAGAATGTGGTGCGCCATAGCAGAAGCCAATGCCCCATCTTCCCCGGGTTTTACGGCCAACCACCTGTCTGACTTGGCCGCAGCCCCCGTCAATACAGGATCGATGGTCACAACAGTTGCATTTTCCTTGACCTGGGCCCATTTGCTCATGGCGTTCGGGACCTGTCTGTTCGACCTGAACGGATCAACGCCCCACAAAACAAGGTATTTTGTGTTGACGAGGTCATAATCCCTATATCCCCAAAAGGCTTCCGTCCAATAACTCCCTGCTTTTTCGGCCTCGGCACAAATAGAACTGTGCGAAATGCCGTTTGGAGACCCAAATATCTTAGGGAGACTTTTATAAAGGATATCCCTGCTATAAGAATACCGCCCCCGTAAATACAAGAATTTATGTGTTTCATTTGCGTTGCGCAATTCCATCATTTTTTCGGCAATGGTATCCAATGCCTCGTCCCATGTAATGGGCACAAATTGAGGATCGATGCCTTTTCCTTTTACAGGGTTTGTCCGTTTCATCGGAACTTTTAAACGATCTGGGTCATAAACCTGTTTTGGGATCATATGGCCTCTCGGGCAACATTGTCCGGGGTTAGTGGATGAATTTTGATTGCCACGGACTTTTACCGCCCTTCCATCCTGGACAAATACTTCAATCGGGCACCATGTTGTACATCCCTGACAGGTTGAAGGAATCCAATCGCCTTCATACAAACGGGCCTTTTCAGCTGTAAGGGCAGAAAATGCTTCCAATGTCGGACTAAAAGTAAATGCCCCGGCCCCGAGGACACCAAAAGTTTTAAGAAAATCCCTGCGTTTTACTTTCATATTATCTCAGTTTTATTATTGTTTGACATTAACCTAAAATTATATGCAACAAAACTAAAACAGTCAGGAAAACTATGGTTATGGTAAGAGGGGTAATAATTGACGGGGAAGATGTAATTTTACTGATAAAAAAACGTAAAAATACCATTACGGATTTGCCAAAAAGAATTTGCCGGTTCCAGACTAGGCAAGACAACACGGAAATACAGGAGAACACAAAACCGTAATGCCTTTAGTGTAAGCCCATAATACCGATTACCAATCAAATTGAGCCTTTATTTCACTTCAATCCTAAAGTTGCTTTGATTTGGTATCGGCATTACTCCCGAAACTTCGGGATAATTTTCGAAATGCCTTTCAGCACATTTAAAAAATAATTGGTATAACGACCCGGACATTTTTGAACTTCTGATTCGTTTCACATGGATTCGCTTTAAATTGGTTAGCCAATCAAACTAATCTGCCTTAATAAATCCGGTTTTAGGATTTCGACTTTTTTCCTGTTTATGATTATGATCCCATCATCAACAAACTCCTTTATGGTTTTCGAAAGGCTTTCTTTTGACAATCCGCAGAATTCAGAAAGTTCCTTCAAGTTAATTGTCAGTCCAAATGGATTGGAGCAGTATATTTCATCGGAAAGATAAAGCAGGGATTCGGCTGTTTTCCCCTTTGATTGTTTATGTACCTGATTTGAAATCCTAATAAGGGCCTTGATATAACTTTTGTTCAACATTTGGATATAGGCCTCGGCAAAATCGAAGTTGCTTTTCATGACACTTTTAAAAACCGAGTTGTCGATTACACAAACGCTGGAACTTTCAATGGCCGTTATCGTAAAGTGGTGACGGTTGCCAACATATAAACCCGGACCTGCGATAAAATCAACTGGTTTTGCAAACCTCACGATCGTATTTCTTCCGGAATCGCCCTCAACATAAACCTTTGCCAATCCACTTGTAAACGAAAGTGCATGGGTTGAAGGGGCACCTTGTTTGAAAATTGTTTCGCCCGGGTTAAACAATAGTTCATACCTATTATTGTTAACGAGTTCCAACTCCGGTTCTTTCAGGTACTTGAAGAACGAGGCTTGCCTCATGCAGTATTTACAATGTTTGGAGGTTCTCTTCTTCGCAATTACCGATTCTGTTATTTTGTTATCGTTCACAGTCAAAAAATTTATCAACAGAAAGTTTACAATCTATATGTCTTAAAATCCCTTTAAGCTTTGATACTGTTCCCTGGTTCAAACAATACTCTACTTTCGCCCCGGAAATACGGCCTGTAATCAATCCAATCTTTTTTAGTTCATTGAGGTGCTGATTGATCGTTGTCCTTCCAAGTGGGATTTCTTTGGAGATATCACCCGTAAAACAAGTGTCCATTTCTGCAAGGAACATAATGATAGAAAGCCGTGCAGGATGTCCCAGTACTTTAAAGAACATCGCATCTTCCCGTATTTCCTTGTTAAACAGCTCAACTTTGGCGTGTGTCATCTTTTTTGCCATAAAGATAGTTTAAAGAATCGTTCCTGACGTAATTATACGGAAGAATTTTTAAGACAGTTTCTGAAGGACACACCCCCGCCAACACTATTCCTGGCGAACCCCTCTCGGCCAGCGCACTGGTGGGATTGTGTATGCAAAACTTGATTCACCGGAAAATATGGGATTATTGGATGTGTAGTGAGTCTGCTTCGCTCACAAGTCAAACGTTTCTTAATTCTTCAAATTCTACATCTTGAATTGACTCGGCAACTATGATTGGCTGATTAAAATCTAAAATCATTTTTCATGGGCCACTATCTCTTGATTATTAATCTCAACCAAATTATAATTATCAAAAAGAGAGACAATATCATCAAAATATTTGTTAAAAAGATGAAACAAGTCTTTGTTAACAATATTCCCTGTTGATACCAATAATAATTTCTTTGGAATTTGATTAACTAAATGCGAATCCAAAAAATCAGAATCCTTGGTAATTACAATTCTGTTTTGATCCAATGAAATATCCCTTATTTCATTATCAGTAGTCCTTTCTTTATTGGACAAATCATCGGTATGAAGAACATCATAGCCTTTATTCCTTAACATCAAAGCCAATTTATAAGGCAAATTTGCATCAACAAGGAAAATCATGCCACTACTTTTGAAATTGATTTGACTTTTGCCAAACGTGAGGCATATGCAAGGCAGGCCTTAATATCTTCTTTTGTAAGAGCTGGGTAATCATCAATGATTTCTTGTTCCGACATTCCGGCAGAAAGCAAATCAAGAATCAGTTCAATGGTATATCTTGTATTCCTGATTGTCGGTTTTCCTCCGCAAATATTTGGATTGACGGTAATCAGTTTAAATAAGGGATTTTTCATTTTATTACTTTTTCACAAAAATACAATATTATTTGCTATTAAACCAGCCCTAAGGTTTATCAACTCTAAATCCCATGGTAGAATTATTTATTTAGTGGCTCTTACAGGACCTGCTTAATGAAAACAGAAACCGACCCTGAACCATAATTGGCCACGAATAATCTTTCCCAAAAAACAAAAACATCTGTTGGTTTGTCCAGAAATGAGTTCAAGGTTTGTAAAAGTTCACCTTTAAGGTCATAAACCAAGACCCGGTTTCATGTTTGCAGCCAATAAGGAGAATTGCAAACAGTAAAATATAGATTTGGTGTTTCCGCATTTCAGTCAGGATCGGGATAGGAAATTTCGCCCGGGGTAAAACCGGCTTTCTTCACTTGTTTCCTGATGTCGTCTTCAGCGATTACTTTCCCATCTTTTACTTTGAGCGTCATCAAACCTTTTTCCACATCAATTTTCACACTGTCAACCCCGGCAATCCCAATCGCCTTTTTCTCCAGGCCGTAAGCGCAAAACGGACAGGACAATCCATCAACATTCACCTCTACTTTTTTATGGACAAGCGTATCCGAAGGTGATTGTGCTTTTATATGGACAGTTCCCAAAAAGACTAAAAACGATAATATTACAATTAACTTTTTCATATATTTTCCTTATTACTATTTAATAGCCCGGACAAATCCTAACACCCTGGCTATCTTTTTGTTCTTTTAGCCCTGACCTTCAGGTCAGGGCTATTGATATTTTGATTTTCTGTTAAAATATTAAAATCCTTGTCCCCAATAAAACCATGAATTTTGTTTTTTGGCCGGGCTCCACATCCTCAATAAGCGGTAACTGGACCCCTGTTTCAAATAGCACCCTTCTTCCGGCTATATATTGGATAGCGGGCGCGACAAAAAAATTGTTACTGGATTTCCCGAAAATATAATTCCCCGTGAATTCAAGGGAAAGGTTGATTTGGTTTGGTGGATATTGCTGTGGGAGCAAAGGCACGCTGAACCCAAAATCATAAACCAGGTTATCGGGCAAACCGGCCGAAGTGTAATTGTACCCAAAATCGCCATAAACCCCAAATTTTGTCGTTACATATCCGGCAACCAATCCGGTAAGCGTTTGGTAGGAGCCTGTCCCGATTGCAGGTGTCACATTCGTTTTACCCGTTGGGAACGATTGCTTTACCCTTGCCAAAACCCGAAAAGTTTTCCCCTTTCCGTCTTTCTGGAAAAACACATACTTCGCAAACAGGGCCATATCGCCCAATCCCGTTTGTGCTTCCATCTCATTTACCGATTTGCTGATAAAAGGGGCAATCCCGCCCATCTGGAACTTTGCCGTAATATTATAAGGGACTACCACCGGTTGCAAGTAAATATTCACATTTCCTTTTTTGATGAGTTTCCCAAACGTCCGAACCCCTCCCCCGTCCAGCCCAAGCAAAATAGGCGTCTGCACATAAACAGGAGGACCTTGTGCCCTGATCCCAGAAATTAAAAACAATATCGACCCGATAAAAACGAGTATATGGAATATTGGGAAATTATGCGTTTTAACCAAAACAGAATTGTTTAATTCATTGGTTAAACGTTTTGGGTATTGGAAACTTACAAGTATAATTGTTAAAGAAATGTTAACACAAGGATTCGGTGAATTAAATAGTGAATCATCCGGGATGTACGATAAATTTGAATTACGTGTATTTGTCGTACACCTATCATCTGGAAACAACAAAGCGTTTCACTTTCACCTTTTCGGAACCTACAGTAACCACCATTATGTGCAAACCTTCGTCCAATTCGGAAATATCGATTTCCATCTGACGAGAAACAAATTCAAAACTTTTTTGCTTTTTCCCAAGAATATTAAAAATTTCGATCTTCGTATCATCAATACGGTTTTGGTCATGGAGCCGGACATTGATAAAACGGTCTGCCGGATTAGGGAACAGGCTTATTGTCATCTCCCGCTTTTCATTTATCCCGACCAAACAAGAATTCTGAACCAGTCCGTGGTTTTCAAGAACCGGAACAAGAACAACATCTCCCTCGTAAGACCAAATATCTTGTTCCAAAATTGATTTATCGGGAGCAATCAGTATTTGAGTTGGGCAGGCCCCAATATCGTAATCTTCATAAACAGTCAATACTTCATTGCCATTTATCCCACTGATATAAGGAAAGCCGATTCCATTTTCCGCAAGGTAAAACTGCACTTCTACAAGGGTATTCCCTGAATTGACCCCAAGAAAGACCACATCAAAACCGTTGCAGCCAAAATATTCATAGGCCTCGTTGACAGATGGTGCATTTTCCTGGCTTAGGATACAATCTGCTTTTGAAAAATCGAGGCAAACATATTGCCCGGCTTCCAGAATATCAAACAAAGTCCACTCGTTCCCATCTACATCATAGGCTGTAAAATCAACAGCTTCCGTCAAAACAGTTTGGCCGTATTGGACAGAAAAAGAAAACAGGAACAGGAATAAGGTGAGTAGTTTTTTCATATTGACAGATATTTGCAGGCACTTCAGTTGTTCCACAAAAACATTTAGCGAGACTCCTCAGGGACAGCCCATTGCACAATTATCATGAAACCCATACCTAAAAAAGGCAATCATCGGGTTGTGGCTCATCGTCCTCGATGTCAAGTGCAAAACCGGGCGACATTTCCAGGGCTTTGAACCCACAGGCCACTGTCCCGAAATAAGTTATTCCTTCATTGGCCCCAAAACCGGTATTATTCATATGAGCCCTGATCCAAACCTTCTGGTTTTCGGAAATCGCAAACGGGCCACCAGACCGGGTAAAAGGACCTCCAACATGGCTATGGGCAAGAATTCGCCGGTAAATCAAATCGCCATCTTCAGAAATAACTTCCCACCAATCGGCGTACTGGTCACAACCCGTATCAGGCGAATCAATGGTTACCGCAAAGGTATAGCTGTTCCCGGCCCCACTTGCCACAACTTTAATAATATCTGCATATAAGAGACTATTGGGATTGCCTTTTTCTTTGTTTTCAAAATTATCTGGTACAATAAACGAAGAAAGTGTTAGAATCATCAACACCATTAAGGAACAAGAAAGGGAACGAAGACTTTTCATATTAAAATTGATAGTTGTTTTAGCAGTTTGACGTCAATATTGCAGATCCCTTACACCCTCTTTCCTATATGAAGACTTTTTAATCGTGCCTGTTTCATAAAACAGGGAATTTGAGAAGGGGTATATTTGATGTTAGAAATATCCATCCTTCAGAGGTATTAAAACCAGAGCGACAACCAAATAGAATTGCAGACACGTGACAGGCCCAATTTTGGCCATTTTCCAGGATTGACATTGAGCGATCAAGCCCCTGACGAAAAAACAGTTCGGGACTTCAAAGAACGCATGTCCAAGCTTGATCTGTGAAAAGGACTTTTTTAGGGTTTCCCGTTCAAAACCGGAAGATAACGGGCCAATAGCACATGAAGGGAAAATCATAGATACAAGTTTTGTTGAGGTGCCCCACCAAACACCTGCGAAGATAACGAACACAAAACAGGAAACTGCACGATGCCAAAGAGCTCGGACGGAGAGCCGGGCAAGAAAAGGCCCACATTTTGAAACTAAATTATTAGAGGTTGCCACATTATAACTTCTTGTAAAACCCCAAAAAACCTTCTTTAATCCGATCCCTCACTTTTCGATAAACATGGAGAACTTCTTCGGGAGAACCTTTGGCATCTGCCGGGTCTTCAAAACCCATATGCAAACGGTTTTTGACTTTGCCCGTAAATACCGGACAGATTTCTTTTGCACCATCGCAAACGGTAATCACATAATCAAAACTATCCTTTAGGTATTTCTCAACGGGTTCGGGTTGTTGCAAACTTATGTCAATGCCCTCCTCTCCCATCACTTTTATGGCATGTGGGTTTACTTTTGACTCGGCCTTCGTTCCGGCTGAAAAAACGTCCATCCGTGGGTCAAATGATCTAAGGAAACCTTCTGCCATTTGACTCCTACAAGTGTTTCCGGTACAAATTATCAGTATTTTCATCTGCTTGTTTTGTTGATGGCTGTTTGTATCCACTTTCCGTTTTGTCATGGTTCTCGGCAATGAACATTTCAAAATACCTGACGAAGCGTTTACATTTTGGGCAATTTCTACCGGGACATAATATCTCAATTTTGTTCATCATCCTTTTCAATGTACCTGATTATTGATTAATTCCTTATTGTCCTCAACAGCAAATTCGGGTTGGATATTGCAATGATGGATTTCGTATTGACGCAGGATTTCATTGATATCTTGCAGGATGATTTCAAATTCAGAAAGCCGGATATCCATATCAAGGTCTACATGGGCTTCAAAGATGATTTCATGTTCATCAAGCTGCCATACATGGATATGATGGATGTTTTTTAAACCATCAATTTTCTGGACTTCAATTGCGATTTTTTCAATGTCGATGGATTGGGGCGTAAACTGCATCATTATTTTAAGCGATCCTGCAAATATGGCCCAACTGCTATAAACCAGAAAGACAGCTATTCCCAACGACAAAACACCATCAACCCAATACCAGCCATAATATTTCATCAAAACGCCACCAAAAAGCACAGCAACGGAGGTAAGCATATCGGTAAAAAGATGCAGGTAAGCCGATCTCATGTTCATACTTCTTTTAGCATCTTTATGAATCAGCAGAACCGACAAACCATTTATGAGGACACTTAGCCCAGCAAGCCAAATGACAATGCTCCCCTGAACTTCAATTGGGTCCATTAATCGTTCAATAGCTTCGATTGCCAAAACAACCGCAATAACTATCAAAGTAGTGGAATTGACAAAAGCAGCAAATATCTCTGCCCGTTTGTAACCAAAAGTCCTGTCGGTGGTCAATTTCCGCCTGGTAAGTTTCCGTGCGGCCCAACTAATCATCAATGATAGCACATCGCTGAAATTATGTGCGGCATCCGAAAGCAGTGCCATGCTCCCCGAAACAATCCCACCGATAATCTGTGCAATGGTAATCCCAAGGTTAAGGATGATGGTCAGTCCTATATTCCTGGAATTGTGATCGTGATGGTGGTATTGTTCCATAGTAAAAAATCAATATGACCGTAAAATTAAACTTTTTAAACATACTCAAACTAAAGAAGGATAACACAAATGTTAAAAATAGTATATTTGCCCACTCTAAAAATATCACGGCTTAAAATGCCATTCTTGGCTTTTTTCCAATTCAGGTTATTTAACTGCAATGACACGTCTTTCAAAACAAATAATAAAATTAGGGTTGCTTGGCATTTTTAATTTTATTTCATCTTTTCATTGCATCGCACAAACACAGGTAAAGAAAGCTAAATACAATATCGAAGTATTCGGCATGGACGTGGGTGAATTGAACGTTGAGCAACAAATTATAGGACACGACACAATCGTGAAAGCTATCACGAGTGTGGATTTCAAGTTCATTTTCACCTATAAGGGAATTTATTCGCAGGAAGGGACTTATCGCAATGGGGAATTGCTGCAATCGCACTTGAAAATAATACGAAAAGGGAAAGTGAGTTCCGATACCCGTATCACCAAAACAGGGAATTACTATACCGTAATCGAAGGGGACGAGGACACCTCCTACATATACAATAAGATAAGGTATAGCGGCAGCCTGGTTTATTTTAACGAGCCCGTGGACATTTCAACGATCTATTACGAAACAAGTGGGGAACAAAAGAAAATCGAGGCCATTGGCGATCACATTTACCATGTTTTCAAGATTAACAAAAACAAGAAAAACGATTACGAATATGAATATGAAGACGGTATCCTAAAACGGGCCACTATCCGATACCCACTTGCAAACATTTATCTTGAACGGGAATAACCGCCCTAAACGCAAATCGCAACCAACAATCCCTATCGAACCAAAGGAACAGCCCTTTGAATTCAGGGATCAAAACCCGCTATTGAACAATAACCCTTTTGGAGATAACGCCTTCGTTGCCCTCGACCTGGAAGAAACAGATCCTTAATTGACAAACAACATTAAAGCCGGAAAGGTGGCACAATAGCCTTTTTCGCCCAACGGGCATATCCCGGTTCCATAAAAAAATAATTTCGTTCAAAATATTTTGGCGTGATATATGTATTGCGAAGCCAAATCATTTAAACTTTATTATTATGAAAAAAGCAATGCTTGGAATATTTATCAGTGTTTTTGTATGGCAATTGGGGTTCTCCCAAAAACTAACCTATTTTGAATCGGCAACGATCCTGGATGAAATGCCCGCTTTCAGCAAGGCAAACAAAGAACTGGATTCCATTGCCAAGATATGGAATACCGAAATCGACAATAAATTCAAACGCATCGACCAGCTTTATAAAGAGTACGTGAAAAACGAATCTGGTCTTTCACCCGAATCCAGGAAAAAAAAGCAGGAGGAGATTTTCAATGCCGAAAAACAGGCAAATGATTTTAAGGAAAAAAAGTTTGGCAGGGACGGGGATATGGCGAAACTCCAGGAACAAAAAATCAAGCCTCTACAGGATCAGGTATTTGGTGCAGCAAAGGCACTTGCCAAAGAGATGGGTTACGATTATGTTTTTGATATCAGCATGGAGGGCAATTGGGTTTACCTGAACGAAGATTACGATATCACGGAAATGGTGAAAGCGAAACTGGGTTTATAGTATTGAAAAACAAAAAACAGGAAAAACAAAAAACCTTCGAAATTATCGAAGGTTTTTTTAGTTTGATGAATTCACGAAATATATCAGAAAGTGATTCCTCAGCATTATCTCTCAGGCAGTATAAGCAATATCTTCAGAAGCCGACTGCTTAAATATCACTTTGATTCCCTCTGCCAACTTTCAATAATTTTATATGCATGTTCCTTTGCTTCGGCAACCGATAAATCCATACTGTTTTCAGCTTCAACTAATTTATCCTCAACTTCCTGATAGGTTGCAGGACGTCCTGGCTTTGCCCAATCTTCGGCTTTCAATACTTTCTCATTAATATCAGATTGAAAGGCAACAGATTTAACATATTGCAGGCTTTTTAAGAAATCGGCCAACAAAGTAGCATTCTTTGTATTATCGGTTTTTATTACGATTGTTTGCATAGGGCGAAATTACGAAAATTATTTTGTCTTATCCGGGAAATCAGGAATCTCCGGCCACCCCTCCGGCCAGTTTTTCAAGTCTTCCAATATCACCTCAATTGCTTTGTCCAATTGTTGGTCTTCACCTACATATTCTTTTGCGGGATCGTTATCGACCACAATATCCGGATCGACACCATGGCCTTCAATTTCCCAGTTTTTCCCTTCAATGTCAAAACGGGCAAACTCCGGTTTCCTCAGGTCGCCACCATCAATAAATGGCAATGAACCACGGATCCCGACAACGCCTCCCCAACTGCGCATACCAACAATTTTCCCCATCTTCATTTTCTGGAATTGGAAGGGGAACAAATCGCCATCGGAAGCGGAATAATTATCGATCAACATCACCTTGGGGCCATAAAGCATTCCCCTCGGGCTTGTTTCCGATCTGCCGTTCCGCATCATGCTCCACATCACCAATTGCCTGTTGAGCCTTTCGATAATCATGGGCGATACATTTCCGCCACCATTTCCCCGGTCGTCAATAATCAAAGCTTTTTTGTTCAACTGGGGATAAAAATGTTTTATGAACTCGTTCAGGCCGGCAGCACTCATGTCCGGGACATGGATATAGCCCACTTTCCCGTCAGTGGCTTCGTTCACTTTATCGATATTATGCTGGACCCAGTTGTAATAATATAAGTTGGCTTCGTTGGCAACCGGTACCACGATTATATCGTGCGCACCATCAGCAGAAGCACTGCTATTGACCGTTAGCTGGACTTCCTTGCCCGCAGTCCCGATCAAAGCTTCATAGATGTCGTTCATATCCTTGGTTGTCTTGCCATTGATGGCAATAATAAAATCGCCTTTGTTTACGTCAACACCCACTTCCGTAAGTGGGGCACGGGTTCCCTTTGTCCAGTTTTCGCCTTTCAGGATCGTGTCGATTCTATAATAGCCCGATTCGTCCCGGTTCAACCCGGCACCAAGAAGGCCCATTTTAATACGCTCGGGTTTTGGCTTGTCGCCACCGCTGATATAGGCATGGCCGATACTTATTTCGCCAATCATTTCACCAATGATGTAATTCAAATCATTACGGTTGTTCACGTAAGGCACCAATGGTTCATACTTTGTGTGGATGGCTTCCCAGTCAAGTCCGTGCATTCCCGGATCATAGAAGAAATCGCGCATTTGCCGCCAGGCTTCATCAAAAATCTGCTTCCACTCCTCTTTCAAGTTTACCCATACTTTCATATTGGAAACATCCACATAATCCTTCAAGCTTATTTTCCCTTTCGGCAAATCAATAACCGCATATTTGCCCTTGGAGGATATCATCATTTTTTTGTGATTGGCCGATATGATATAGCTACTGAAGTTCCCCAAATCGGTTTCCTTTTTCTTTTTCAGGTCATAAAGCTTGAAAGCCGATTTCTGCATTTTGCTGTTGTAAGTAACATAATACACACTGTTGTCGATAGCGTTCACGTTCCAATACGAACCTGCATCACCGGGTATAACAAGGATACGATCGACAATCCCGTCAAAATCTATCTCGATGTTTTTACCATCGGCTTCATCTGTTTTGGCATCGGATTTCTTGTCGCCCTTTTTATCATCTTTTTTATCGTTATCGGAACCACTTTTATCTTCCTTAACTTCAACTTCATCGTTTTCAGGGGAGAACGGGTTTTCGACATCTTTTCTTAAAGTCACAAAATAGAGTTTTGACATATCGCGATAGGCATGGTTCCATTCTGTCCAACTGTAAATCGGGTTAAAGTCCCTTGAAGAAGTGAAGAAAAGGTATTTGCCATTGCTACTGAACTCAGCTCCGCTTGAATTGTACCAATCATCGGTAACAGGGTTTTTCTCCTTGGTTTCAAGGCTATAAACCCAAACCCTCGACATCTTGGCCCTTTCGGGAAGCGAGAAAGCAATCCAGCGGCTATCTGGCGACCATGAATAACTTCTCAGTTCACCATCCAGGCTTTCTTCCACTACAACCACTTTCCGGGAATCAATATCAACATAGTTCAGTCGTTGCATCCTGTCGGACCACATGATTTTTTTACTATCGGGTGACCAAATAGGGTCATACTTATAATTATGGCTCCCTTTTGTAATCTGGATAGCTTCTTCCATCCCATCTTGGCTTTGGATATAAATCTCATCTTCCCCGGTTTTGTCCGAAATATAGGAAATGAATTTCCCATCGGGCGACCATTCCACGTCACGTTCGTGCACGCCCGAAGTTTCAGTCAGGTTTTTCGTAATCCCGTGTTTTGCCGGCACCGACCAAACATCGCCACGGGCACCGAATACCAACCTTTTTCCATCCGGGGAAACGGCATAGCTCCGTATCATCTTGCTCGCATCTTTATACGCATCACGGCCTTCGATCAAATCATCAGCTATTATTACCGGGATTTTTGTGGTTTCGCCGCTCGCAATATCATAATTGTACAAAAAGCCACCGTTCTCAAAAATGATGGAATTGTCACCAAGGGAAGGGAACTTAATATCATATTCGGTGTATTTGGTCACTTTCTTCGTCTCCCCCGAAACCGTGTTATACACAAACAGGTTCATCGTCCTGTCACGATCGGAAAGAAAGTAAACATCATCGCCGTGCCACATGGGAAAAATATCCTGGGCAATATTATTGGTGATATTCTTGATTTCCTTTGATTCAAAATCATAAATCCAAACATCGTCGGCCATTCCCCCTTTGTAATATTTCCAGGTACGGAACTCGCGGAATACCCGGTTATAGGCCAATTTCTTTCCATCGGGCGAATAACTGCAAAAACCACCGCTCGGCAATGGCAATTCCTCTGACAAACCGCCATTTACATTGGCCAAAAACAACTGGCCTTTAAACGAGTTGAAGGATTTTTTCCGTGAACGATAAACAATTTGCTCATCGTTTTTCCAGGTCATCACAATATTATTGGGGCCCATACGGTCAGAAACATCATCCCGGCCAAGGGTAGCTGTGTATGTCAACCTCTTTGGGACGCCACCTTCCGAAGGGATCAGGAACACTTCCGTATTGCCATCATATTGTCCGGTAAATGCAATGTTCTTCCCATCGGGCGAAAAGCGGGCAAACATCTCGTAGCCTTCAAAGGTCGTAAGTTTCCGGGCCAGTCCCCCACTCTTTTCAACCGTGTATAAATCCCCGGCATATGAAAACACAACCTGGTCTCCGTGAATTGCAGGGAAACGCATTAAGCGCATTTCGTCCTGGGCATAAAGGGCTACTCCCAAAAACAGGATTGCCGACAGTAACAACTTTTTCATAGTTTCTAATGATTGATTTATAATTCTTAATTTCAAAATAATCCGCTTATGAATACAAATCCATGCCATAAAAGATATGTTTCATTAAATTAACCGGATACATATTTAACATGGAGCGATATTTCATGGTACTGTATTAATCCGAACAGCGATTGTGCGATAACGAACATAAAAAAAGCCTGTCAGAACAGGCAGGCCTTTTAATATTATACATGATATCTAATTGCATTTCTTGTTATAATCATTCACCGAATCAAATATGACGTTAACGGCATATTCACCAAAATCATTCGTGAGCTTGTCATTGTTGCGGGCGTCTTCACATACTTTAAAAGCTTCACAATAATTTCCATCATTGGCGAAGATTTGCGCATGTACCAATGAATAGAAAAAATTAACAAGGAAACTTGAACTTGATTTTTCTTTTGCCTGTTCAAAAATCACAAATGCGGCCTGTGGGTCAGATGGTTTATCCATGTATGTAATATACGCAAGGCAAAAAAGCTCATCGCCCGTCAATTGTGTCAAATCCAGGTTTTGCCAGTCACCTTTAATGGTGCGTGCAAGATACTGCCTGAAAGTAGTTGCATTGAAATCCGCTTTGGGATCGATGTACATTGCATTGATAACGGCGGCCTTATTTTCAAGCGCTACCGAACCGTCAAGGATGTAGCTTGCTATATTGCCATCAAGCTTTCCATATTGTTCCGCAAGGCCAACTTGTTCGATATTGGAATAGAAATTTGAGAAATTTGTGGTAAGTGGGTTTCCGGCATATGCAGCAAACATAAAAAGCAAAGTAGCGAAAGTCAGTTGTGTTTTTTTCATTGGGAAAGTTTTATAAATCTTAAAATTTGCACAAAGATATTAAATTATACCGTAAGAAATCAAGTTTGCCTGCCTTTATCGGCAGACCGGAAATTTTATTGGTTGATTTCTTTCGAGCTCCGACTTTGTCGAGAGTCCTCGTTTATCGGGATATTACTGCTCCTAATCAGCTTTGTTTTTGCAAACCTGCCAAGAAACATTATATTCATTCACCAGACAGTAGGACAAGGTGCTAAGGTTGCCTCTGAAGTAAGAATTATTAATTTCCTTTTTGCAATTGCATTAGGTCACACACAAACCTGTAAGGTCGAAGTTGGCAAAACCTGTAAGGTCGAAGTTGGAATGTGCGCAGGCGACCTGACAGGTTGGAAAATAGTTTGCGGTCTTTTCTTCAACCAGTCGGGTTGATTCCAAAAAACCTGTTGGGTTGAAGCCGGTCTTGCAGTATGGGCAACACGACAAATTGGGAAATAGTTTGCGGTCTTTTGTTCAACCAGTCGGGTTGATTCCAAAAAACCTGTTGGGTTGAAGCCGGTCTTGCAGTATGGGCAACACGACAAATTGGGAAATAGTTTGGTCTTTTCTTCAACCAGTCGGGTCGCTGCCCGCAAGCTTACTTCGACCCAACTGGTTCTTCGGTTTCGGGTCTCCGTCCACGGGCTTGCTTCGACCCAACTGGTTATGACAAACCAAATGTATCTTTTTCCAGCACGGTTTCCCGACTGTATCGGGCGGTAAAACTGTGATGGGTTTTCTCAAAATTGCACCTTATGCCCACTTCACAAGATTAACGTCCTGCCGGTTGTTCAGCAAATCAATTTTTGCAAAAATACGGACAGCGAAATCAAATATCCCGGCGACCGTTAGATGGACCGAACCTGCGTAAACAGCATTCTCCCCGGTGCTGCTCGTCAGCTCCAACTCTTCCGAAAGATAAACTTTCGTTACCTTTCCGTTTTCTTTGTTCCCGAGGAGCAAATCCACGCCAATATTGGCCGAGGGGATATGGTTGGTTTTCATAACAACTTCCACGGCAAAGTCCTGTCCCAGCTTTAAAGGCTCGGAACTTGTATCAGGGAAACGCATCTCCACCACTTCGAGCCCTTGCCATCTGGAGGCGATAATCCTTTTTGATTCGGCAATACGGATTGCATGTTCAAAATGCTTTTCGTTCACCCTTTTGCTCAACTTGAACAATTTGGAATAGAATTTCCGGTGATAATCATCCAGCATTCGTTTCATGGTGAAGTTCGGCGCCACTTCCGTCAGGGTGTTTTTCACGAAGGAAACCCAGCCTTGCGGAACCCCGTTTTCGTCCCTGTCGAAATATTGTGGCAAAATCTCATCTTCGATAATATTGTAAATTGTTTCGGCATCCAGTTCATCCTGGAAAGCCTGGTTGCCATACGAACGTGCCTCGGGAATGGCCCAACCGGCATTTTTGCGGTAACCCTCTGCCCACCAGCCATCCAAAACACTCAGGTTCACCACACCGTTCATCACTGCTTTTTCGCCGCTTGTGCCTGAGGCTTCCAATGGGCGTGTAGGTGTATTGAGCCAGATATCGACCCCGGGTATCATTTTTTTAGCGACCGCCATATTGTAATTTTCGAGGAAGAATACTTTTCCGATAAATTCCGGCTCTTTGGAAATATGGATGATCTTTTTTATCAAATCCTGTCCGGGGATATCATTGGGATGCGCTTTTCCGGCAAAGACAAAACGGACGGGGCGATCGGAACCATCAATGATTTGCAGCAAACGCTCCCTGTTCGTAAACAGCAGGTGTGCCCTTTTATAGGTTGCAAACCTCCTTGCAAAACCAATATACAACGCATTGGGATCAATTCCTTCAAGGGTATCAAAAATCACTTTTGGTTTTTCCTGACGTTTTTTCAAATCCCTGCTCACCTTTTCTTTCAGGAATCCCACAAAATCGTTCTTGGCCTTTTTGCGGTTTTCCCAAATCATGTTGTCAGGGATATTTCGCAATTTTTGCAAGGTTTTTTCATCTGCATTCCGAAGATCGTCAATATTTAGGTTGTTCTCCTTCATCAGGCGCTGGCAATTTGCCGAAGTCCATGTAGGATAATGTACACCATTGGTCACATAACCAATATGAAGTTCTTCGGGGAAATATCCCGGATAAAGCCCCACAAACATTTCCCGGGAAACTCGTCCGTGGATTTTGCTCACACCGTTTATTTCGCTCGAACAATGAGCTGCCAGTACGCTCATCGAAAAGCGTTCGGTGTGGTCTTCTTTATTAAAACGGCCCAGGCCCATAAAATCTTCCCACGAAATATCCAAACGATCAGCATAGTGCGGGATATAGGTCCTCAAAACATCTTCGGTAAATTTGTCGTGACCAGCGGGGACAGGTGTATGTGTAGTAAAAAGGGTAGTCCCTCTCACAACTTCCAGGGCAGCATCAAAACCAAGTGCATTGTCCTGAACAAGGTAGCGAAGGCGTTCCATTCCGGCAAAAGCAGCATGTCCTTCGTTCAGATGGAAAACATCGGGTTTCAGGCCAAGGGCATCGATCAATCGTATCCCCCCTACCCCAAGCAGCAATTCCTGTTTAAACCGGTTGTCCCAATCGCCACCATACAACTGGCTTGTGATCGTGCGGTCATCAGCGGAATTCATGTAATTATCGGTATCCAATAAATAAAGCGAGATCCTGCCAACTTTCACCTCCCAAACCTTGGCCGTGAGGGTACGACCGGGCAGGGCAACACCTATTTTCAACCACTCATTGTTTTCATCGTAAACAGGATGGATGGGCAGTTCTGCGAATTTCTCACGTATTGTGCCCGCTATCTGATCGCCAAACAATGAGATACTCTGACTGAAATACCCATGCCGGTACATCAAACCTATGCCGACCATGTTCACATTGGAATCGCTGGCCTGTTTCAGGTAATCCCCGGCAAGTATCCCCAAACCACCGGAATAGGTGCGAATGGATTCGTGAAGGCCAAATTCCATACTGAAATAGGCAATCTGGTTTTCAGGTTTGTTTTTTGCCTCGTTCATGTACTTTTTAAACGAGGTATAAACTTTTTCCATTGCCTGGAGAAATGCCTTGTCTTTCCGTAAATCCTGAAACTTTTCAAAAGAGAGGCCGTTTAGGAAAACCACCGGGTTATGGCGAACGCTTTCCCATAATTCCTTATTGATGGACATAAACAGTTCCTCGGCCTCATAGTTCCATGACCACCATAAGTTCATGGATAGTTCGCGCAAAGGCTCCAGCTCTTCGGGCACATTCACTTTTACATACACTTTTTTCCATTCCGGTTTCAGCGATGTCCCATTTGTATAGACCTTATATTGTATGGACTGTTTGTTACTGAACAATTCAGAACGGCTTTCAACCTTTTTCAAGGCAATACCATAAGCCTTACGGTAATTTCCGGCAAGGTTTTCCCAATAAAGCAATTTGGAAATTTCATAGGCCTCGGTTGCAGCTTTGCGATAATCATCTTTGTTGAGCGAAGCATAATCCATCAGGTGTTCGGAAATCCGGTCAACTGCCTCCGAATAGTTTTCATCGTCCCTTTCGACCACAAAAGCTGCCTTGTTTTTTATATCTGTATGTGATTGCAACCACAGGCCAAAACCAGCTAATGAAGTTGTAAGTGTTGGTATTTTAAATGCGATGCTTTCCATGGGCGTATATCCCCAGGGTTCATAATATGAAGGGAAAACAGTTACATCAAAACCGGGGAGCAATTGGTAATACCCCATGTTAAAAACCCCATCGTTCCCATCGAGGTAAACCGGCACAAAAATCACCTTCACCTTATCATTAGGGGAATTCCCCAGTTTGTTTTCCGAAATTTTATTCAAAACCGGATCATGCGCCACACTATATAAACTATGTGTAAGGTATTCGCCCGAAACGGGTTTTGCATAATCAGCTCCTCCCATTAATTTTTGGACATCGTTGCGAGGGCCCGCATGGTTGGCCGGAACAGCAATGAAAACCACTATTTGCCTGTTATTATCCGATTGGTTCATTTTGCCCAAAGCATCAATAAAAACATCAAGGCCTTTGTTCCTGAATTCATAGCGACCGCTTGTAAGTACCATCATTGCATCATTTTCTATCTTTTGGTCAAGGACAGCTTCAGCTACCTGTACCAACTTAGCACGGGCTTTCTTTCTGTTTGCGGTAAAGGTTTTGGGCGAAGGCAGGAACGAAGCTGTAAACCCATTGGGTGTTACAACGTCCACCTCCTTTGTCATCAGGCTCTTGCACTCCCCGGCGGTAATATCGCTCACGGTGGTAAAACAATCAGAAACTTCTGCCGATAAATTTTCAAGGGAATATTTGGCTGCAATCCCGAGTTGCTCCGCCATCCTTGCTGCATCCATATTTTCCATATCGCGGTAAAGTGGCATATTGTTCCCGGCAATGGAACGACCAAGACTGGTTGCATGTGTCGTAAAAACGGTACCAATTTGAGGCGTTTTGTCGTTCAGGTACAAAACCCCTGCACCCGTCATCCATTCATGGAAATGGGCAATGATCCTGTCCTGTGCGGAAAGGTAAAAATTGTAAAAACTCTCTATTACTTTCCCGGTTGCATAACCAAACAAAGCCGGCTCGACATAATCCCAACCACCTGAAATGGAATTTAGTTTATAGGTTTCCCAAAACGAAGCGAATATTTTATCCTTTTCGGTAAAAAAAGGTGTAAAGTCCACAATGATGGCGATTGGGTTACCGGGGATGTTCCAACGGCCAATCTTTAGCCTCAGCCCCTCCTTCAGGGCTGTTTCTTTCCAGGACGAAAACAAAGTATTGTCCTCGATAAAGTCAGGGTTTTCGATGGTTTCTTTCCAAACGTCCGGCCCAATAAAAATATAGTTGTCGCCGTAGCCCTCCATCATGGTTTGGGCCTTGGATGAAAGAACCGTATAAATCCCCCCTACTTTATTGCAAACTTCCCAGCTTGTTTCAAAAACATAATCGGGTTTTAATGATATATTTTTCTTGCTCATCTGTATCATGTTTTTTAACCTTTTTCACCGAATTATCCCAACCTGAACAAATCAATAAAGACAAAGGCCAAAATTATAAATCTCAAAACTTGTCCAACATTCCTGGCGGATAATTGCCAAGATTTTCAAATCATAAATACGAAACCTGTTTGGATTATTGATTTTTTTTCTTTGAAATTTATCCCGCCTGCCGGCAAGGACAGGTTTGTTTTTTGTCCCGAAGCTTCGGGATTGTATTTTGTGTTTTTGCCAAACAATACACGCTCTCACATACTGAATCCATAGTTAAGATAAAAAAGTGATTTAATTAAATTAAGTAATTATTTACCTGAATAAAAACCGGGCTGCAAATGTACGTATCTTAACTGGAAAAGTTGGGGGGATTAAAGTTAAAAAAACTGAATATGTAATTGCCTTTATGTGCAATGAAACCTCCGTTCAAAATAATTAACGAATCAGGTGGATTACAGCCAATCACCTTCTGGGTGAAAAAGCAATTATGTAAAAGCACAAGAAAACCATAAAACCAGGATAGGTTCGGTAAAAACCGAAATAATCCCAATACGATTTCCAAAGTTTTGTTTCTTTGCCAAAAATAGGCAAACTATAACGAGATTATGATGGGCAAAGCAAAAAAGAGAACAGGTGTTTTTCAAAGGATGTTGAACTGGACAGAACGAGCGGGCAATGCCTTGCCGCACCCAGCCACACTTTTCGCCTTGTTTGCCCTTTCCGCATTGATTTTCTCGGCAATTGGCCATTGGATGGGCTGGGAGGCCGTTCATCCCGGGACCGGTGAAATCGTACGGCCCATAAACCTTTTATCGCACGATGGCATCCACATGATTTTACTTGAGATGGTAGATAATTTCACGGGATTTGCCCCTCTCGGAATTGTCCTTGTGGCCATGTTGGGAATCGGGATTGCCGAACAAAGTGGCCTGATAAATGCCATTATCCGGATGTTGGTACTCAACTCACCAAAGCACCTCCTCACTTTTATCCTTGTTTTTTCGGGGATATTGTCAAATGTAGCATCTGATGTGGGCTATGTATTACTAATACCGCTTGCCGGGGTAATATTTGTGGCTGTAGGCAGGCATCCCATTGCGGGAATGGCAGCGGCTTTTGCCGGGGTTTCCGGTGGGTTCAGTGCAAATCTGATCCTTGGCACAGTTGACCCCTTATTGGCAGGTTTATCGCAGGAGGCGGCCAACATCCTTGACCCAACCTACGAGGTCAATGCAACGGCCAACTATTACTTTATGTTTGTATCCACTTTTGTAATTGCATTTGCAGGGACATTTGTCACCGAAAAAATCGTGGAGCCCAGATTGGGGAAATACGTCAGGACAGAATCAAACAAGAAAGAGGATTCGTTCGATAAACTTTCCAAAACCGAAAAAAAAGGCTTGTTGATGGCATTGCTCGCAATGTTGGTTATCGTGGGCATTACCCTTATAGGCATAATCCCCGAAAATGGTTTTCTTCGGGGAACGGACGGAGGTTTGCTCACGTCCCCCCTCATACGTGGGGTCGTGGCCATGTTGTTTATTGTGGCCTGCACGATGGGACTGGCCTACGGTTTTACAACAGGGACTTTTAAAAATGATTCGGATGTGGTAAATGGGATGGCCTCTTCCATGAAAACATTGGCCACCTACATTGTCCTCGTCTTTTTTGCTGCACAATTTGTAGCTTATTTCAAATGGAGCAACCTTGGGATTATTTTGGCCGTTAAAGGGGCTGACCTGCTGATGTCGGCAAATATGGGCCTGATACCCGAAATGATCCTGTTTATTTTGCTTTCGGCAAGTATCAATATGCTCATGGGAAGCGCATCGGCCAAATGGGCCATCCTTGCCCCTATTTTCATCCCCATGTTCATGATCATGGGATATTCGCCCGAATTGTCACAAGTGGTTTACCGCATTGGCGACAGCGTAACGAATGTTATATCGCCCATGATGAGTTTCTTTGCGCTGATTATCGCCTATGTCCAAAAATATGATCCAAAGGCAGGTATAGGGACAATCATTGCGACCATGGTCCCTTATTCCATTGTATTCCTGGTTTCATGGATTATCCTATTGGTGATTTGGTTGCTCCTTGGGTTACCATTGGGCCCCGATGCCGGGATTCATTATGTGGTTCCCAATTAATATCCCTGATAAAACATATTTTTCATACAATACGAAACAGATTGGCCATTCCCACTTATCAACCACATTTCCCGTCCTGGCATCCCTAATAAAACTTAATATTTTTTAGTGGGTTTTAAGAAATCGCCAAGTTCAAGGCTTGTGAAGCACTGAAAGCAAAGGAGTTTGCTTTTGCAAATGACAGGCTTCAGTACGAGCGCAACGCAGAAATCGGCGTTTTCATATAGCCACTACTTATCAACAATTAACAAATATTAATAATTAATTAAGGGGAATTCAGTAAATTTGCTGTCCTTTTGCAAAAAAAGTATAACTACTTGCTTTGTAAAAGATAATAGGATTTGATATTTCATCAAACATTGCAAATACTGCAATGATTCAATGCAAGATTACGAAATACGAAACACAAAACAATTTTAAAAATATGTCAGAAAAAATTTTAGACCATGTTAAACCCGGGGTAATTTCGGGTGACGATCTTCAAAAAGTCTTTTCCATTGCAAAGAAGAATGGATTTGCCATACCTGCGGTAAATGTGGTGAGCACCGATTCGGTAAATGCGGTCTTGGAAGCTGCAAAGAACAATAACTCCCCTGTCATCATCCAGTTTTCCAACGGTGGGGCAGCATTTTATGCGGGCAAAGGATTGTCAAACGAGAATGAAAAAGCCGCTATTGCTGGAGCAGTCTCGGGAGCAGAGCATGTTCACCGGATGGCTGAATTATATGGTGTCCCCGTAATTTTGCATACCGACCATGCAGCGAAAAAACTCCTTCCATGGATCGATGGGCTTTTGGATGCCGGTGAAAAGTATTACGAAGAACACGGAAAGCCTTTGTTCAGCTCGCATATGCTCGACCTTTCGGTGGAACCCATCGAAGAGAACATCGAAATTTCCAAGAAATATTTAGAAAGAATGAGCAAAATCGGGATGACCCTCGAAATCGAGCTTGGTGTTACCGGCGGTGAGGAAGATGGCGTGGACAATACCGACATCGACAGTTCTAAACTTTATACCCAACCCGAAGAAGTAGCCTTTGCGTACGAGGAACTTTCAAAAATCAGTGATCGTTTTACGGTTGCAGCTGCCTTCGGAAATGTTCATGGTGTTTACAAACCCGGCAACGTGAAGCTTTCCCCCATCATCCTGAAAAATTCACAGGATTATATCCAGAAGAAATATAATACGGATGACAAACCTGTCAATTTTGTATTCCATGGCGGTTCGGGTTCGAGCCATGATGAAATCAGGGAAGCAATCTCTTATGGTGTGATCAAAATGAATATTGATACGGATACACAATGGGCTTTTTGGGACGGTGTAAGGAAATATGAGGCAAAAAACCATGATTACCTGCAAGGACAGATTGGCAACCCCGAAGGGGACGACAAACCAAACAAGAAGTTTTACGATCCAAGAAAATGGTTGCGCGAAGGCGAGTTGAGCATGGTGGAAAGATTGAAGGTTGCCTTTGAAGATTTAAATAATATTGATAGAAATTAAATATTTCTTGGTGGGAAGCCTGAATGAAATACTTTTAAGGCCTCACCCTTACGCAAATAACACAATTAATAATCATACTAACTTTTAAAAATTAAAATCATGAAAAAACTTTTCCTATCAACTGCCATTATTTTGGTTATGGCACTCATCAATGTTTCCTATGCCGATGGCCTCGAAACATTTGAAAACTACCCTGAAATAGGAAACTCCTATCAGGACGGAACTTTCCCAGGGCTTGACGGCTCTACATGGGAATACTGGCAATGCCGCGGCGACCAGCCCATTGACGAACAATCACCTTGTCTTGGAAAAGACAGGACACCAACGGCCGAAGTTACTTCAGGAACTATTTCCGGTGGGTTTGGAACGATCAGCTTTGATTATATGCAAGCCTTTTCAACAGGTGTGAACCTTGATGTTTTCGTGAATGACATCCTTGTTGGCAATGTAACATCAAGCGGTGAACAAGGAGTTGTTTTGAATTCGGGTGACATCACCGTTGATATCGAAGGTGATGTTTACATTTCCTTTATCCAGAACAACAGCGGTGCGGGTCAGGTGAGCATCGACAATTTCGCTTATACGAGCTTTGGTGGGGGAACGCCCGATCCCGAACCCACCAACTATCCAACAACTTTCACGGCAACGGCAAATGCCACCGACATTAACCTTTCATGGACAGATGCAACAGGCGACCAGCTTCCTTCAAAATACATTATTTTTGGTGGAACCTCAGCCAGTCTTCCCGTTCCTGTGGACGGAACCCCCATTACCAATGATGCCGACCTTTCAGATGGAAGCGGTGCCCTTAACATTTCATATGGGGTTGAAACTGCAATGTTTGCCGGACTAACAGCGAACACAACCTATTATTTCACTATTTACCCTTACACCAATTTTGGGACAAACGTTGATTACAAAACCGATGGAACTGCCCCGGCTGATGAAGCGACAATTGGCAATATCGTAGTGGTTGAATCCCACAACTTTGATGATTACTCCTTTGGCAACTGGACAAAAATTTCGGTTATCGGTGACCAGGAATGGGTCATTGATTCCATCTATGGTGTAAATGGTACCCCTTGTACGAAAATGAGCGGTTATGCAGGCGGGTCCAACGAAAACGAAGATTGGTTGATTTCACCTATGCTTAACCTCGACACATTTACAGCTGCCAATATTGCCTTTGCCAACGCAATGAACTACACAGGAAATGACTTGGAATTAAAAGTTTCGACCGATTATGATGGAGGTGGCGATCCCAATTCCGCTACATGGACAAGCCTGAGCTACACTATGTCGCCCGGTTCTTGGTCATGGGTCGAATCTGGAACTGTTGACCTTAGTACTTACATTGGCCCATCCGTTTATGTGGCATTTTTCTATACAAGTACCGCAGATGGATCAGCTACCTGGGAAATTGACAATATCGTAGTAAAAGGTGAAACCGAAGTAGGGATCAATAACCTATCTGATGTTGCAGCACAGATTTCTGTTTTCCCCAACCCTTCTTCAGGAATGGTACAAATCAGCAAGTCAATAAATGGTTTCTCACATGTTAGGGTTATGGCCATCACGGGAAGCATCGTGAAACAAGCTGAATTAAACAGTGAATTATCCACACTCGACCTTCGTGATCTGGAAACAGGGATTTATTTCATGACATTCTCTGACGAAAACAGCAAACAACAAGTCAGTAAAAAACTGATTATCCAATAATGATAATTTGATTTTATCATTTGAAGCCCCCGGTTAACCGGGGGCTTTTTTATTGAGATTTAGTTTTATTGAGATTTAAAATAATAAATCAGTAAGAAACATTATATATTGCAACAATGTATTATTTTTGCTATTCTGCAATTTAGCTGATGATGAAGAATATTCTCGCCCTCATATTGTTTTTCTTAATTCTGAATACAGGGATTGCCCTGGGTCAATCCGATCCGTTCCTGCGTGTGGAAATAGATGTCAAATCAGACGAAGCCGCTTTTAAGATCATTCCATGCAACGACAAGGGTGTTGTGTTTTTTTACGAAACCACTATCAAGGAGAACGATTACAAGTTTTGGGTTTTTGTGCTTTACAACAAGTATATGCAGGAAGCCTGGAAAAAAGACATCCCTGTTTTTCACAACCTTACCTATAGGAAACATGTTTACCGGGAGGGTTTCCTCTACATCCTTTTTCATGATGAGGAAAAGAAAAAGTCGGAGACCTATAATTACCAATTAATGAAATTGGACCTTGCCGATGGGAAATATGAATTGTTCAGCGGGGAGGTGCCCAACAATGCACAAATATCGGCAATTGAGGTCATCGGCAATTCCATTTTTGCGGGCATCAACACCAATCAGGGACATGCGGCACTTTATCGCCTCGACTTAAACACCAAAGAAACCAAAGAGCTTTCCAGCTATGATTTTGGTTCGGCACGCTTTGAAAGTTTTTATCTCGATACGCTGAACAACTCCGTTATGTGCCTGTTCAATGTTTTTATTTCCAAAGGGACCCAATATCTCCTCACCGATCAATATAATGCCCAGGGGGAGTTGTTGAAGTCCATAAAAATAATACCCGAAAAAGGGAAGAAATTCAATTCTGGGAAACTCATTGCCAAGGGAAATGATTCCTGGTTATTGATTGGGCCCTATGATTATATTTCCGGGACAACAATTCCAGCTAAAGACTATTTCCGGCATCAGGCCTCCGGTTTCTATACGATTAACATCCATGGAAACGAAGTCGGAAAACCAAGCTTCAATAATTTCCTTGACCTTGAAAACATGACGGGCTACCTGAAGAGCAGGGAATTTGAAACGGCAAAAAGAAAGGCGGAAAAAAGTGAAAAGGCAAAGGAAAAAAACTCCATCGACTTCAACCTATTGTTGCACGACATCATCAAAAAAGACAGCCTCTATTATTTTGTGAGCGAAGGCTATTACGAAGAATACCACACCGTAACCAATACCTATTATGATTATTATGGCCATCCCAGCCCAGTCTCCTATTCTGTTTTTGATGGATATAAGTATTTCAATGCCTTTGTGGCCTGTTATGATGAAAACGGCAACAAGCTTTGGGACAACGGAATGGAAATTTTCAACATTCTCACACTCGACCTTGTGAACAGGGTGGTGGTTTATTTTGCCGGGGACGAAATGGTACTTGCCTTTAACCGGCAGGGGAAAATCGGGGCAAAAATCATCAAAGGAAATGAAGTGATCGCAGGGCTTGATTACTTCCCCGTCGAAACTTCCTATAATAACGATAAAATCATGGAAGATACCAAAAGCAACATGGTTTATTGGTACGGGAATTATTTCCTTACATTTGGTTTCCAAACCATTAAGAACAATACCTTTAATACAAAGAACAAACGGAAAGTCTTCTACATCAACAAAATAGGATTTCATTAAAGTAAACCATATCCACCATCTTCTTCACATATTTATTTCAAGTTCCTAAATTACACAAAATGAAAGAAACGATGCTATTCATAAGTATGGCCCTCTTTTTGATTTCAAGCTGTAAACAAACCCAGGAAGGTTTTATTTCCATCATTCCAAAAAAATCAAAAGACCTCACATCCATTTCTTACAAACTTACCGAGAAATATCATTATTCAAATACGCCCGATACTACCGTTACATCTTTTGAGGTTTGAATATGCACAAAAGCAATGCCTTCGTTAAATGTACCGTATGTATATTGTTGACAAGGAAGGAAAAATTGGTTTTGATGAATGGAAGTTCAGGAAACTAAAGGAAAAGGTTGAGGAACTATTACAGTAAATTGAAATAACATCGCCATGTTAAATATTAATCACAAAGAAATACAATCTTTGCTCTTCAGGTATTTTTGGCAATTTAAATTACTCGTGTCAGATTCCATTACAGATACCTGCTTGCTTTGGGTGAGCATAAGGAAACAGCATTCTGGTGTGGGTGGAAAATTACTTTAAATTTTCAGAAGCCCCACCACTATCTATTTTTTTAATAACATAACGTCCAAGAGCTATACCTTTCTTTTCCACCAAATTATAAGTTATGACAGCAATTATCATTGTTGAGATAAAAACGATTAACAAAGCGATAAAAGTTCCGAAAGTTTTAAATCCCGATAACCCAAAAAAATCATACCTCACAAAGTAATTCAAAACCGCAAAATGTATAAAATACATACTATAGCTTAGTTTTCCAGTAAACTTAGTTACTGGGTTCACAAAAAATGAAAAGCTATTATTTGCCAATGCATAAATTAAAAAAGCAAAAGCAACAGCATAAATGACAATCTTTCCGGTATATTTTTGGTAAACCCAATTATCAGCAGCAATCATCAGAAAAACAGATAAAAGAATATAAAGTAAGCTTGTCAATTTCTGATTATTGAAAGTATGCCCTTTAAAAAAATGGAATAAGACAATGCCTGAAGCAAATACGGGCAATTGGTTAAAGAAACCATAATATGATATACCCCACACTAAATACAATTGTTCTTTCGGGTAAAAACCTGCCCAATATTGATAAATCCAACCATTTATGAAGTAATTAATTATCAAAGTAAAAATTAAAAAGAGGATTCCTTTCTCCTTATTGTTTATCAACTTGAATAAAAAAGGTAAAGTCAAATAAAACGTAAACTCCACCGCAATTGACCAGCTACCCGGCACAATACTATTAATTGTTTCCGGATGCCAACCATGTGTAAAGGTCGCTGCAGAAAGGATGTAC
>JAADJA010000158.1 GCA_013151015.1 Chlorobiota bacterium
CGGACATACTTTGGGCTTATCTCTGGCTTACACTAACAACGAACGGGTTGATTTTGCAAACCAATCCATAATTCCTTTCCGTCAAACGCAAGTTTTTTTACCGGGCCTGGGGAGATACTTTGTTTTAATTGGAAGGTTTGGTCTTTAAAAAGCCCCCTGGCTTTATCAAACTGGTACAAGCCCTGTGAGCCCCACAACCCTATCCAGAAATTTCCTTTGCTATCCTCAAAAATATCGTTGTACCAATCTGCCTTCAGTGAATTCTTTAAAAAAGAATAAGACTTAATTGCAAGTGAACCGGGATCGATAATATTAAAACCCCTCCCCGACCATTGGCCTGCCCATACATCGCCTTCGCTGTCCTGCATCAAAACGGAAATTTTATTTGAATTCAGCTTATCCAGCCCTTTACCGGAACTATTTAGGCTTGATTTTCTGGTAAATTGTTCGGTCATACGATCAATCCCCGCATTATCGGTCCCGACCCAGACTTCACCTGAGCTAAGTTGTACGATTGAAGTTACATTGGATGAAACCAATGTTTGTTCATCACCGGGAATGTGATAAATATGCTTGAACTTGTTTTTTGAAGGCCTGTAAACACTAATTCCATCAATTGTACCGATCCAAATATTCTGTGAGCGATCGATAAATATTTTGTTCACATGGTCATGGATCAAGAAAAGGGGGTTATTATCATCCTTGTTCATAACCGTAAACGAATGGTTTGAAGAATCATACACATAAATTCCGGCACCTGTCCCGAACCAAAGTCTATTGTCCCCATCTTCCACAACCGTAAAAGTTGAAATGGGAAGTTCCTTATTGAAAAATCCGGATTTTGTGTTCAAAGTGTAAAGCCCATCAATACCCCCGACCCACATTGTATTTTTTGAATCAAGGAAATACATGGCCACATCATTTTCCCGCTTTTTGGTTATATCATCCTCATCTTCCTGGTATTGATAAAACCTGCCTGTTTCAGGATTGAATTTATAAATACCCATAAAACGCCCACCCAACCAAAGCATTCCATTTTTATCTTTATACAAATCATGGTAAAAATAGGTGTTCACCATAGTGGGGCGTTTATGGTGATAAACAATTGAATTTTTACTGAGTGAGTTATATTTTATCAAATCGCCTTTTGCCGTCTCAACCCAGATGACATGGTTTTCATCAGGTAGGATAGCCCTTACGTAATCATTTATCGGCATGAATCCACCTGATTGGTCTTTAAAGTAAGCCCTTTCAAAAGTATTCTGTTCCCTGTTGAATTTGTTAAGCCCTTTTTGGGTCCCAATCCAGAGGTTTCCCTCCGAATCCTCCTTAACACATGAAACCAAATCGTCGGCAATGGAAGTGGAATCTTCGGCAATGTGCGTGTATTGTCTTATTTTATGGCCATCAGCGGTTAAGCCCTTCGGTTGTGGCAATCCAAATAAAACCTTGTTTATCCTGTAAAATATCGAGTACGTAATTACTGGTCAATCCGTTTTTCTTGGTCAGATGGTCAAACTTCCTATAAGGGTCTTCTGTGACTGTGGGCTGAACAGAGTTGGGGGAAACCGGATCAATACCTGCCCCTGTCAAGATTTCGTTGGCCGAAAGGTTCAGAAAAGAAAAAAAGACGAGAAGGGAAAAACAAACATTTTTCCGCCTAATCCCCCATAAGACAACCTCCGTATTGACCATTCGCAAATGTATAAAAAGCTATCTTTCAATACGTAAAAAGCAGAAAAATGTTTTCACAAAAAATGCCCTATACAAATGATATAGGGCATTTGGGAATATCCATATGTAACCTGGGTCTATTGGGGGACCTGGCTTACATAGCCAATATTATTCTTTGGTGGAACCTGTCCCCCACCGTTCAGGTTTATTTTCCAATAATCGGTTTCATCCGTATTTTGAACCACGCCGTTCATATTATAATCCCCACCTGAATAGCCCGAAGTACCAAGATCGGGTTTCCAAACGGAAGTTTCATCATCATTGCCGACAATACCGGTCCCGTTACCATCGCCGGCAACCATTCCCCATACACCCGAGGCCAATTCCTTATAACCATTTACTCCTCCCAGAACCTGATCGGAACTCGTCGTAAAGTCATAAGTGTAGATCCCGTCTGTTTTTGTCAACTCATAGTTTGAAATAACCCCGAGGTGGCTACGGTGGAAAATCACTGCCCAAAGTTTCTGTGTAATTGTTGCATCGAACGAAATAGGGCCAATTCCATCCCTTCCCACAATGGATCCGTCTTTTAGCAAGAATGCGGCTTGTGTATCAATTATTGTTGCCGAACTTGCATTTGCCGCTGCATCTGCATCGCGCAACTGAACTAAAACCCAATCAACTGCACCGGCCGGGAATCCGGTTACGCTCTCCGTTCCTGTATATTGCCATACAGGTGAGTTGTTGTTATAATATGGGAGACTTGGGTTGTAGGGCTGATCCGAAGGAATATAATTGTTGTCGTTCAATTCCGTGTTCATATCAGTACCATTAAAAGGCCCTTCAAGGAGCACATTCAAGTTTAGGAACTCGGAAGTCTTGTTAAAGTAAACCTTAAACCGTTTTGAATCGTCGCCAGGGGCCGCCGTAAAGGAATACACGGAATCCACCAGTAAATCAATCAAAACATTATCACGTGAATCAAGCAGGTGAATTGATACGGAAGGGTCAAAGGTATATAGGTCAGTTGCACTAATTGTATAAGTCGTTTCGACCCCGACATCAAAACCCATTTGAACAGAATAATCACTCGGAATGGGGACCGGAAGTGCATTTACCGCAAGGTTGCAGCATGTAATAATCGAATAAAACTGTGGGGCTGCCAGAATCCCGGATAGTTTATAGGCATCGTAATCCGAATCAAAACCTTCTGTGGCCCCGGCAATAAACAGGATTAGGGTCTGGTCGCTATAAGTGTTTCCTTCAACAGTCAAGCGCAAAAGATTGTCAATCTGAATTGAATTTGATTGATAATCTTCAATGCCCATCTGGGCCGTAACTTTTGCAAACATTACAATTATTAATACCGCTGTAAGTATAAACGGGGAACACAGGTTTTTGAACGAATTAAAAGTATTATTTTTCATTTTTATAGATTTTTGGTTTATAAATAATAATAGGTGCGAAATATACGATATTATATTCAATTTGTCAAATAATTGCAATTATATGGTTGTTCTACAGGAACAAAACCCTCCAATACAACAAAAGTTGTCCCTGCACCAGGAACAACTTTTGTGTTTTATATTAAAAGAAAGTATCAAGCTCTACTCAATTCCTTCTATTACGTTCTCTTCATCAAGGACAACACTGCTAAACACGTTGATAATCCCTTTCATCGAAACATTGTCGAGCATTACCCTTTCCATAAACGCATTTTCAAACAGGTAAATTTCACTTTCGGAACCGATTATCTGGCCATTGAACAACCATTCACCGTATATGGTAAGTTTTCCGCCTTGTGTGAGACGCAGGGTACTGCCGTTCAGGTCAATTTTCGTGTTCTTGAAAATCAAATCGGTTTGTGCGACCAATCCACTTTGGGGATTTGTATCTTCCAACCTATAACCAGAGAACTCTTTTGAGAACGACAATATCTGATCTTGATCACCTGTGAGATAGGTATATTGGTTCGACCATTCTCCATTGTTTAGGATATCCCCTGAAACCGTCATGTATAAATTATACCAGCCAGGGAAATCACGGATAATCCCATTATTGGTTACGGTACCGTGCACTTTAATGACGTAGTTTGTGTAACTACGGTTTTGAAGGATTCCATTGGGGTTAACAACCAAGTTGTTACACTCAGCTCCCGTTACATCCACTGTACCTTCAATAACTACGTCATCTCCTGGACCGGGGATTTTCCAACTTGACCAGGTCAGTGTGTCATTCCATGAACCACCACCAGTCGTTGAATGAATTTGCGCTTTCACATTTGAAATATTCAAAGCAAAGAACAAAACCAAACTTAAGATTAATGCTACGTTTTTCTTTCTCATGATTTACAAAATTTTGTTATTATTAATACTGATTCTCTTAATATTTTTTCCTGTGTTAACTTCTATTTTCTAAAAAAGTTACAATTATTTTCTCTTTTTGGAAAAATTCCTAAAATGGAAAATCACTTTATTTATTACTAAAAAACAAAGAGTTGGGATGTTGATTAATTATCAATCAACAAAATAAATAAGATAAATTCTCACAATGACATGCAATTTGGGAATTTGATTTCCAAAGACAAACCGACTGGGAAATATTAATAGGTGGTCATTTTTATTTTTTCTAACCTTGAACTCACCCCCTCTTTACGGCAGGAAGGGCAATGCCTGTGCTTGTCAGTATATTCCAGGCCGCAACGGGTGCAACGATAATGGGTAATCTTTAAGGTATTCTTTTTGGGACTGGATAAAATATAGAAAATACCAGCAACAGGGGTAAAGGCAATGCTTACAAGCAAGGTTTTCTTTCCGCCCACTTCCCTGGCCGAACCAAATTTCGCCACGGTAGCTGCTATGAACAGATAGAAAACAAGAATTAAAACGATAATATCAATGTCAAGATAATCCAAAAAAATCAAATTAGGGTCTTATAATAAGACACTCGAAAAAGATAAAAGTTGTATAAACCAAATATTTTTCAACAAGTCAATATGAATCCCTATTCGAATAATAAATCAAAAACGAAAAACCAGCTTCTAAATTTCCCAAACTTGTGCTTTTCAATTCCTTGCCATAAAAAAAAGCCGGAAACCCGGCTATCTTTTTTGTGGTCCCACCTGGACTAAACCAATTCCCTGTACTGTGTTTTATTTCAATGCTTTAGGCTGTTTTCGTTTTTACGGTTCGACAACAATTAGACAACATTTATTTCTTTTTCCAATCATTATAGTATTTTAAAATTTCCTTATCTTTTATCATTCCATCTTCAAGGTATTGTCTAATATTCAGATAATTTCGTTCAAATAATGGAAAATACATACCGTA
>JAADJA010000219.1 GCA_013151015.1 Chlorobiota bacterium
CCAGAACTGAATAGGCATGCATTACTTTATTATTTAAACGTCTGAAGGATGAAAGACTATCCCTGCTTGTCAAGCCCCTGAAAAGAATATACTCGCAAAACAATCGAGGCAAATTTCTCTTCAGGAAGAAATGGCGTTTTCTGATAGAGAACGACGCTTTCGCACCAAATTTCGGAATCTCAACTTCATCAAGTATCCCCAGGGATTCATCATTATGACTATACAAGTAACCAAGGTACGAATTTTCTATTACACATTTTTTAGTGGAGATGTCTATTATCGGGTGATGATTGTCAATTCGATCAATAATTAAATGGGGCTTTCTTTTTAGTTTCGAAATCTGGAAAAAACTTATAATTACCCGCGAAACAAAAAATAACGGATATGTTACAACCACCTGAAGACCGGAAAGTGATTTTGCAGATTTTCCGGAATATTCCATCCGGACATTATTATTGAAACCCTTATAAAATTTTAATATACTGTTGTTTGTATAGACTAAAACGTTGGAATATCGTTTTGATATTTGCCGGATTTCTTCGATTTCATAGAACAGATTCCTTAATAAAAAATATATCCTGAATTTGTGATAGTACCAAATACTGGTATTATCAACCTTCAACCAATCTTTAACGCTTTTACCATTAACTAATTTATCTCCGAAGGAAATAACGGTTCGGAAGATTCGATAGTTTATTTCTTTTTTTTGTTCCGGTTCTAAGGAAACGGAACAAACGGTAAATTTTATTTCCCTGGGGAGAAAATTATCCCCGGATGTAAAAATATCGTACTCCCCGGACGAATATCTTTTTTCGACATCAGCCAACTCATCATTACGAAGGACCCTCTTGATAAGAATTGCCTGCACGAACGAAACGATCAGCGACTGTTATGAGATACAAAATTTTCTGCGGATTGAAAGAATCGGATTTGTTTCTTTATCTTTTTATCACTCCAATCCCACCATTTTAAAGCAATTAACTCTTTCCTGGTCTTTTCATCAAAACGGTATCGCAATAATTCCGCGGGACTACCGACCACTATACTGTAGGGTTCAACATCTTTCGTAACCAACCAACGAGTTCGCACCGATCACGGCTCCGTCACCAACCGAAACACCCGCCAATATTGTGGCATTCGCACCAATCCAGACATCATTACCAATAATGGTCGGTTTTGTCACACTTTCCGGGAAGGTGAAATCTTCTTCAACAAATCCGTATTTTTTTCGATAAATAAAAGGGTGCGTACTGACATAATTTAACGGATGATTGCCCAAACCTATTCTCACGTTATATCCAATAGAACAAAACCGTCCGATTCTTGATACTGATTTTTCGATCAAACAATACCGGTTAATGAAAGTGTATTTTCCGATAAGTGAAGCACCGATAAATGCGCCGTACTCCAGGGTTACCCCTTTTTCCAGGCGGACGTTTTTTGTTATTCCTGCGGCCTTTATCCGACAGGACGGATACCGCATTTTTAAGAATAATTTCCAAAGTGTTTGAACCATTATATCATTCCATTCAGAATTTTTACCATTTTTTGGGTTAATACTTTGCGGGAATATTTTTCAAGTTGTCCCGATTCGACCGACACAAATTGTCGATCAATAAAATATTGGTAATGTTTTGCAATTACCTCCTTCATTTTCTCTTTATCCTTGAAATGTACGGTAACACCGGCCCCGGTCTCGTTCAATATTTTACCTGAATCCCCTTTCGGGTCACCCACACACAAAATAGGTCTTTTGGAATAAAGATATTCAAATAATTTCCCGGGAATTATACCCTGCACATTCGGTGTATTATTGATCAATAACAAAAGCAAATGCGATCCACATATATATTCACCAATCCGATTGTGATCTACGTAGTTTACATGTTCCAGATTCTCCTGCAATCCAAAATACCGTATGCTTCGCAGTGCTTCCTCATCAACGGGACCGATTAACTGTATTTTTAATATTCCTTTTAATATGCTGTTTTCACCGACCAATTCCTGAAGCGCGTTCCATAATTGATTCGGATTTCTGTCCTTATTCAGACTTCCGATATGGGTTAATCGAAAATATTCGAAATTTTTACAATCCCCAATTTGAAAATCAGCCTCATCATATCCGTTTGTAATGACATCGACATGACCAGCCCCCAGCCGTTCCAATTCTCTCGCCCAACCCCAACTGACGGTTACAACCCTTTCAGCCGTAGTTAATACTTTATGTTCTAACTGCCGGTGTCGTCGGTCCGCCCATTTTGTTAATAACAGTTGATGGTAATAATCTATTTGTGTCCAGGGATCCCTGAAATCCGCTAACCAGGGGAGCTTCCTTTTCTGTGCTATCCGATAAGCAATTAAATGCATACTATGGGGAGGACCGGTGGATATTAATACATCGATTTTATTCTCACTCAGATAATTGTTCAGGAATTTCACCGATGGTCCTATCCAGAATTTTCGCGCGTCAGGAATAAACAGGTTACTTCGTATCCAGTTAACAATTTTTCCTTTCCATGTTGACTGTGACTGTTCCGAAAACTGAATATCGTAGACTCCTCCCTCTTTTCCTTTATGAAACAGTTTTTCATACCATAAATACGGTTCCCATATCGGTCGTTTAATAATCTGAATTCCTTCGGGAATCTCTTCAAGAAGCGAATAATCATAAACCGGTACCTTTCCTCCTTCCGGCGTATAAATGATTGGGTCCCACCCGAAATCCCGAAAATATTTCGCAAACTTTAACCATCGCTGTACCCCGGCCCCTCCTTTCGGTGGCCAATAATATGTAATGATAAGCGCTTTCTTCATTTACAAACTACGTAAAGAGCTCCCATAGTAGTCACTTCCCGAACCAACGGGATTCCCGAAAATGGATTTTTCATTCGTTTCCATCCAAATCGCTTTTCATAACAGGGTCTTACCAAAAAGTAATCTTTCTTTTCGGTTAGGAATCCGATCTCCCGTAGCAATTTTTCCATTTTACATAATGAGATTCGTAAGTTTTTCACACTTATTAATCCCTCAATCGATTTTGCTGGCTGTGATAATAATATTAAATACAACTTATAAATCGGAGTCGGTAACAAGTGAAGGTAAGGTAATCGTCCTAATTTATTTAGCATAACCTGCTGATGCCCGGCGAAAGGCGAATATTTGGGTGGAAAGGACAAAAACAACTTTCCTCCTTTTGCCAGTAAGTCATAAATCGTCTGCAAAGCGAATCTTTTATCCTGAAGATGTTCGATCACATCTCTGAGAATAATATAGTCGAAACTATCCGGAATCTTATCCTTATACATTTCGGGATTTAAAAAATCTCCAAGCAGAAACGTCACTTTCTGCGTATCATTCATCTCCAGGGAATTCTGATAGCGACCAGGCGAATACTCCAGCCCATAACACCGGGCTCCTCGTTCCGCGAAAAAGTGCAATCCACCACCCTCGGCACAACCAATTTCAAAAACACTTTTACCCGTATAATCAGGAGCACCAAAATATTCATGAATAACATTTTCCGCATACCACAGTTGTTCATTGAACATTTCAAGATGACGTTTATCCATGCGTCAATCAACCAGTTCTTCGATCTTTTTCACAAACTCTTCCCAGGAAAATCGCTTTTTGTATTCCCGCACCTTTTCAACCATCTGATGATAACGATTATTCCGGTAGAAATCCGTCAGCGCATCGGCGATGGCTTCCGGATCATTAACCTCAACAACATAGCCCACATCACCCTGCGGAACTATTTCCGGCAATCCTCCGACATTGGTTACTATTACAGGACGATCAAAATGATAGGCAATCTGCACAATCCCACTTTGTGTAGCGGAACGGTAGGGTAAAACTACAATATCGGCTGCTGAAAAATATACCGCTACTTCTTTATCCGGAATAAACTGCAACTTCAAATCCACAACGGTCTCTAATTCATTCTCCTTTACCAAGGCCTGATATTTCCCGGGATCTTCATAACATTCACCTGCAATCAGGATCGTGAAATTCTCAAGTTTATTCCTGAGAACAGACGCGGCTTTGATCAGCAAATCAAGTCCTTTATACTTCCTGATTAGTCCGAAATAGAGAATTACCTTTTCTGATTTTATCCCCAATATTTCCCGGGCTTTATTCGTATCGATGGAATCGCCAAAAATATTATAGACCGGGTGCGGCGCGTATGAGTAATGTGCTCTCGGATACAGAGACAGCAAGTCTTTTTTTACTACTTCCGACATGACAATAAAATGATCAACATGATTAAAAAAGTAACGGGTCAATTTGTTATCGAAAGGCCTGTTCTCATGGGGAATTACATTATCACATATTACCAAAATCTTCACGTCCGTTTTCCTTTTCACCCATTTCACAACGGTACCGAAAGCGGGGGCGAAAAAGGGCATCCAGTATTTAAAAATGATTAAATCAGGATTAAGGTTTACGATTTCACTTGCGGTTTTGAACCAGGACAAAGGATTTACAGAACTTAATAATCGCTTCTGATTTATTTCCGAATCAGTCGTGGATTCCTCGAATTGTGTCTTACCCGGAAACAGGACATTCGGGTATTGAGTGGTGAAATTAATCCCTTTTACTTCATGGCGTTCACTCAAGTATTTCGCTAATGTATAATTAAAATGAGCGATTCCACCACGGAAGGGAGGCAACGTCCCGACAATTACTATTTTCATACCGGAACAAGTCTTTGAATTTCTTTAAAAACGGAATCTACCGATAAGTCATACATACAACTTTTTTCGTGGATACATTTTGGTCTGTAATAACATTCACATTGTTTGGCAGGCGTTAATATTGTTGACTTTGTAAAGAAGTGGAATTCATTCGGATTAAAAATGTTGTTAAACAGAATAAGCGGGATCTTTAATCCGATAGCCAAATGCATGGCCATTGTTACGGCGGTAACTACTAAATCACATTTTTGTATTAATCCTAAAAATTCCAGGATTGGAAATACCCCTAAATAATTCGCGCTGGTTTTTTTCGCTATCCGACAATTTTTTTCATGCTCTTCCGGTCCTCCCAACAAAAGAACAGTATAGCCGGAATCCATCAGCCTGACCGCCAATTCTTCCCAGTAATTTTCAGGCCACAAACGCGTAACCCATCTCCCTCCGCAACCGGTATTCAGGCCCACCACTTTCCTGGGAGAAACAAATTCTTCTATACGTTTATTGTAACAGGGCTCGGGTAATAAATACTCCTCCCCGCGATATTCCAGACCGCAAATTTCAAATATTTCCTCCAGATAATGCTTCCGATTTTTTTTGCTCAGGTCATCGGAAATACCGGTCAAAAATTTATGCTCCGCCAAGCTGTTGAGCGGTGCCGGCATTCCACCCGATAACCCAAAACCAAATTTATTATTGATGGTTAACTGATCCATCAATGCGCAGGCTTCCGGATCCTTATCCAGGTTAATCCCCATCTCAAAAGGAATGGATTTTATCCAGGTCAGGTTCTCCAAAGTGTATTCCAGGGGCCAGTCAATTTCGTTTGGGAGAATATCTTTAAACTTCGTGAGCCAAAATATTCGTGCGGTCGGAAACTCAATTTTAAATCTTTGAAGCAATGAAGTTGTTCTAATAACATCACCCATTGCCCCCAATTTTATAATCAATATATTTTGGTCGGTCGGATCATAATAATCACACTGTGATGAACATTCGACTCCATATTTTTTATGTGGCTGGCAGGGAACATGGCCTCGATAATGTCGACAATTAAAGCTTATTTCCATCACTATTTTTTCTTGTGCACGTGGTTGTCAATACGAATAATTAAATGACAAATCAGAATTTTTTACTGAATAACCCGTTTCACCCGGTGCTCATTCCCCTGTTGGTTGCGGACAATCATTTCGGCGATCAAACCCACTGAAAAAAACCACAGTCCCAGC
>JAADJA010000223.1 GCA_013151015.1 Chlorobiota bacterium
CTGAAGTCATACGAATTATAAAAAAACATTCCGTAACTTCCGGAAAGACTTAACCAGTCTTTTAATGAAAATTGTGCAATTAAACCAAAGTTTGGAAGAGGTGCCAGATATTCAAGTGATTTTTTGAAATTAAATGTTTCAGATTCAACGCCGGTTTTAATATCTATTACGTATAAATTAATATAGGCCCCTAAAAATGATTTTTCTGCTGTTAAAATAGAAAAGATATATCCAATATTAAAGTTGTAAGTGTTAAAGTATGAGCGGACCGAACTGCCTTTATGGATTGTATCGCCTTTGAAAATGATATCATTCTGTAGCTCAACGGTATTGTCCCGGCCCAGGCCATAATATGCTGAAAATAATCCGCTACGGGGCGTGATCCGATAAATGAACAATGCGGATGCAAGGGCTTTTTTATCAGTAAGTCCCAAATGACGTTCTAAATCTATTTGTGTACTAAACAAACCATTGGGAGACTCAAATCGTACATTTGAATTTATATCGGCACTGGTAACTGCCAGGGATAATAAAAAGTGTTTATTGAATTCCTTTCTTTTTTCTTTTCGATTGCTTTTTCTTTCAGTTTTTGGTTCATGCTTCCCGGTACTCTCCTCTTCCTGACATAATAGGCTCAATGGCAATGAATAAATTAAAACAAATATTATCAGTATCCTCATTTCCCTTAGTGTTTAAAAAACAATTCTTCATTAAGAATGCCTTATTAAAGATTTGATTCAGATGTTTTAAGAGTTCCAAGTACAAAAGTGGCCTACTTGTGGACACCTGCATTTCCATGAAGTAAAATTTCTCAAAAATTTGAGAAGTATAAGAAGCAAATATACATGGAATATTAATATCTTCGGGAAAGTCTCTATTACTTAATTTCGTAAACAATTCCCAATTTCCCGTGTTAATATTTTTTGGACAAATATTTAATCAATCAACAACAAAACTTAATATTATGAAATTCTTGAAAATTACTGGGATTATCCTGTTCGTTCTTGTGGCCCTTTTCCTTATTGTGGCCGCTTTTCTGCCCAAGCAGTTTCATGTGGAGCAGTCCATTGTAATCAATAGGCCGGCTGAATACCCTTTTAACGAAATCAATACCTTGCGCAACTGGCAAAGCTGGTCGCCCTTTGACGATGAAGATCCAGATATGGTAACGACCTATGAAGGCCCGGCAAGCGGCTTGGGTGCCATTAGTATGTGGGTCTCTGAAACACAAGGCAATGGATCCATGATGATTTCGGAGAGTGCCCCTTTCAGCAAAATAGTTACCGACCTCGATTTTGGTGAAAATGGGCTTGGCACCGGCTATTTTACTTTTAGCGAGGAAAACAATAAAACAAAGGTTGCCTGGGGAATGGATTTCAATACTTCCTATCCTGTCGAAAGGGTGGTTTTTGCAATTATGAAAGGTGCGATGGAAGAAATGTTCATGAAAGGGCTGAAAAGCTTGAAACAACAATGCGAATCAATTGCCTACAATGATGATATGCCCCATTTTATCGAAACGGCGCATATACTGCATGGAGAAAAACCAACAGATGAGCAAAAAGCGCAATTGAAGAAAACCCCACAATTGTACGTTTTACAGCTCAATGAAAGGTGGATTGCCACAATCATGGATTCGTGCGGCATGGATGAAATGGAAGCAACCCTTGGAAATGATTTTGGCGAGTTGATGCCCTATATTGCCAAGTACCACCAGGAGGGTTTTGGGAACCCTTTTACTTTATGGCACAGTTGGGACGAAGAAACAATGTTTGGTTCTTTTGAGGCAGGGGTTTCAATTAAAAGCAAATCCCCGGATGAGGGGAGGATAAAGGTAAGGAAGACGAAACCCGTGAAGGTTGTGGCAGGTGTCCATTATGGCCCATACGATCAAACCATGTATATGTACGAAGCCATCCAGAAGTACATGAATGACCATAACATGGAAGAAGCCGGCGGCCCCATCGAGCTTTACGTTACCGACCCGAGTCAGGAACCCGATCCCAATAAATGGGAAACAGTGATTATGTTCCAGGTAAAATAGGTGTTGCTGATTTGCACTGATCTTTTTGGACAGCCCATCACGGATTGAATCCTTAATGGGTTTAGGCACAAAGAGTTTTCAACTTTATTCTTTAATCAAACATAGAAAGTTACGGACTTTCTATTGTCGGAATGCTTGAAGTTGAATACTTCAAGCGGCTTTTCTTAAACTAATCATCCGATGACTCCAAGTCATCGGATGAGTTTTTAGGCTGATTTAATCGGTCGCATTTCGACAGGCTCAATGTGACCTTTCTATTATTGATCCTTTCGGTCACACTGAGCTTGTCGGTCACACTGAGCTTGTCGGTCACACTGAGCTTGTCGGTCACACTGAGCTTGTCGGTCAACTGAGCTTGTCGGTCACACTGAGCTTGTCGAAGTGTTACTGTGGCACCTGGCTTCCTTTTCCCATGTTCGGCAACCAAAAATCAGTTTTGTCCTTATTATCGGCTTCGCCATCATTGTTGAGGTCGCTGTTCAGGTAACCCGATTTTCCGGCTTCGCTGTTCCAGGAAGCGGATTTGTCCAAATCGTTGATTGTCCCGTCCGCATTGGCATCGCCGCTTATCATCCCCCAAATTCCCGTTGAGAGTTCATTTTGTGAACCAACACCATAGGATTTGTTTTCGGTAGTGAAATCATAGGTGAAAATATTTCCGGTTGCCGGCAAAGCTTCCGATGAAATAATCCCAAGATGGTTCCTGTGGTAAACAACAACAAATACTTTCTGAAACGAGAGATTGCTGAATTGCAATCCTGAACTCCCGTCCAACCCAACAATAGAACCATCGTTAAGGATGAAGGCGGCCTGCCTGCTTATCCTTGTGGCCGGGTTTGCTGAGGCGGCATCGGTCGCATCCCGTAACTCCACCAAAATCCAGTCCACTACATTTGCATTTGGCATTGCCGAAACCTGTTCGGCCCCCAGATAATTCCAGGGTGCTGCGGTAAAGGGCTGGTTGTTTGGGATAAAGCCATCGGCATTCAAATCCGTGCCCATTGAACTTGTGTTGAAAGGGCCTTCGACCATGGCCTTTAAATCAAAGGAAACCGTATTGGTAACGTGCATGGTAACCGGAATGCTGAGTTGGGGTTCGTCCGGATCATTGCTGTTTATGACAATATTTGCCTGATAATCCCCTTCGGCCAAATCCGTTGAGTTAAAGGAAAGCCCAATGAGGGTATTCCCTGAACCTGCGATTGTACCAGAGATTGGTGAAATGGACAACCAATCATTCAATCCATGGACAGTAAGCGAATAATCTTCAACTTCGCCATATTGGGTAGTTCCACAAGGTGAGCCACAATCGCTGCCATAATACTTGATTCTTATCCGCATGATCGTATTCCCTGAAACTGCATCATTTGGAACGGTAATGGAAAAAGTCCCTTGTCCGCTGTTCCCGCTTTCGCAAACCACGTTTTCGCCCACATCGTCAAAATCGCCATCAATATTCCAGTCAATCCAGACACCGAGATCATCAGAGCCGTAAATACTGCCATTTTCTATGGTCAGGTCGTAACTTGACCCGGCATCCACGTCCGTTGAAATACTTGTGTAATCAGCATAACCATCGCACGTGGATGTGTTGTTGATGGTATTGAAAACCACCCGGCTGATATATTCGTCGCAACCACCGCTGGCAGCACAGGCTGTTACCGCTTTGGCAAGGCCGTATTGTTTTGCGATGGAATAGGTGAGGTCAAGGTCACCTAAATTTGCAATGGCCAATTCGCTATTGTATTGGGAATCTATTGGAACAAATACTTCAATGGGCGTAAGGTCAACATCAATATCCTGATTGTCCGGCAAAGGGGCCAATGGCGGGAAAATTATAAAATCGACCCATGCACAATCGCTTCCTCCAATGGTGTTTGCATCTTTTGCATAAACCCATTTAAAAGTATGTTGCCCGGACGTGACCGGGAAAGAGACTTCTGACCAGGCCGTTTCACCGGCCCATTGACCTTGGAAAGAACCATCAATATAAAATTTCAAATAATCGTAATTGGCCTCGGAAGAAACTTTTCGGAAAAAAGAGACATCCCCTCCCGAATTTAAAAACAAGGTGATGGACATTTCGGATGTACTGTTGTCGCCAATACTTCCTGATTTGGAACAATATGTTCCGTCATAAGCATTATCCGTGGTAACGAACCAGAGAGCGTTTCCGCCTTGTGTCCATTGCGGTTCAAAACTTCCGGTCTCAAAACTCCAGGCTTGTGATTCTTCCAATTGAAAATCGAAAACATGATTGGAGACCGTAACGTTTTTAACCTCGGATATTGTCGCATAGTCAATGGCGCTTACCCTTATCGTATATGTCCCCTCGTTCAGGTTGACCAATGAATAATTGCCATATTGATCCGTTTGGACAGGTGGCAAGGGACTTCCGGTTGCTTCCACATTTGCATTTTCGATGGGAAGGCCTGTAGCCATGTCTGTCACAGTCCCGGTAACTGTTACTTGTTGTGTCGCAACCATACTCACATTAAGAATGGTTTGATTCAGGTTGTTGATGTTCACATTGGTGAAAGTTTGTGGGAAATAGCCGTAGGCCGAAAAAGTGACCGTATAATTCCCATCGGTCAGCAAACGGAAATATCTCCCAAAATCCACATCGCTCGTATAAGGTTCCCTAAATTCCCCCGTATTGTCAATGCCATCTATATAAACCTCGGCCACAACGGGCAGGCCTGTGGAAACATCGGTAACAAGTCCTGTAAGTGTTGAATGGTTTACCCGATCCAATAAGATAAGTGCAGCCTGAAGGTTGTCCTGACTGATTTGTGCAATCTGACTTGCAGGTGGAATAAATTCCGTGCCCAATTCTATGGTATAGGTAAATATCCCATGCTGGCCATAAGTATAATCATCGGTAACCCCGGAAGCGGCGTATAATGCTGCCGAAATTTGTGGGGTGTAATAACCGCCGCCCGCTGCCGGGATCGTATTGGCCATTTCAACTGCAAGTTCGGCAAGGGCATCATTATCGGGCGCAATCCGGTTCAAGTCATAACCATAAGGGTATAAAACCAATTCACTGTAACTGTGATATGTTATCCCGGTCACAAAATGATGGGATTCCACCATGTTTTTCATGGCAAGGATTTCCGGTTCCGAAAATGCGTTGGGGCCGTGGTAAGTGTCACTGCCGGGAGAGCTGGAAGACCCTGTGCCGCCAAAATTCCACCCATAATTCCTGTTTGGGTCAACACCATCATAGCTGTCATCGTCCAATTGCCCGTTGGCGTTGTTGTCGCGGATATTTTTCCTCCACCATAAATCGGTTTCATCTGTCACTATTTTATGTCCGTTTGGGTTCACCAGGGGCGTAAACCAAATCTGGGTATTGTCGATCCAATTGGTGACATCGGGGTCGGTTCCGTAATTTGAAACGAGGTAATTCATAACGTACATGTTCACCTCAAGGCTTATAGGTTCACGGGCATGGTGTTCGGCCATATAAAAAACGCTGGGCTCATCTTCTTCGGTTGCCACATTGTCCGAAATTTTCATGGCCCATATTTCGTGGTTGAAATTGGAGTAAGTGGAATTTCCTCCCAGGGTATATTCCCTTCCCCGGCTGTCGCCAATGTCATACAGTTTGCAAATGCTTGGGTTGTTCGCTTCAATGGTTTGCAAATCGGTGAGCAAATCGCTGTATGTCCGGTAACCGGCAAGGCTTTTTCCGGCCACCATGTTTTCTTTCGCCTGGGCCTCGGTTTGGACAACAGTAACACTATAGCCTTCGGCTTCCAGTTTGTTTATGTTTTCAGTCTCGATTACCACATCAAGGTAAAAACCGGGCTTGTAGGAAGCGATGTCGTAATTCTTTTTTGTTAGATTGATGAAATCTGCCTGTTTGGCATTGGAAATACGTACAACGGCTTTTTCCTGTGCGGAAAGCAGATTTGCAATTGTAAAAAAAGTTACTAGAAAGATGATTTTTCTCATTTTTTAATTTTTGGTTGAATGTGAGTTAATTAGTGAATTTTTTTTAGTGAAAATCATAATGGCCTTTACAGGCAATGAAGTTTATAATATTATTATTAAGGGTATAGCTTAATCTATCCAATTGAGTTATTTGTTTTGATGCTTCTTTGCCTCTTTGTTGAAGATTCTCAGTTTTCCCCATACCTCCTGTAAAAGGATGTAATTCTACATCTTTCATTAGCAACAAAAGGTATTTGTATTGTTTGGTGTGATTTGCTTTCAATTCATAAAACTGTTCCATGAACTTATCAGTAAAGAATGGGGTGTATTTGCCAAAGCTTAGAAAGTTGGTTAACATATCTTGCGAATCAATAAACTTTGACATGCAATTGTTTGCCCATTCATTTAGTTCTATTGAGTTTATGTCATTTTTCTGACAAATATTATATGAGAAAAATTTTATATACTCAATATTACTTCCATTTGTTTTTTGGATATAAATTTTTCGATTATTCCAAAAGCTATGTGAATCAATGCTAATTGCAGGAATAGATTTGATAAAAGCAATTGGTAAACCAATAGGAGGCTCCGATGTTGGAGTCATGTTGTCATCAATAACATAATTGCTTTCAAAAAAGGCACTTAGTTCTCTTTGTCTTAGGTCATCCATGTACGGTTTTTTGAATATGCCGAGAATAAGGTTTTTAAAAACAGAATTTGAAATGGCGTTAATCCATTCTATAAAAGTTTCAGAACTTGTAATTTGAAGATCAGAATAATTTTGTGGGAAACGGATATGGTTAAAGTCATATTTTTCAATAGCAGCTTTATATGTTTGTAAAAGTTTTGTAAACCTTTTTTCTGCAATTTGACTGTTAATTGCAGTTGGATAACATGATAATTCGTTAAATATCAAATGCATTTTACAAAAGTTTTAACAATTGATTGTTCCATTCATCCATAAAATCTTTAGGGTAATCACTTAATTCACCATTATCATCTATACTAATATCCGTGATTCTTGTGAACTGTTCATTTGCTGTCGTAACTTTATCAAAGTATGAAATATTTATATCTTCCTTTTTAATATTTCCTTCTTTTACAGCTACTCTTATACCATTAATTATATGATCACTATGGGTTTCAATAAATAGCTGGGCCCCATTGGCAGCTGAAAGGGCCATAAGTTTTCCAAGTTCAGCTTGTCCTCGTGGATGTATGTGTGATTCCGGATTTTCAAGTATTATGATCTTGTCTT
>JAADJA010000201.1 GCA_013151015.1 Chlorobiota bacterium
TTTGCGCAAAAAACTTGTCAAGACAATTCTCAATTACCGTAACAAAGGCGGGAAGTTTTATGAAAGCAGCGATTTGAAAAACATATACGGAATGCGTGAAAACGAATTCAATGTGCTCGAACCCTTTATCTTCATTAAGAAGGATACCGTAAAGGCTTTTGAAAGGAAAATAATTGCAAATGACTTGATGTTGGACATTAACTCGGCAGATACGCTTGATTTGCAGCAATTGAGAGGGATTGGGCCTTCATATGCCCGCCGTATCGTAAAATACAGAGAAAGGTTGGGCGGCTTTTCATCTATTGATCAGTTGTATGAAGTTTATGGAATGGACAGTATCCGGTTTAACGGGATTGCCGGGAACATATTTGTGGAAACTGACAGTATTCACAGGATAAATATCAATGAGGCAGGCATCAAGCAATTGATAAAACATCCCTACATCGAGTTTTACCTTGCAAAATCAATTGTGAAATACCGAAAGGAAATCGGGGATTATTCCGATACGGAACAATTGAAAAATGCCAATTTGGTTTATGAGGAATTGTACGAGAAGATCAAGCCTTATATATGTTTGAAATAACGATGAACAAAAAAGCATAAATGGATTTAGGAACAAGACATACGAAACCAATGATTTACGGGAAATCAATTTACGGGCAGCTGCTGTTTTTGGTTCTTGCCCTGTTGTTTTTGAGTTCCCATGATGTGCTTGCTTCGGATGTCCCCCAAATGAAGGCCAAATTGCAGTATGTGAACGGCATTGAAAAAGTGGATTTGCTGAATGAACTCTCAAGTGCTGTTTGGGACAACGACCGTGAAGAAGCTTTTGGCTTTGCCGAGCTTGCTGCAGGTGAAGCTGAAAAACTGGGATATGAAAATGGCAGGGCAAAGGCTATAAAAAACATGGGGGTAGTGAAGTACCTTACCGGTGATTATGAAAACGCCATCGCTTATTACCAACAGGCTTTCTCCATATACAGCTCATTGGGGGACAAAACGGGAATGGGGGCATGTAATCATAACCTGGCCCTTATTTACCAATTACAGGGGGATTATCAGAAGGCCATGGAACTTTACAAGAAATCCCTTGAGATTGATATGGAACTTGGGGACGAGGAAGGTGTTGCCATGTCTTATCATAATATTGGCGATTTGTATTATTATTTGGCTAACTATCCCCTTGCCCTTGACTATTTCCAGAACGCCCTTGATATTTTTACCCGCCTTGACAATAAAAGTAAAATGAGTGAGCTGATAGTGAATATTGCTGCCGTGTATGAGATAAATGGCGATATAGGACAAGCCATTTATAGAAATCAAGATGCGTTGAAAATTGCAAGTGAAACCGGTAACAAATGGATGGAGGGGATGTGTTTGTGCAACTTGGGTTCCAATTATATTGGATTGAATGAGCCGGATGAAGCCTTGGATTACTTAATTAGGGCCATATTGGTCAGGGAGGAGGTTGATGATAAAAAAGGAATGTTGGAAGTCCTTCAATTAATAGGGAAAGCTTTTGAACAAAAAGACTTAGTTGATAAAGCCATTGATTATTATTTCCAATCATTGAAATATAGCGAAGAATTAGATGACAAAAGAAACATCGCAGAGACTTTTACATTGATAGGGATAAACCTTGCATTTAAAAAACGATATTCAGATGCCGTCCAGTATTTTATGCAAAGCCTTGAAATTGCTGAAGAAATTGGTGCCAGGGCCGAAATAATGGAAAATTATCACCAGCTTGCCATGGTTTGGTCTTCAAAGAACAATTACGACAGTGCCTCTTATTATATCCAAAAATATGCAATTCTGTTTGATTCCATATCGGGAAAGAACGTCCCGGTAGAAGAATTAAAAAGACAAGTGCTTCGATCCGATAAAAACCCTTTTGAAACGAAAATCAGGAATTATCGGATCGTTATTCTGATTGGGAGCATTCTTGTATTTGTGTTGGCGGTATTGGTTGTTGTGCTATTGCGCAAGAAAGAATTATAAAAGGGGTTGGGCCAATGGCTTTAAGAAAACGTCAAGAGCAAGTTACTGAGCAGAACGTTATTTACTATGCCTGTACTTTATCACTTTCATCTTTTCGAGGGTGATGAGGCCTTCCAAAACTACTTCATCGAGCCAGGGGATAAGTTCGTCGATCTTTTCTTTGGTGTCAACTATTTCAATTATTATGGGGAGATCATCGGAAAGGCGTAGGATTTTCGTGGTGTGTATCCGGCTTTCGGCCCCAAAACCCATGATGCCGCGAAGTACCGTTGCCCCGGCAAAATTCATTTCACGAGCCTTCGTAACAATGGCTTCGTACAATGGATGTCCTTTGTGGAAATCGTTTTCCCCAATAAAAATCCGTAACAGGTAACCTTCTTCTGGTAGTTTCATGATTTTGATATTTAAGTTCTATTGATATTTTATGCGAAAAATACTTTATGTTTTTATAAATCATGTGATAACGGTTCAAGGATACAATGCTAAAGTGTTTCAATAATCCTTAAACGAATAAATACCCTATAACAATGAAATTGTTTGTTGAAATAATGATTATTGAATTTTGTCCACTATTCCCATTATCGCATTTGAGCTTTGAACCATTATCGCCTTAAACCATTGAACCATTATCGCCTTAAACCATTGAATCATTATCGCATTTGAACATTAAAGCATTATTGTATTAGTTAATATGTTGCACTAATCCCATATTGTAGTGCCAATGTCTTGTTTATTTCAGGATCCCAAGTATTCCCCTTGCGGCCATAAACCCAACAAACACAAGTATGATGGCCAATATATTGTTTACAAGGATATTGAAAACGGCCATCTTTATTTCCCCTTGCTTATACAGGTTCATGGTTTCCAGGGCATAGGACGAAAAGGTGGTGAAGCCCCCAAGAATACCGATAAAAACAAACATCCTCAACCCTGAACGGATTTCAACGGTCTCAAACAATCCCCAAATCAGGCCAATTACAAAAGCTCCCGAAACATTGACTATAAGAGTTCCCCAGGGAAACCCGCTGCCCATATATTTTTGGGCAATCCCGGATACGAAATACCTTGCTCCCGTACCGATAGCGCCCCCTGCAACCAGATAAAGAATTTTATACATAATTATTTACAGAATCTTTAAGAATGTGCAATAAATACAATTTATAACAGTTTAATAATCTGTAAAATTAAACAAAATCCCAAAAGCTTACTTATGAATAATATGGGTTTCGCTTTTTTCCAAAAAACAATCCCGCAAATGCGGGGCTATGTAAAATATAATTACCTTTGCACGTTCAAATCTTAACACTTTAATTAATAGAAAATCAAATGAAGAAGATTATTGTTTTATTTGTGGGAGTTGTCCTTTTCAGCACTTTACAGGTTATTGCAGAAGATCCGCCAAATTATATCGGACAGCAATCACAAAATACTATTACCACTGCCGTACCTTTTCTAATGATCGGCCCCGATGCCACTTCGGGCGGTATGGGCGAAGTTGGTGGAGCTACTGCACCTGATGCCAACTCAATGCACTGGAACCCTGCAAAATATGCTTTTATCGATTCCGATATGGGATTTGCGGTTTCTTACAGCCCTTGGTTAAGGAAGTTGGTGAACGACATCAACCTGGCCTATCTGACCGGATTTAAAAGGATAGATGACAAATCGACCGTTAGTGGTTCGTTGAAGTTCTTCTCCCTTGGCGATATTACTTTTACCGATATACAAGGTGAAACAATTGGAAATTATCGACCCAACGAGTTTTCGGTAGATGGAAACTATGCCCGTAAGTTTTCCGATAGGTTTTCGGGAGCGGTTTCGGCCCGTTTTATTTATTCGAACCTAACGCAAGGGCAATTTGTACAGGGAACGGCCACTAAGCCCGGAACCTCTATTGCAACGGACATTGCCGTATATCATACCCAGCCTTTGAGTATTAATGGATTGAAGTCTGCGAACCTTGACTGGGGGATCAATATTTCAAATATTGGTTCAAAAATATCCTATTCCAATGACGATCAGGCAAAAGATTTTATCCCAACAAATTTCAGGTTGGGGCTTTCGATGGGAATTGATATCGATGATTATAACACCTTCCGTTTTTCGTTTGATTTAAATAAACTCCTCGTTCCCACTCCCCCCATTTATGCTTTAGATGATGATGGAAACCCTGTTTTGGACGACAATGGCGACCGTGTTATCTATAAAGGAAAAAACCCGAATGTTTCGGTTATGCAAGGGATGATCCAATCATGGTACGATGCTCCCGGTGGGTTTAGCGAAGAGATGAAGGAATTTGTATGGGTAGTGGGCCTCGAATATTGGTATGATAAGCAATTTGCCGTTAGGGCAGGTTATTTCAATGAAAGTACCATGAAGGGCGGGAGGCAGTTTTTTACCCTCGGTGCAGGTTTGAGGTACAATGTATTTGGCCTTGATTTTTCATACCTGATCCCAACCGAACAGCAAAACCCTTTACAAAATACGCTCAGGTTTACCCTCACGTTTAATTTTGCAGGTGTCGATAACCAATAGCTGTTAATCCCTTTTGGGTTGAAAAAAGGCAGAAAAGGGTTTTAATCTTTTCTGCCTTTTTTTCTTGCCCTTTCTATCTTTGTATATTTTTCTCATAAAGCTCAATCCATTCATCAATGCTTATCTTTCGCATTAATCCTGCAACAAGTTCCAAGGAGATATCTTCGGGCTTTTTAAACCGGTGTACGATAAATTTTCAAATCCTCCCTCTTTTAGCAATAGGGGCAAATGGATAGATCAAAAACGATGGGTGCCGTGACTGTAATTTCTGTTTTCACGGGAAAGGGCTTGCCATAGTGTTTTTTTCATTAACAATTATTTAATTCAGGCCCAAGGGCCCCAAGGGGGCCAAAACAC
>JAADJA010000207.1 GCA_013151015.1 Chlorobiota bacterium
CTGGAAGAAGGAAAAGAGATTGGCCTGGAAGAAGGAAAAGAGATTGGCCTGGAAGAAGGAAAAGAGATTGGCCTGGAAGAAGGAAGACTATTTGAAAAAAAGACAATCGCCAAAAAACTCTTGCAAAGCAATATGTCAATAGAGTTTATTATCACTGCCACGGGACTTACAAAAAAACAAATAGACGGATTGCGATAGGCACATTATTATACTTCGGCGGAACAAGTCCATCCATACTGGTTTCTTCCTGTCGTAAGGATATACTGATGCTGAACGATACTAAACACTTCATTTGATATGTCTTTTATGCAATTTATCAAGGCTCTGTTTGCAACGGCTCTCCTACTGATTTCCCTGTCCGGGTTTTCCCAGAACATACAATATGCAAAGTCAATTGTGGATTCATTCACCTCGCCTTCCTTTCACGGAAGGGGTTACGTGAATGATGGCGAAAAAACAGCTGCTGAATTTATTGCCGGGGAATTTGAAAAATCGAAATTGAAATTGTTTGGCGAAAGCTATTTTCAAGCTTTCGCGCTTCCCATGAACACTTTCCCTGACACTATCGATGTTTTTGTGGATGGGAAGAGGCTGGTCCCGGGACGGGATTTTGTGCTGTCTTCTTCATCGCCTTCGTTTGATGGCGAATTTGAAATGCTGTGGTTTATGAAGGATACAAGTGGGGTTCCCCGTTTTGATAAAAATATGGATACAACATCCATTGATCGGAAAGTTATTGTAACAGACATGAACGCCCGTAAATTTCCTTACGAAAACCACAACCCCAAAGGCTATGTTTTTTTGCAGGATGAAAAAACGATGTGGCACGTATCAGATGGTTGGAAAGTAAAAGATTTCTTTTCGTTGCAAATTGTTGAAAGTAAAATTTCAAGGGAGAATAAAATACTCAGGCTTAAATATAAGAACCGGTTTTTTGAGGAATATCCAACCCAGAATGTAATTGGCTATATTGAAGGTAAAAAGCGGCCCAATTCCTATTTTGTGTTCACGGCCCATTACGATCATCTTGGGCAAATGGGCCCAGAGGCCTATTTCCCTGGTGGCAACGACAATGCAAGTGGTTCGGCCATGTTACTGGATTTGGTGAGGTATTATTCCCAGTCGGAAAACCAACCTGATATTTCCATTGCCTTTATGGCTTTTAGTGCCGAAGAGGCCGGTCTGTTGGGCTCAAGGTTTTATACCGAAAATCCTTTGTTCCCGTTAAAGCAAATAAAATTCCTTGTAAACCTCGATATGGTTGGTTCTGGCAGCAAAGGTATAAAGGTGGTGAACGGCAGTGTTTTCAAAAAGCAATTTGACAAATTGGTGAAAATAAATAGGAAGAACGAATATTTGCTGAAAGTGAACACAAGGGGGGAGGCCGCCAACAGCGACCATTATTTCTTTTATGAAAAGGGTGTCCCCTCATTTTTTATTTATACGCTCGGCCCGGAATGTATAGAGTACCATAATATTTATGATGATTCAAAAAACGTCCCTTTTACCGAGTATGAGGATTTGTTCAGGTTGCTTGTTGAATTTGAGAAAACGTTTAAATGATGTTTCAAAAAAGCTTTTCTTTATTTTCCAATAGCTTATCATGGTTTTAGGGCAAGCAGCTGCGGTGGTCAATCTGAAAAAGAGACGCAGCTTTTAAGGGCCGGACTTTAGGGTAGGCCGGTGAGGCTGTTAATACGGAAATTGAAGTTATAACAAGATAAATACGACACATATGTCAAAACTATACATCGTCCCCACGCCCATCGGGAACCTGGAAGATATAACCCTGCGGGCTATCCGTACCCTGAAGGAGGTGGATTTGATCTTGGCGGAGGATACCCGTAACACGGGAAAACTGCTCAAACATTTTGAAGTCGATACCCGGATGAAATCCCATCATTTGTTCAACGAGCATAAAACCGTGCAATCGGTAGTGGAGGAAATCCAATCCGGTTTAACTGTTGCACTTGTGAGCGATGCCGGAACCCCTGCCATTTCGGACCCGGGATTCCTGTTGGTGCGCGAATGTATAAAAAACGCGATCAAGATCGAATGCCTTCCGGGTGCCACGGCGTTTGTCCCCGCACTTGTGAATTCCGGGCTGCCCACCGACCGCTTTTGGTTTGAGGGTTTCCTTCCCCATAAAAAAGGGCGCAAAACCCGGCTCGAACAATTGGCATTAATGGAAACCACCATGATATTCTATGAATCCCCGTTCCGCCTTGTCAAAACCCTTGGACATTTCATTGAATATTTTGGCCCGGAAAGAAAAGCATCCGTTTCCCGTGAGCTCACAAAAATCCATGAAGAAAACAAAAGGGGCAGCTTAACTGAATTGAAATCCTATTTTGAAAGTAAAAGCGTTAAAGGGGAAATTGTGATTGTGGTGGAAGGGAGAAAGGGGGAATAACTATTTGTTATTAAATTAAGGCGTGTTGATCACCGTTAACGTACTGCCATCATATTGTATGCGGTATTGTTTTAGGGGCAAAGTCGAAGGGCCGCTAAAAGGGGAGCCGTCCAAAAGGATGTATTGCGACATGCAACACGAATCCACGGCGATAACGCCAGATGTTTCCACCTCCACCCGGGCACAATCTTTATCGGGATCATAAGGGCAAGTGCGTTCATAGGCATAAAACAAATTTTGGTCGAGCCGGTAAAGGATGATGCCCCGATTGCCCTGGTCGTTGTAATATATATATCCCCCCGGTGGAATATAATCAATGGTATTGGGGTAAATGGTGAAATTCACATATACATTGGGGATAATGCCCTGTCCCTGGTTTTGTTCATCTTTCCCACAGCTAAATACAAACAACAGGGAAATCACCATAACGGGAAAGATAAGCCGGGCGATATGTGTTTTATTGTATCTCATTTAATTATTTAAGGCCACAAAGATAAAAAATCCTTACTTTGGTCATTTCTTTTCCTGAACGTTGGGAAACAGATAATATTGGAGACCCATTGTTTTTTTATCGGTTTATGCGAAAGTTTTATAAATTTATAGTCTTCTTAACGATAAGCCTGGGCATCGCGACATTGTCCGGTTGCAGGTCGCATAAGGCGGTACGGGAAAAGAAACGGGTTGAAAAAAAGCAGGAAAAAGATTATAAAGAATATGTGAAGGCCAGGGATGCAGAGGTAAAGCGGCTTTATAAAATGCAATCGGAAGATACCCAAAAAAGGATGAAGAAAAAGCTTAAAAAAGCAAAAAAGAAAAACAAAGGCCGGAAAAACAACAGAAAAGCCAAAAGTTGCAGATAATTTTTATGGGATACCCGAGGAAAACATATCCGATCAACAGTTCTCTTTTTAAGGGATTGGTATTGGTGTTTCTTATATGGATTGTTGCTATTGGGTTTTCCCAAAAGAAGGATAATATCCGCTTCGACCGTTTATCGACCGAAAACGAGAAACTGGTACAAGGCTTGTCGCAAAACTGGATTTACACCATATTGCAGGATAAATATGGCTATATGTGGTTTGGCACCTGGGATGGGCTGAACAAATACGATGGTTATGATTTTACGATTTATAATGTGGAGGACGGCCTAAGCGACCATATTATATACAGCCTTCTTGAAGATGATGAAGGGATATTGTGGATAGGGACTGACAAAGGCTTTAATAAATTTGATCGGAAAACCCAGGAATTTAAACAATACCTGCATATCCCGGGTGATTCCGGGAGTTTGGTCAATAACAGGGTAAATTCAATTATCCAGGCTTCTGACGGGACTTTCTGGTTGGGGACGGCTGGCGGGCTCAACCATTTCGACAAGAAAACAGAAACATTTACCCCCTACCTTTCCACTCGGCAGGATTTTTACAGCCTCCGGAGCAATTATATTGTTAATGTGTACCAGGATAATGAGGGGATATTATGGGTAAGTACCAATTCGGGCCTTGTAATGTTCGACCCCAATACCGATCGCTCAACAAGATACTACCATATACAAGGCGATTCCAACAGTATCAGCCACAACCACATTCGATGTGTTTTACAGGATAAGTCGGGAGGCTTGTGGATTGGGACACGCTCGGGCCTGAATTACTACAATATCAACACCCGTGAAATGAAGCATTATTTTAATGAACCGGGCAATTCCGAAAGTTTAAGTAATAATTGGGTACGGACGGTCTATGAGGATCATTCGGGCGATATCTGGATAGGTACCGAATCGGGGTTAAACTATTACGACAGGGAGAAAGATAGCTTTGTGAGGTATATGAACGCAATAAACGATCCGGGGAGCTTAAGCAGTAACAAGGTTTATTCGGTTTATGAGGACCGGTCAGGGAATATTTGGGTGGGAACCTATAAAGGGGTGAACAAAATAGTGAGGTATTACAATAATTTCAGGCACCGCAAGCAAACAGCACTTGATGAAACAAGCATCAACAATAACGTAATCTGGAACTTTATTGAAGATGATAAAGAAAATTTGTGGATTTCAACGACCAAGGGAGTTAATATCGAAAACAGGAAAACCGGTAAATTTACATTTTTGGAACACGATCCCAATGATGAACGGTCACTCATTGATAATGATGTGAGGTCGCTCACCTACAGTCCGTCCCTGGGATGTATTTGGCTGGGCACTTTTGGAAGTGGCCTTGATAAGTATGACCTGGAAACAGGAACGATAACACATTATCAATACAACCCCAATAAAAACAGTATAAGTAGCAACTATGTAAATGATGTGATCCTCGACAAAAGTGGCCTGGTTTGGATTGCAAGTGGAAAAGGGCTGAACCGTTTTGACCCCAGGTCGGGAAGGTTCACGGTTTATTTTTCAAATCCAAATGATGGGAACAGCCTTAGCAATAGTGTTACAATTTGTTTATTGGAAGACANNNNAAGGGGATTTATGGGTAGGGACCGATCACGGTTTGAACAAATACATCAAGGCGGAAAACCGTTTTGTCAGATATATGTCAAAACCAGGGGATAAGAACAGTTTGAGCAATAACACCATCTTTGCTATTTATGAGGATAAAACAGGGATTATCTGGGTAGGGACCTCAGGGGGTGGTTTAAACCGCTTGAACCCCCGAACAGGGAACATAAAATCCTATACCACAAAAGATGGTCTTCCAAACAATGTTATTTATGGTATCCTTGAGGATGATGCCGGGCATCTTTGGATTTCGTCCAACCTTGGATTGTCAAAGTTTTACAAACTTGCGGAGCAATTCGTAAACTACGACGTAAAAGATGGTATCCAAAGCAATGAGTTCAATCTGGGTGCATGTTATAAAGACAACGATGGTATTTTTTATTTTGGTGGGATGAACGGTTATAATGAGTTCGATCCTTTGAAAATTATCCACAACCCGAACCCACCCGTGGTCGTTATCACAAATTTCAGGAAGTTCAACGATGTGCAGCACCATGAGTATTTTAACGACGATACCATCGAACTCAATTATGACGATAATTATTTTTCCTTTGAAATATCGGCCCTGGACTACACAAACCCTGCAAAAAACCAGTATAAATACAGGCTCGACAATATTGACAAGGATTGGGTTTTTACAGAAGCGGGCAATCGCCTGGCCGAGTATAAAAGAGTGAGGCCGGGGACATATACCTTTAAGGCCAATGGATCCAATAACGATGGTGTCTGGAACAAAGAAGGGGTTTCGTTAATGGTTGTTGTCCATCCGCCCTGGTGGGAATCCTGGTCTTTCAGGATACTTGCCATTATGTTGGTAATTGCTGCTTTTTGGTATTTGAACTTCAGGAGGGCACGAAAGATCAGAAGGAAACAGGAAGTCCAGGAAAAGATGCTTGAAATAGAAAAACAGCTATTCGATTTGGAGCAAAAAACTTTGAGGTTGCAAATGAACCCCCACTTTATTTTCAATTCGCTTAATTCCATTCAAAGCTATATCATTAACCACAATGCCGAACTGGCCGTTGTTTACCTGAGCAAGTTTTCCCAGTTAATGCGGCTCATCCTGGCAAACTCTGGAAGTAAGTTCATTGTTTTGAAAGAGGAGCTCCGGTCGTTGAACTATTATCTTGAACTTGAAAAATTACGCTTCGATAATAAGTTCGACTTTAATATATCGGTGGATAAGGACATTGATGATGAGTTTATGGCAATCCCAACAATGATAATCCAACCTTATGTTGAGAATGCGATTATTCACGGCTTGCTTAACAAAGAGGGAAAAGGGATGATCGACATCCGCTTCGTGCTTCACCGGGAAACCATTCGATGTACGGTTACCGATAACGGGATAGGTAGGGAAAAGGCCATGCAGTTGTCGCGGAATTCAGGGATTATAAAAAAGTCACAGGGAATGATGATCACGAAATCACGCCTTGAAATTTTAAACAAACAATACGGGGAGGAATTTTCCGTAGAGGTTTTTGACCCGAAAGATGAAAAAGGAAATTCACTGGGGACCGAGGTGAAACTTGTAATACATTACATCGAAGATTAATAATATATAACTCCTCTCTCTATAGGGGCTTTGGGTGTGTTATATGGGAAATCCAATTATTTTTATGAATTTCCCCACCATTCGAATGTAACACTGATTAGTTACAAAAGTTTAAACGATAAAATTATAAACCGTAAAAAAACGAAACAATGCTAAAAGCCATTATTGTTGAAGATGAAAAAAGGTCAAGGGATACCTTGCAAGGCTTATTGAAGCTTTATTGTAAAAACGTGGAAGTAGTTGCAGAGGCCGATGGTGTCATTAGTGGGAAAACCGCGATTGAAAAATTCAGCCCCGATATTGTTTTCCTTGACATACAGATGCCCGATGGAAGTGGCTTTAAATTGTTGGAAGAATTAAAAGACATTGGTTTTGAAATCATTTTCACAACGGCTTACGATCAGTTTGCGATAAAGGCAATCAAGTTCAGCGCACTCGATTATTTGTTAAAACCCATTTTCCCCGATGATTTGGTGAGTGCGGTAAAAAAGGTTGAAGAGAAGAGAAAAACAGTTTCTTCCGAAACCAATGTGGAGGTTCTTCTCGAAAACATAAAAAAGCCCGAAAACGAATCCCCGAAAATCGTCCTTTCAACATATGACCAGTTGCATGTGGTGTATGTAAATGATATTGTACGCTGTGAATCGGACAATTATTATACGTTTTTTTATTTCAGGGACGGATCGAGGATGTTGATTTCAAAAACACTGAAAGAAAATGAAGAGCTCCTCGCGACCCATGGTTTCATACGGCCCCATAAATCGCACCTTGTTAATATTGCCTACATCGAAGGCTTTAATAAAAAGGATGGCGGCCATATTATTTTGAAAGATGGCAACATGGTTCCGGTATCGAGGAGGAAGCGGGAAATGATTTTGGAAACCCTTGGAAATATCCAATAGAATTACCGAAAACTGATTTAAGTCAACCGTTAACTTTTTTTCTCTTTTTTTTTTGAAATTTTGTAGTACATTTACCCACTCGTTTAAATCAGGCTTTTTAAAGGGGGCGATTTATTGAAGGTCGAACCCTGATAAAAGCAGTTTAATTGTCTTTATTGAACAATGAAAGGTCTAAACGTTTTAATCAGGAATTAAAAACGAATTCGTTTAAATGGAAGATTTTTTACCTTTGTTAATTGGAGTTTTTTGGCTTGCTTACACCTTATATAATAAGGGGAAAAAGAAGAAAGCAAGGGAAGGGTCAACAAAAGGGGAGGCTAAAGCCCCTGTTGTGTCCTTTATGGAAGAATTCCTTCTTGGCAAGCAAGAAAACCCATCCGTTCCGTTTTATGCAGAAGAGACGGAACCCATTCC
>JAADJA010000027.1 GCA_013151015.1 Chlorobiota bacterium
CTAAGTAAATATCCGTGTATAGTCGTTTACAAGCGTTTACAAACGAATGACAAACGACTATAAATGTTTAATAACCGAATCGGCTGTGGGCGCCGCTGTAGTTTTGCATCATCAAGTTTTGGAAATAGAGGTTCATGATAAAAAAGAAACAAGATCAACAGATTTCAAAACTTTATGATTTTAACATTTAACACATAACGCATAACCTATAACACGTAACGCATAACATTTAACTATTTAACATTTTTATAAACATTTAAAAACAAAACATTATGAACTCATTAAAAAACAGAGTACAGCTCATCGGACACCTTGGAAACGATCCTGAAGTCAAAACTTTTGACGGTGGAAAAACCGTGGTGAATTTTTCATTGGCAACATCAGATTACTACAAGAACGCAAATGGCGAGAAAGTGACCGACACCCAATGGCACAAAATCACTGCCTGGAACGGAACGGCAAAGATTATCGAAAAGCATTTGAAAAAAGGAAACGAAGTGGGCATCGTTGGAAAACTGACCACCCGTTCCTGGGACGACAAAGACGGAAACAAAAGGTATGTTACCGAAGTTGTGGCCAATGAAGTATTGCTGATGGGAACGGCAAAAGCCGAATAAGTATGGTCAGCGAGAAGGTGTTTGCACCAAGGAAACCTATTCTGGGAATGAATCTTTCCCAGGATAGGTTTTGTATTTTCATTCCGCCTTGGCATATTCGGTTTTATGTAGTGGAATGTGTATTATGGTCACAGAATTTGTATATTCACAATTATTATAAACCCATTGAGAAATGATCGGTAGGATTTATTAAATAAAATAGAAGTCCCCTTTTGATTCTTTCAAATAAACGTGATAAGAAAACCCTTTATTTGAATTGTGACGAAACACTTTCAGTATTGAGGCCGGGTGCAGGGCATCGGAACAATTATCGCGAGGCCTATTATGATATTTCGGTGGGCTGCACCTTCAATTAACGTAAAATCGAATTCTTTTTGTTGTTATAAAAACAAATAGTTCAAGCAGATGCTTGAACTATTTGTCTTACTGTTAAAGTAAAATCCTTTTTCAAAAAGGTTAGATTATCCCAATTTTCTGGGACAACAGACTTTTCCTGCGAAATTTACAAGTAATTATCTGTTTCTTTCAGGGGACAATGATTCCCATTCACAATTAGTTTGCCGATTGGAGGAATTCAACTATTTTGCGCATTTCATCGGCAGTGAGATTTGCACGAAGTCTCATGTGAGTCCCAATAACATCCCATTGTACATCAGAATAATCTGAAGGTGATGCAACATTATGACAACGCTTACAATTTTCGCCCCAAAGCTGGGCACCACTTTTAGCCTGAACCATAGCAGAAGTAGAACAACTTTGGATTGTAAAAGCACCAAGGCCAATGCCTCCAACCAATATCAATATACTTATAATTTTTTTCATGTTAATAGCTTTAAATTTAATTGAACAAGTTATTTACAGGCCATAAACGAATGAAACTAAAAACTCATTCGTATTTGAATCATCCGGCATAGCCGTAGATACATATGCCGTTCTCAAACTGGTTTTCCAGCTTAACCAATAGGTAAGCCCCAGATCGGTACGGGTAACAGTTCCTCCTTTTCCATTCTTATCCTTTGCGCCCCAGGCTGCATCCTGCGGATCGGTTAATCCGTTTAACCTGAACGATAATTCAAGGTTTTTAAAAAACTTATTGCCAACCAATGAAGGGCGTAACGATAATTGAGCAAAATAAAGGGTTTGTTTATTATCGAAAGTATAGGTACCTGCAGCTTTTGAACTTTCATCAACCGGATAGATAGCATCGTCGACACTTAACGAATTATACTGTCCGCGAAAGGTGATTGTTGATTTTATTGCAGATATATCATTTACATAATTCCAGTCAATTGCAAAAGCACTTGCTGCAACATCTTTGTAAACAGAATCGCCTTGGTTACCGGCAATGCCACGTTTATAAGAAAACCCTATTTCAAGTGATGAATTGGAAAAGGGAAGGATGCCAATCCTACCTCCAAGCTCCTTGTTGTTATTATTTTCTTCGAGGAGATTTTCGTATTGTACCATCCCGTTGGATTGATCAAGTATGGGGCCATTGGAAATAAATACAACATAATTCATTTTTACCGAACCCAGGGGCAATCCTCCTCGCACATCAACACCCATAATAGCTCCACGATGAAGATGTGACCCGGTTGATGTTTCCATAGGTGAATTTGGGAACTTTTCGACAAAATTAGGTTCCCACCGTTCTCCATAAGCACCAAAAGGCGTTAACATTCTCCCTGCACCAATGGTGATATAATCATTCACCATATACGATAGTTTAGCAAATTCCAGTTCAAATTCGCCAGCACCAATTTCGACCTCACTTTCAAAAAACAACCGATCTGAAAGTTTCCAAAGGAATACCGGGCTAAAACCATAATCATTAAAATTACTGGTAACATCGGTATCGGTAGTGTTGTTCAAAATGCCCTGGTATCCAAACCATGCCGAGCCCGTAATAAGCATCCTGGTTGTACCGGGAAGCGGTGAAAGTTTAGCTTTCGCCTTCTTTGAATCCTGGGCTGGGCTTATTAAAAAAGCCAGGACTAAAGGAACTACAAGTAAATGTTTTAATGCTTTCATAAATCTAATTTTAATTAATAAAAACTGTTTTTGATGTTTGATAATTTAAAATTCGTTACTTTAAATAGAAAGGGTTATTGCACTCGATTATTATTACTTCCATAATTCAAAATTCCCATGGTCAGGGGAAGAATATCCGACTACTTTTTTTTGATTTTGCCCAATTCCCTGATATAAGTCACTAATTGCCAACGTTGTTCCTCGGTCAATATATCCTTATATCCAGCCATGGGTGTTTTTCCGTTGGTAAGTTTCCAAAAAATTGCACCATCGGATTGAGATTGGACACGCTCTTTGGAAAAATTCGAGGGTGCAGGGTTTAAGGCCGAACCCGCAACACCATCGCCCTTGCCCTTATTGCCATGACAAACACTACAAAGTTGCTTGTATGTTTTCTCCCCCTTGCCCAGTATTTCCGTATTTACCTGATAAGGGTTTACTAATTTGTCAGCATCATTTGGTGCTTTCCATTCGTTGGATTGAGGGCCGAGGAAAAGGAGTAAAATAACGGCCTGAATAACATATGATTTTCCGATTGAACCTCTAAAAAAATTCCCCATTGTTCTAATTTTTAATCGCAATGTAGAAAAATGCGCTTTTTGCGTATTGTGATATATATCATGTTTTGCATTTTTTGGATAATAGGAAAACAACAGCTTTTGCTAACTATTTGATATATTTTACATTATATGGTAAAATATTAGATATTTATATACATATAATTTTTCCTCAGCAATAATCGCTTATTGATTAGTTAACAATTGACCTTGAAAATTGTATTACTTGATTACATATGAATAATTAATAGCAACAAAAGTTAAAATGTTTTAAGTATAGTTAAAATTAATTTAGATGTCCACGGTGCGAAATGTCAACAACCTAAGTATTAATCTTTTATAAAAGAGAGAGTAATCATTTGGTTTTTTAATGGGATGCACTATTTACAGAAACCTTGAAAATAACGGGTAAATCGTGATGAGTTTAAATATTAACAGATCAGCATACATTGAAAAAATAAAACCATTTATAGGGAAAAACCTTATAAAAGTACTTGTCGGACAACGCCGGACAGGAAAGAGCTACATCTTAAATCAAATCATTGATTATATTAAAAAAGATACGCCTGGTGCAGATATTATTTGTATCAATAAGGAATTATACGCCTTCGACAAAATCAGGAATTACCACAAGCTGATTAAGTATGTAAATAAACATAAAAGCAAGAATAAACTTACATATTTGTTTATTGATAAAATTATTCAAATCAAGGAGTTTGAAAAAGCCTTGCTTTATTTTTTATCTGAAGGAGGATATGATATCTATTGCACTGCGAGTAATTCAAATATTTTAAGCAGGGAATTATCATCTCTTCTGAGCGGGAGTTACATCAAAATTGCAGTGCATACTTTATCCTATAGCGAATTTTTAAATTTCTATAACTTGGAGAATACCGAAAAATCTTTTGAGCGATATTTTAAGTTCGGGGGGTTACCTTACCTTGTTAACCTTCGAGAAGATGAAACAGTGACCAATGAATACCTTAATAATCTTTATGATGCTATTCTTTACCGGGATATTATTTTTCATCAAAAAGTAAGAAACCCTTTCGTCCTTGAATGCCTTGTAAGGTATTTAGCTGAAAAAACAGGGGAGGCGCTTTCAGCAAAAGGGATTAGCGATTTTTTTAAAATGCAAAAAATAGCAGTCACCCCCAATATCCTACTTAGTTATTTAAAGCAACTTACCCAGGCTTACATAATCGCACGGGTCAAAAGATCGGATATCACAGGGAATAGAATTTATGAAAATGGGGATAAATTCTATTTTGAAGATATGGGCCTACGACAGAGCATTTTAGGTAATAGACAATATGATACTGAAAAAATTCTTGAAAACCTGGTTTTTAACTATTTTGACCGGAAAGGTTATCGGATAACTACGTTTTCTGAGAATCATAAAAAAATTAGTTTTATTTGTCAGCGTAAATCTGAAAAACTTTATGTTCAGGTTGCCTATTATATTTCAGATGAAAAAATTCATCAGCAAATATTTGGAAATCTACTGGACATCCATGACAACTATCCAAAATACGTGTTCTCTCTTGATCCGTTTACACATAATTCCTACGAAGGGATTATCCATATGCATATTCGTGATTTCCTGGTAAGCGAAATATAACCGGAGCCAATATCCTGCAGATGCACCCGGATCAGGTTTTTTCTTCCCTGTTTAAAAAACCCTGCTTTGGCTTTATCGGTTTCAAATTATGGAGGATGTCTTGTTCATCACGGTTTTAAACGGTGATGGGCGTCAAGAAGTATTAATTGGGAAATCAATCCGAAAAACAAAATCAATTCCTATCTTTGGTCTCAAATAAAAAACCATGTCAGGACAAAACGAAAATTACGTGCAGTTCCTTGGTGCTGCCGGTACGGTCACAGGTTCAAAATACCTGCTTTCCATTGATGGCTACCATATTCTTATTGATTGTGGCCTGTTCCAGGGATTAAAAGAACTACGGAAACGCAACTGGGCCACTTTCCCTTTTCCCGCCCAAAGGATAGATTGCGTGATCCTTACCCATGGCCATCTTGACCATGTGGGTTATTTGCCCCGTTTGGTAAAACAGGATTTGGATTGCCCTGTTTATTGTACGGAACCCACCGCCGACCTTACCGAAATCATTTTGAAGGACAGTGCCAAGATCCAGGAAGAGGCAGCCGAACACGCAAACGAAAAGGGATATTCAAAACATACGCCCGCCATGCCTTTGTACGATTTGAAAGATGTGGAAAAGACCCTGCCCATGCTTTCGCCACAGCCCATTGAGGAATTTATCCAACTTAAGGGTGATATTCGTTTCCGGTTCAGGAAAAACGCCCATATCCCCGGTGCTTCTTTTATCGAACTGGACATTAAGGGGAAACGTTTTGTGTTTTCAGGTGACATTGGCCGACCAGATGATCCCATGTTGGCACACCGTGAAATGCCCGGCAAAGCCGATTACCTTTTTGTTGAATCGACTTATGGCGACAGGCTGCACCCCGAAACCTCAACGGAAGAGGTGCTTAAAAAAGTAATCGACAAAGCCCTTGGAAACCATGGCCCGTTGTTCGTTTCCAGTTTTGCTGTTGACCGTGCGCAGGATTTTATGTATGTAATTTGGAAACTTATGGAAGAGGGGAAAATCCCCAGGCTGCCCGTTTATCTCGACAGCCCCATGGGTCAGGACGTAAGCCGGCTTTTCCTGAAATATCCGGATTGGTTGAGCTTGGATGCACGCATTTTCAGGGAAGTATTCAAGGAAACCCGTTTGGTGACCTCCGTAAAAGATACCTACCATTTGGCAAGCGACAAATCGCCAAAGATTATTATTGCCGGAAGTGGTATGATGAACGGGGGCCGTATTTTGCATTATTTGGAAAAGCAATTGGGAAATCCCGGGGCGACATTTGTCCTACCAGGTTACCAGGCAGCCGGGACACGGGGAAGGCAACTGAGCGAAGGGGGTGAGGAGATAAAACTCCATGGCCATTATTTTAAGGTAAAGGCCACGATTGAACACGTCAAGACCATGTCGTCACATGCCGATCAGGGCGAACTCATCTCATGGATGTCGGGGATTAAAAACAAGCCCAAAAATGTTTTTATCGTCCATGGCGAACCCCATGCCGCCGATGAGCTAAGGGTTAAGATACAGGACGAATATGGCTGGCATTGCCGTGTTCCCGTAATGTTCGAAAAGGTGATTTTGGATTTGTAGTTTCTGAAATATATAAGAAATAGCATTGCTGTCCCGGATTTTTGGATAGGCTCATGGGGCGGCTAATCCAGGACTGTTTCAATTGGCCAAAAAGCTATTTTGGAAAATAAAGTTTCCCAATTAGCTCCACACATGGCTTGCCTGAAAATCCGAAAAAGCTTTGTTCCATCACAGTTTCAAACTGTGATGGGCGTTAGATGGGCGTCAATACATAAACCCAAATATCCACAATGGGATTTTGTTTTCATAACGATATTCAATATTATCGGCTGCTATGTAGGAATTGTCGATTCCCATAATTTGTTTTTGGAAAAATAAATATCATCGAGGCTTGCATAAATGGCGTTCCTGCTTTTCTGCACTTTTTTTAAATATTGCAAAAGCATGATGGTTTTACCACATCCCCTTGCCCCGGAAATTCCAATGAGCTGGTCTTCCCAATCAATTTCTGTTTTTATGTAACGGGAAAATTCCGTTGGAATCCTGCGAATCAGTTCGTTTGATAATCGAATAAGCCTTTCCCTGATTTTTTGAATTTGTGCAAATGTATCAAAAACCACTAACTTGTTAGTGATTTATTAAGTTATATTCATATATGTAAAAGTGATTATTAGACGAATAATCACTTTTATATTAGTTTATATTAGTGAAAATTACTCTTGTTTTCACATGTTTGATTGTGAAAAACATTTGTCTTTACTTCTGTAAAACAGTAGCAATGAACTTTTCATAATCAATGGGTGTTTAAAACACAGTTACTTTTGTTAAAATAAATTCAATAGCAGATGAAACTTTCAATCATTTTTCTCCCGATATTTTTACTTCCTTTTTTATGTGTCGGGCAAAACCAGAATATTTCCAACGGTGATATGTTTGATGGTGAACCCTATATCGCTATCAACCCTGAAAACCCCCAACACCTTGTTGTTGCCTGGATGGGATATGTGTTGTGGAACAAAATCCAGATCAAGACAAGGGTGAGTTTTGATGGGGGAAAAAACTGGAGCGATCCGTTTGCGGTCCCACATGTGAACAATTTTTTTACTTCTGCCGATCCTTCCCTCGATTTTGATAGTGAAGGAAATGTTTACCTGGGTTATATCGACTACAACAAGCTTATTGATTCGGGTGCGGTCTATGTCCGTAAATCTGTTGACAATGGGTTAAGCTGGGGCGAAGCTGCCAAAGTAATCGGTCTCCACGATGATGAGGGCAAGAAACCCATCGACCGTCCGTGGATGTCCGTTGACCGTTCAAATGGTGAAAGCGAAGGGGATATTTACATTACGACAATGAACATCAAAGAGGCCTGGATCCCACCTTTTAACCCCTATTTAACAAAGTCGGTGGATGGGGGAACTACATTTGATGCCTGGCGATATGTGGATACTGCCGATTGGTTGGCTGGCAGTTTGATCCCGCAGCCCATGCCCACGAATGCAATTTCGGGCGATGGTACGTTTTATTGCGTCTATCCCAGTTGGGTATTTTCACAGAACTTTCTGCCACAATATATCATTGCCGCTTCTGCTGACGGGGGTGCTTCCTTTGATTACCATACCGTTTTTGAAACAGGTGCCGTTCTAAATGATAGCCTTGCAAAAAAGGGCTATCTCCTGCGTTTGGACCCGGCTGACTTTAACCACCTTGTTTTCCTGTACATCGGTGTTCCCAATGGCGATGCCGATGTGTTGATGAGGGAAAGTTTTGACAAAGGGGAAACATGGACAGAAGAAATCCGGGTAAACGACGACCCTGTTTCAAATAGCCGGATGCAGGATTTGCTTTGGGCCGATTTTGATTTCGATGGCGATTTCGTGGTTTCATGGCGCGACCGGCGCAATTCCCCCGATACGGGTTACATCACTTCCTATGAAATCTGGGGCGCGTTCCGTGAGGCCGGTTCCAACGGTTTCCAACCCAATTTCAAAATTTCAGATATTGGTATTGGGTTCGATACGGTTTTGAATTCTGCAGGAAATGATTTTATGTGCATCAAGATACAGGATGACACCATAAATGTTGTTTGGGGCGATACCCGCAACGGCTTTTTGAATATCTGGTTCCAACGTTTGGATATTTTTGGGAACCCTCTTTCCGTTAAACAGATCGCACATGACAAACAAGATATTCTTGTTTATCCAAACCCTGCAAATACAGAAATTTGTATCCAATTGAAAAGTGCAATTGATGAAATTCAAATACGAAGTGTTTCCGGGGGAATTATCTATTCACAAAATGGGCTAAAACAAAAAAAAGCAGTGGTAAATGTTTCCGGCTTCCCACCGGGTATTTATTTTGTACATGTTTATTCCCTATCCGGTGAGATTGTCCGGCGGGTGGTTTTGGAATAGGAGAACAATCGTATTTATTAACCAATCGTTATATTAATAACCAATTCGGCAATAAAAATCCTCAGATAATTTTGTCTGGTTGAACTTACCACTTTTTTATTATTTAGTCATCAATAGAGTGTTAGATATTTTTTGTATATTTGGCACGTCGAAAACCCAGTTTCACAATCAGCATATCACAAATGTCAACAATCAATTTTTATTAACTTAAATATTTTATTATGAGAAATTATTTACTTTTTGCAATGGTATTAGGTGTTTTCACATTTACCGAAATTGCTTTTGGACAAGGGAACAGTACTGTTAACAATCAACAGGATATTACCTATCAAATTAATGAAAGTCAAACTTTAACTATTCAAACAGCAAAGTATTTTGATATATCAAAACCTTTGACTGAAATGAAACCTCTTAAGAATGAGGAGGTAAAAAAATGGAAAGATGGTATTGTCAAGAATGGATTTAGGTACGTAAATGGAAACGGGCCCACAAAACCAGTGGATGACCCAACCTGGCAAAAACAACAAGGAGGCAAATCAGTTATGGCTCCAATTGTGAATGTTGATGGTGCTAATAATGGAGATAATGCAAGCGGTGTTGCCCCTCCAGATACACAAGGAGATGTCGGACCTAACCATTATGTTCAAATGGTAAATAATGTTACTGAGATATTTGATAAATCAGGAACTTCAATTTGGGGACCTCAACCGAGTTCTGTTTTTTGGAACGGGTTTAATGGATCCTGGACAGGCACAAACGATGGAGACCCAATTGTGCTTTATGACCAACAAGCCGATCGTTGGCTGGTAAGCCAGTTTGCAGTAAATACGACTGATGGTACCCAATGGGAATTAATTGCAATTTCAACTACGGGCAATCCAACCGGAACCTATGCAAGGTATGCATTTCAGTTTACTGATATGCCGGATTATCCAAAAATTGGGATTTGGCCAGATGGTTATTATATGGCTGCTAACAGGTTTACTGTAAGTGGCGGAAACTATAATGGAACCTATGCTGCTGTTTTTGACAGGACTGCAATGTTAGCGGGTAATTCAGCTACCATGCAACTTTTTTCAAATGGTACACTTACAACAGATCCCTATTCCATGCTTCCTTCAGATTGCGATGGTACTTTTCCAAGTGTTGGTACCTCAAACTATTTTTGTTTTGATAATGATAATAATACAGGTTGGCCATCTGATGCTGTGAAAGTTTGGGCTTTCCACACCGATTGGACAACCCCTGCAAATTCAACATTTACACAATCCGTTTCTCTTGTACCCTCAAGTTTTAATTCTAGCTTTAGCAGTGGTAGTGCCATTGTTCAACCCGGTACAACGACAAAACTGGGAACATTGGCTGACAGGATGATGTTCAGGGCCCAATACCGGACTTTTACAGGCCATCAATCCATTGTTTTAAGCCGGACAGTGAATCTTGGAAGTGACCACGCCGGTGTTCGATGGTATGAATTAAGGGATACCGGTTCTGGGTGGAGTATTTATCAGCAAGGAACTTACGGTCCTGATAGTGACAGCAGATGGATGAGCAGTATTGCGATGAATGGAAATGGTGATATTGCCCTTGGGTATTCGGTATCAGGTTCATCTACATATCCTTCGATTAGATATACAGGAAGACTTGCAGGTGATGCATTAGGTTCAATGACTATTACCGAAGGATCGATTTGGTCAGGTACATCATCTCAAACAGGTGTTAGTAGATGGGGAGATTACAGTATGATGAGTGTTGACCCAACAGATGATAATACTTTCTGGTATACAACTGAGTATACTTCTGGCAGCTGGAATTGGAGAACAAGGATTGCCTCTTTCCAGTTCTCTTCACCTTCGAACCCTCCTGTGGCCGATTTTTCTGCCGATAACCTTTACCCCGCAAATTCATTTACAACGGTTAATTTTACCGACCTTTCAACGGGCACGTCTCCTTTGTCGTACCAATGGACTTTTACACCAAATACAGTGACTTATGTGAGCGGGAGTTCCACATCTCAAAACCCTTCCGTTAGGTTCAACAATCCCGGGGCCTATACCGTTTCCCTATATGTCAGCAATGCTTTTGGAAACAATACAAATACAAAAACCGATTATATCCATGTGGGCCAACCCGGTTTATGGGTTGGAGGGGCAGCAATAAACCCGATCGATTGGAAAACAGGCGCTAACTGGGAGAATGGGGAAGTGCCCCTTTCAACAACCGATGTTTCGATTACCGGAGCTGCATCATTCTGGCCGACCAAAACCGGTAATCTAATTGTTGGGACCGATTGTAACAGCTTGAACATGGGCAGTGGATATACAGAACTGACAGTTACGGGTGATTTGACCATTTCCACCGGAAAAACATTTTATGTGGATCCAACGGGAAATGCAAAAATCAACATTGGTGGCAACTGGACCGCAACCGGGACATTTACCGAGGGATTGAGCACAGTCGAGTTTTATGGAAATACCAACTCAACTTTGGGAAATGTAAAAAAAGCCCCTAATGTTATTGTTACCTCCTTGTTCGAGAATTTTGACGGGGGCGCCCTCCCTTCCGGTTGGACAACCACCAATACGAATACATCAACATGGGCGGTTGACGCATCTCCAAACCCACCGGGATTTTATTCGGCAAGTTTTAGCCTTAATTATAACAACGGGACCGATTATGACGATGGTGCCGCCACAAGTGGCACGGTTACCACATCAGCCATTGACAACTCAAACGCAAATTCGACCACGATAAGTTTTTATTATCAATTGGAAACCGAAGGAGCTGTAACTTATGATTGGGTACAAATCGAAGTTTTACGTGCAAGTGACAATGCTGTATTGCAAACGATTGGTGGCGATGGAACAAGTATAGCCGATGCAGCTTCATGGACCTATTATTCCATTACTGGAAATGCTGCCGTTATAGCTGAAAGTTCAATAAAACTGAAGTTTACTTTTTCTGCGGACGATGGAATAGCAAATACTTATTTCGGTTGGTTCATCGATGACCTGAAAGTGGAAAGGGACGTGACGATTACAACAATTACATTCAACAACCTTACAATAAACAAATCGGGTGGAACGGTTATTACCAACACGGGAGTGGATGTACAGCAAGCATTTACAATAAACCCGGGAGCATATTTCACCAATGGCAACGGCAACACTTTCAATGTTTTGGGCAATGCTCTTTTTAAGGCGGATGCTACCGGAACGGCCTCGTTCATTGATAACGGAACCTCATCGTTCACCAATGACCCACTTGTCGAAAGTTACATTTCACAGGATCAATGGCACATGGTTTCTGCTCCGGTAAACAATGCGCAATCCATTATTTTTGTGAATTTGTATTTAATGGAATTTGACGAAACGACCTATACATGGAACTATATAACACCTACCAACACTCCATTGACTTCCGGTAGGGGCTTCATGGCCTGGTCGGCAAGTGGCTCAACGGGGAATGCAACCGTGGGCTATAACGGCCCATTGAACAATGGAAACATTAATGTAGCGGGTTTAAGTTATACCGCAACACAACCTGTGGCCGAAAGGGGATGGAACATGGTAGGAAACCCCTATCCTTCTTCCACCAACTGGAACAGTAACTGGACAAGGGTAAATTTGGACGCCACCGCTTATATTTATGACGGAACACAGTATTTAACATGGAACGGTACAACAGGGACTCATCCTAACGGTGACATTGCCCCGGGACAGGGTTTCTTTGTGAAAGCCAATGCATCCGGTGCTTCACTTGCTATTCCTCAAAGTGAAAGGAAACACAGTGCACAAGGGTTCTATAAAGAAGGTGGGCAATTGAATGAACTGTTCTTTACCGTTGAAGGCAATGGATATTCCGATAAAATGATTGTCCAGTTCAATGATGAAGCCACGGCAGGGTTCGATAGTGGGCTTGATGCCTGGAAATTCAGGGGCGATGATGCAGCACCACAAATGTATTCGGTTTATGGCGGCAATGAACTAACCGTAAATGTGATGCCTTTTGAAGATGTCAATATGATTGTCCCAATTAATTTAGAGGTAGGCGCCAACGGACAATATGTTATCTCGTTATCGGGAATAGAAAGCCTTGATGTTACTTCTGAGGTTTGGCTCGAAGATGTTTTTGAGAATAAAATGATCGATCTGGAACAAGTCTCTTCCTATTCGTTCAATGCAAGTAGTGATGATGGCCCGGGCCGTTTCTTGCTGCACTTTGGGAACCCACAGGGCATTGGTGACGAAACCATGCCAACAATAAGTATTTATTCCCATGGCGATATGGTATATGTCCAAAAGCCAGCAGGGTTTGACGGACAGGTTTCTGTTTATGATATGCTCGGCCAGGAAATCCTAAGCCAAAAAACTTCGGGCGAAGGTTTGATGGGCATACCGATAAATTCGGGCACGGGCTATTACTTCGTGAAAGTACAATCGGGCGAACAGTTTGTAACGGGAAAAGTGTTTATAAAGTAGAAAACGTTAAAATATTCCTTCTAAAGCCCTCCTACTATCGGGGAGGGCTTTTTTTGATACAGAAAGTTGATTATTAGATGTTTCCCAAAGTTTATTTTCAGGCATACTGTTTTTTATATATATTTGCAGCCTCAAGTCCTAAGGTTGGGAATTCTTTTTTAACCTAAATTTATTTATATGAATCGATTGTTACAATTAGTAGCGTTTATAAGTGTTTTTATTTGGTTTAACCAGGCAAAGGCATAAAAAAATGAAGTTGTCCATCCTTCAAAAGTATCCACTGCGGTTTATTTTGACGAAATCCCGTCATTGAAGGATCTGCCACCTGTTGACAAGCAGTATTACATCGACAACGAAGGGAAATCGTTAGCCGAAGGCCTTGAACAGGAAAGTGAAGAATCACCCAATTATTCCAATTGGAAAGATGAAGGCCCTGACCCTGTATGGCAGAAAAAAATGGCTGGCTGCAAAGTCCAAAAGCTTTGATCCAGAATTTTGCAGGACAAAGTAGCCCGTATTTGCCTTCGGATTGTAATGGTACGGTCGGCCCAAATCATTTTATGCAAACGGTCAACACAACCTATGCAATATGGGATAAGTCAGGCACCCAGGTTGTTGCCCCTACTGCTATGAACACCCTTTTTTCAGGTGTGCCCGGTGCATCCAATAATGATGGCGATCCATTGATTCTTTATGATGAACAGGCACAGAAATGGGTAGTCGTGGAATTTTCAATTTCAAGTACCCCTTATTATATGCTTTTTGCTGTTTCGCAAAGCAATGACCCAACAGGTGCTTGGTGGCGTTGGTCATTTGTAATGAACGGTTTCCCCGATTATGAAAAAGTGGGTATCTGGCACGATGGATATTATATGGGAACCAACCTTGGCACAACTACTTCTTCTTCTGATGATGTTTATGTTTTTCAACGTAATGTAATGATAACGGGAGGCGCCAGCCCCCAGCAAGTACAGTTCCATAACCCGGACAGGCCCATTAATTCGTTTCATTGTATTATGCCCCTTGATGCGGACGGGGCAAATGCACCAGCAAGTTCACCGGGTCAGTTTATTACCATCAATGACAATGCCTGGGGAGGAAACGATGAACTACGTATTTATGAGTGTGCGGTAAATTGGACAACCCCGTCCAGCTCAACGTTTTCTATGACACAGCAACTTTCCGTTGCATCATTTGATTCCCAGTTCAATGCCTGGGGAGTTGGTGATATTGCACAATCAGGCACCTTACAGGAAGTGGCTGCACAGAATTACACTTTAATGACACGCGGGCAATATAAAAACTGGGGCACAAACCAATCCATTGTTTGTACCCATACCGTGGATGTGGATGGTACAAACCATGCAGGTTTAAGGTGGTACGAATTAGAGAAGACCTCCCAAACCGATCCCACATGGTCGATTCGGCAGGAAAGCACTTATGCTCCCGATGCAAATAGCCGTTTTATGGGGAGCATTGCCATAAACGATAACCATGAGATTGCTCTTGGATTTAATATTTCAAGTTCTTCAATGAGTCCAAATATCCGTTACATAGGACAGTCCGCTTCGGCAAATGCCTCGGCAACTTCAATTATGGACATAGCCGAAAGTGCAGATATGGTATCTTCGCCACAATCACAAACATCATCTCACCGTTGGGGCGACTATTCCCTAATGACCGTTGACCCGGTTGACAATGTTACTTTTTGGTACACCAATGAATATTATAACAGTGGGAAAAAAACAAGGATCATGAGTTTCACCATTGGGTCATCCGTTCTAACGGCTCAATTTAGTGGAAACCCAACAACTGTGAATGTAGGGAATACTGTTACATTTACAGATGCCTCTTATGGGCCCAATCCAATAACTTCATGGAGCTGGAGTTTTCCCGGGGGCACGCCATCAAGCTATTCAGGACAAAACCCTCCAGCAGTAACATATAACACGGCCGGTACTTATGATGTTACTTTAATTGTTGGTGATGGTTCAACAACAGATGGTGAATTAAAGACAAATTATATTAACGTTGTTAATTGTACAGTTGGTTCATATCCATGGTCCGAAGGTTTTGAAAACGGAGGGATTATCCCCGATTGCTGGTCCAATGAATATGTGACCGATGTTCAAAATTGGGCCTATCAGGCAGGGGGCAATAGCGGGAATCCTGGTTCTGCACATACAGGTAGTTATAACGCATATTTGTACAATGGATCGACAACTGCCAATGTCACTAAGCTTGTCACGCCCAAATTGGATATGTCAAGTTTGTCCTCGGCCACTTTGACATTTTGGCATACCCAGGCTTTTTGGTCACCCGATCAGGATGAGCTAAGGGTTTTTTACAAGACTTCTGTAGGTGGTTCCTGGACTTTGCTTGCAACTTACACGAACGATATTGTAAGCTGGACACAAGAAACGATAAATTTACCAGCCCTAAGTGGGGATTATTATATTGCATTTGAAGGTACGGCCCAATATGGCCATGGGGTTTGTGTGGACGATGTGAACGTGGACGGAGTTCTTGGGGGATTTGCCCCGATTGCTGATTTTTCGGCCAATAATACGGCACCGAATGTTGGGCAAATAGTTACGTTTACTGACTTGTCAACAAATACGCCGACCTCTTGGGCCTGGTCGTTCAACCCCACCACGGTAACCTATGTGGGGGGGACAAATTCCACATCACAGAACCCTCAGGTTACATTTGATGCGGCCGGTTCATATTCGGTAACCCTGATCGCTGCAAATGCTTTTGGAAGCAATGGGATGACAAAAACAAATTATATCAATGCAATCATGTTGGTCCCTGGATTATGGACAGGGGCCACTTCAACTGATTGGGGCGTTGCGACCAACTGGGACGATGGAAACGTTCCTGTTGCCGGAACGGATGTCACCGTTCCCACATCCCCATTAAGTGGAAACTATCCCGAAACCAATACCGGTACAGGGGCAGAATGTGCAAATCTGACCATCGAAACAGGTGCACATTTGTTTATTCCGTCAAACAATACTTTAACGGTTAACGGGACTCTGACAAACAACGGTGGCAATACAGGTCTGGTCGTTAAATCGGATGCTTCGGGCACTGGCTCGTTAATCAACAATACAACGGGGGTAAATGCCACGGTGGAAAGGTATTTAATTGACGGGAGATGGCATTTTATTGGAATGCCTGTTAGCAGTGAAACCGCCGGGGTTTTTCATTTGCCATCAGGGCATTCGGATATTTATTTACGAACGCATATTGAAGCAACCAATACTTGGGATGCCTATATTGTTCCTGTGAACACACCACTTGCTTTAGGCCGTGGTTATGAGACGTGGGTAGGAACACCGGGAGGATTTAGCCAACCTGAAATAGTTGACTTTTCAGGTGCTTTAAATACAGGTGATTACACAACAGGATCTGGAGGTTTTTATGGATTAGAATATACGTCCGGACATGGACTTAATCTTATTGCCAATCCATATCCCTCTGCATTGCAAGGAAATATCGATACCTGGACGAAAAGCAATGTTGCCAATTCAATTTGGACTTGGTCAAAAACCTATGGCAATTATGTTTATTGGGGAAGTGGAAATGATTATGGTGGCGGATTGTTTGGTACTATGACGGGCGGTGTGATCCCTGCCATGCAAGGGTTCTTTGTGGAGGCAAGAAGGGCAACCCCGACACCATACGTTACAATTCCACAAGCAGATAGGATCCATAGTGGCCAGGCTTATTACAAGGAAACCGAAATCCCGGCCAATACATTACTGTTGGAAGTGGATGCCAATGATTTTAAGGATGCCATATTTGTTACTTTCAATGAAGGAGCAACTGAAGATTATGATAGTTATGATGTGAAAAAACTATTTGGATTACAAGAAGCACCGCAATTGTACTCAATGATAGCCGATAAACAACTATCGATAAATTCATTCCCGGAGTTGACAGGATACCGTACAGTCCAATTAGGATTTGAATGCGGGCTTCCTGGGAATTATTCCTTTACCGTTTCCAATATCGAAAGCTTCAATGGTTCAGTTTCGGTTTACCTTGAAGATACAAAAGAGGGGACAATGCAGGATTTGGTCAGCAACCCGGTTTATCCCTTCACCTATGATTTATCGGATGAGCCGACACGCTTTGTCCTTCACTTCGGTGATCCCAATGGCATTGGCGAAGCTTCGGATTCCAATATCTCCGTTTATTCGGTTGATAATATGGTTTACGTCCAAAAGCCTGCTGAATTGGAAGGCAATGTGGTTATCTATAATATGATGGGCCAGGAAATTTACAACCAAAAAGCCGGAAACGAAGAATTGATCAGTATTCCTGTAAACAATGGAACAGGTTATTATGTGGTCAAAGTTCAATCTTCCGATATTATGGAAACACAAAAAGTGTTTATCAAATAAGGTTCCCTTGTTTGAAATTTTCAAAAAAGTCCCGTGAGAAACTCACGGGACTTTTGTTTTGCAATCATTGCCGTTAAATGGATGAATAATATATGTCCATGAACAAAACGGGCAACTTCATGTTTCCATTGTACTTTAAAAAAAAGAAATGGCAACAGACTACCATAAAACACACAGGGTGGAAGAAGTGAAGGATTTAACACCTTCTGCCTACATTGTCCGGTTCCAAAAAAATGGGATGCAATTCCAGGCCGGGCAAAACCTGAACCTGGGCCTAAAAGGGGACACCGAAAAAAGGGATTACTCAATATATAGCCCTGAACAGAATGAATTCCTCGAAGTTTTGATAAAGGAAATAACCACCGGACTGGTTTCCAAGAAACTAAGGAGATTACAGGAAGGTGACGAACTGGAAGTGGACGGGCCTTTTGGCTTCTTTACCATTAGTGGGGAAAGCCGAAAGAAAAACAAGTTCCTGTTCATTGCGAGCGGTTCCGGTATAGCGCCCTTTCACAGCCTGGCACTTTCCTATCCGGAAATGGATTATCAACTAATACATGGAATACGGAATTCTGATGAGGCTTATGAAAGAAAACACTATGCCAATGGTAAATATATTTCATGTGTTACTGCCGATAAGAGTGGTGATTTCCATGGTCGTGTTACCGATTACCTGAAACAAAACCCACCTGATAAGGATACATTGTGTTACCTTTGCGGCAATGTAAACATGATTTACGATGCCTTCGATATCCTAAAGGAACAAGGGTTGCCTTCGTCAAATTTATTTGCAGAAGTTTATTTTTAATCTTGAAACATGTAACAAGCGCCCACACCTGGAAATGCAACAAGCGTCCATGCCTGGACAATGTAACAAGCGTCCACGCTTGTTATCTTGTGCTTCAGAAAATAAACGTGGACGCATATTTCATACTAAGCATATTTAAATTGAAATACCACATAATAACACTCGGTTGCCAGATGAACATGTCGGACAGTGAACGGACAAGACCTGTCATTGAGCGCATGGGCTATTCATGGACCGATAATGAAGAAGAAGCCGACCTACTTGGTGTCCTTGCCTGTTCGGTGAGGCAAAAAGCCATCGACAAGGTTTATTCACGGATACATAAGTGGAACAAACGAAAGGACAGGCAAAACCTTTTGACTTTTCTTACCGGTTGCATTTTGCCTGCGGACAAAGTAAAGTTCATGAAGCTTTTCGATATTGTTTTCCCCATGAGCGAACTGCAGCAATTACCGGAAATGATTTCACAATATGGTATCGTGACGCCTGTCAGTCTTCAGCAATCACAAGAGAATATAGATTATAGGAATGATCGCTTAAAGGACTTAAAACAAAAAGCAGGTTCGCTGAAACTCAATGAACATATTTTTGATTTTTGGCATGTCGATCCTGAATACACTTCACACTTTGAGGCATTTGTCCCTATCCAAAACGGATGCGATAAATTCTGTACGTTTTGCGCAGTCCCCTATACCCGTGGCAGGGAAGTTTCCAGGCCGTCCAAAGAAATATTGGACGAGGTACAATCCTTGATCGATAGGGATTTTAAAAGTATCACCTTACTTGGACAAAATGTAAATTCTTATGGATTGGATAAAAACGGGGACGAAATCGGGTTTCCTGAATTATTGGAAAAAATAGGGAAATTGGGCAATAAATCAGGAAAGGAATTCTGGGTTTATTTCACTTCGCCCCATCCTCGTGACATGACGGACGAGGTAATCGAGGTAATTGCGCAATACCCAAACCTTGCAAAACAAATCCATATCCCGGTGCAGGCCGGCGACGACAAAATGCTCATCAGGATGAACCGGAAATATTCCGTTGATGATTTCAGGAAAATCATAAAGACCATCAGGGAATTGATCCCAGAGGCCACCATTTTCACAGACATCATTGTTGGATTCACGGGCGAAACGGACGAACAATTTGAGAACACCCGCAAGATCATGCATGAGTTTGAATTCAACATGGCCTATATTGCACAGTATTCTGTGAGGCCGGGAGCTGTGAGTTCACGCTGGGAAGATGACGTACCCGTGAAAACAAAAAAGCAGCGCTTCCATAAACTCACCGAAGACCTTACCAGGGTTTCCCATGAACAGAACAAAAAAATGCTGGGGAAAACCTATCGTGTGTTGATAAGGGGAAAAGAACGGAACCAGAAATACCTTGCCGGATTGACAGAAGGAAAAATCAATGTCCGTGTCCCATCTGCCGATGATTCATTGATTGGGAAAATCGTTGATGTTAAAATAAACATTGCTACTGAGTTTTCTGTTGCGGGGGAGATTGTATAGTCAGTACATACTCAACACATTTCGCTCATATTTGTTTACTTTTGCATTGAACAGATTTCATTTTTATGAACATTAACAAGTTATCCGAAGTCCTTAAACAAACAAACCGGTTTTTCAAGTCCAAAACCACAAGTGCGATTAATATCTCCCTTACTTTACGTAATTGGCTTTTTGGCTTTTACATTGTTGAGTATGAACAAAAAGGAGAGGATAAGGCTAAATATGGGGATAAACTACTTGAGGAAATTTCAAAAAAAACTGATAAAACGATTACGGGTTTGTCGGTTTCCCATCTTAGGATTTACAGGCAATTCTATAAAACATATCCGGAAATAGCAAATGTCATTTTAGAATTCTCCCCTGAATATACTGCAATTGAAAAACATCAGACACTGTCTTGTGATTTGACAAAAACCGACAACCTCTCAATTCATCAGACACTGTCTGACGAATTGAAATTATTGCCGCAAAGAAAAAATAAGGCACTTAGTGTTCCTCCTCAACGGATAGTAAAAAGCCTTTCTTTTTCGCACATAACAGAATTGATTAAAATTACCGATCCTTTAAAACGGACATTTTATGAAATTGAGTCCATCAATGGCACTTGGAGCGTACGTGAACTAAAGAGACAAATTGCAACTTTATATTATGAACGCTCAGGGCTATCGAGGGATAAAGAAAAGCTCCATGCCCTGGTTAATCAGAAAACCGAGAAACTTCAACCATTTGATATCCTAAAAAACCCATTTACTTTTGAGTTCCTGGGATTTCGAAACAGGGAAATCATTGAAGAAACATTTTGGGGGTAAACTGTAATTGTCTGAATTTTTGACGTTCTGGGTGCAGCGCACTAAAACATTTGTAGAATAGAATAATTTATTAATCAAGGTGCAGCGCACCAAAACATAATATTTGCCTTGAAAAAAATAGCATTTAAAACCCTTGGCTGCCGCCTGAACATATTTGAAACCGATGCCCTGGTTTCTCAGTTCCGCAATGCGGGATACGATATTGTTGATTTTAACAAGGAAGCGGATGCCTATATCGTGAACACCTGTACCGTTACAAACCAAAGCGACAAAAAATCAAGGCAGGAAACAGGAAAAGCTTCACGAACGAACAAAGAAGCCGTTTTGGTCGTTACCGGTTGCATGGCCACCAACAAAAAAGAAACCCTGGAAAAAGAGGATAGGATTACCTATGTGGTGGACAACGAACAAAAGAGCGATATTTTCCATTTGCTCGACAGCCACTTTAAAGGGGAGATTATCTCCACAGATGAATTAAAACCCGACCGATTTGGTTTCGATACCGTAGAAGAAGGGCTTCACACCCGTAGCCTTATCAAGGTACAGGATGGCTGTAACAATTATTGCACTTTCTGCATTGTGCCCTTTGTGCGTGGAAAAGCGGTAAGCCGTCCCTGGAAGGATATTGAGAAAAATATCAGGGAGGTTTTGGATTATGGGTTTAAGGAGATTGTTATAACAGGCGTGAACATTGGGAGATATGATGCCGATGGGATGGATTTTGAAAACCTCATCGAAAAGGTGCTGGCCATCCCCGGCGATTTCAGGGTGCGGATTTCCTCTATCGAACCGGAAGGTTTTGGAGACAAACTCTTTAATCTGTTTTCACATCCCAAGCTTACGCCCCATTTGCATTTGTGCATCCAAAGTGGTTCGGATAAAGTTTTGTTAAAGATGCGCCGCACCTATACCGTTGACGGATTCAGGCAAATGGTGGAAAAAATCCGTGAACGCATCCCCGATTTTAATTTTACAACGGATTTGATGGTGGGCTTCCCAGGCGAAACCGAGGAAGATTTCCAGCTTTCAATAAAAGCAGCCGAAGAGTTTGGCTTTAGCCATATCCATACCTTTAAATATTCCATCCGAAAAGGGACAAGGGCCGAGCGCATGCCCGATCAAATCCCCGAAAAGATAAAAACCCAACGAAGTGCAATGGTCAGGGAAATTGCCGAAAAGAACAAATACAAATACCGTAGCTCATTTATTGGAAAACAACAGAAAGTTCTGGTCGAAAAAATAGATAAAGAGGGTTTTGCCAACGGTTATGGCGAACACTATATCCCCATAAAGTTCAAGGCAAATAAAAACACAAGGACAAATGAGTTTTCCATGGTGAAAATAATTGATATTGAAAAAGGGAATGATATGGAGTTGATTGGCGAGATGGTACTTGAAGTTTAAAACAATGATTTATCAATAATGCTAACCATAAAAACATTGGGAAGCTATTAATAAATACACAGGCAGATAATTGCAATGTGTTGATTGTTATGTATTTGCAATTTTGCAGATGTTTTTAATATATTATTGTACGTCAATACGTTGCGCTCTTTGCGGCATTGCGCGAGAAAAAATCCCGAAGTATTGTAGGAATAAAGTACCAATTTAATAAAGTTGTAAAATGAAGAAACTTTTTATAAGCGTTTTCCTTTCGATAGTTTTAACTGGACTTTCAGCCCAGAAAAATTTATGTACAATCCCATTACAAACCAAGTTTGCCAACAGTTTTGAATTCATTGTGAACTCCCATAAGCAAGCCTGTTTGTTTCTTGACAATAAGGATAGGTATGATATAGTTTTGC
>JAADJA010000153.1 GCA_013151015.1 Chlorobiota bacterium
TCATTACTCGAAATATTAATATTGAAAACACCTTCATTTATTTCAGCCCCTTTATAAAATGTATTTGAAGTATGAACCCTTGCTGCATCAGGAATAGTCATTGAAGGTGAAGTGGCATTTGCCTTCACAAAGAAACCCTGAGTAGGGGGAATTTCTCCACCTGTCAAATCTCCAATTCCCGTTGTATAATTATATGTTATCCAACTTCCTGATGTTCCGGCATCAAATACATTACTGTTGCATCAAGATTTGATTGTGACCAGGTATTGTCCCAGGTCAAGCCTGATGCATATGGGTTGCCAACAAGATTCCAACCATCCTGGCCTGTGTATCCCTGTGCATTATAAGTCATCCACGTAACAGCCTTGTCGCCCGTATTTATATTCCCGGCAAATGACACATCCGTAGGGCTTGAAATGCCACTGCTCGAATATGCATAATATCCATGTGTGGCCGATAAACCATAAGATGTTGAATTAATTCCGGTGAAGGCCGAATCTGCCTCGACCCATTCGTATAAATACAAACCGTTATAAGCACTTGCCTGTGCACTTGCAATGGGAAGGGAAACCAAATGCCATGCATCTGCTGAAAGGTGTTGTTCAATGGTTGCACTTACGCCATTGCTTTCGATCAAGGAGCCATTTCCAGAAGCATCGGCTTTAACTATAAGACCTGAATTTCCGGCATTGTTTGTAAGTGTGCCTTCAATTGTAAGGCTCTTTTGCGAAGATATAGTAAGATTAGCTGATGCTTTTATTTCAAGGTTGTTTGCTACGATCGCATTATCAACAGTTACGGTATGCCCGCTTTCTATGGCAATTGTCTCGGTATAAAAACCTGGGATTATGGTCGCATCCACATATGTATCGACACCATTTTCTGTCTCCCATGTGGAAAGGGAACTCCAGTTGCCTGTGGCCTGAGAACGATATTTTGGACGAAGCAAGTAATCGGGTGAACCTATCCGTGAATCCACATAATCAGCATCTGTTATGTCATCATCACCAGTTGTGCCCGTTAATCCGTTACCTGAAATATAGGTTGGGGGGTTACCTTTATCGTTTAAGTGCATCAATAATACAGTATTCCCATCACTGCTGTACTCTTCCCAATGGGTCGATGATTGCATATTGGAAATGTTGCGGGCAATATTGGAAACCCTGATTTCGTCAATATGTGCATCTATTTGGTTGCTATAGCTCGAATTGTACAATCCCCCGATATTCAGGGCATTTGTACTTGCTGAAAGTGACCAATACGAACTGTTAGCAGAAGCAGCAAGATCACCGTTTATGTATAATTTGGCATCATGGGTAGTTGCATCATAGGTTGCCGCCACATGATACCATGTGTCCAATGTCATATCGTGTGCGGCATCTGTTTCAAGTGTACGTAAAACATTATGAGTGCTTCCACGTTCGGTAAACCGGAGTGCAAAATCCCCTGAACCATTGGCCGCCATAATACTCATTGCACAAACGGTCCTCCTGTCAAAAAGCCTGTCGTATTGTTGGTACGAATCCAAATTAAACCAACATTCAAATGTATAACTACCTGTAAGGTCGAGGTTGTTGCTGGCATCATCGTTTACATAAAATGATTCATTGCCATCAAGACTTATTGCATATTTGTTTTGGGCAAATGAGCTTATCGAACCGACAAGCATAAATATAAACAGGATAACTGAAATTCGGGAAAAGTAGTTTTTTTTCATCGTAAATAGATTTTAAGTTTGATAAATAATTGAATCGATCTGAATAAATTCCGAAATCGCTTTCCCGAAAACCGGGAAAACCGAATAATTGTCTTGTGTTAAGGATAAGGTGACGCAGGAAAAGAAAAAATCCCCTATTTATTCTGGTTTTTTTTCAAAATAATTCGGAAGGTGGTCCCCTTGTCAAGGATGGACGATTTTACAAATATCTTGCCTTTGTGGTATTCTTTGATGATCCGTTTGGCAAGGGAAAGGCCAAGGCCCCAACCCCTTTTTTTGCTGGTATATCCGGGGTTGAAAACGGTCTTGAACTTTGATTTTGGAATGCCTTTCCCATTATCGGTAACATCCACTACCACCAGATTATCCTCCTCTTTGATTTCGATGGTGATGTTCCCCTCGCCCCCGATTGCATCAATGGCATTCTTGCACAGGTTTTCGATGACCCATTCAAAAAGGTGGAGGTTGATGGGAGCCGTTATTTTCCCCTCTGGTGGAAGGTTGATATGGTATTTCACTTTTTTGGAAGCCCGGGAACGGAGATAGGAAACACTATCGTACAGGACTTTCACGATATTTTCATTTTTCAACCGTGGGGCGGAGCCTATTTTTGAAAAGCGCTCGGTGATTTTCCTGAGCCGTTCCACATCCTTGTTCAATTCGTCGATGGTCCCGGTTTCCACGCCTTCCATTTTCAGGAGTTCGATCCATGCGATCATCGAAGAAAGCGGTGTCCCCAGTTGATGGGCGGTTTCTTTTGCCAATCCCACCCAAACCTGGTTTTGCTCCGATTTCCGGGCCGAGCTGAACATCACGTAAGCAATGAACAGGAAGAAGGCAATGATCCCCAATTGCAAATAAGGAAAAACCATCATGCGGGTGAGCAGTTCCGAATCCTGGTAAAAGATGTAGCGTTTTCCCTGTTGGGGGATATTGATCTCCAGAGGGTCATTGTCAAAAGCCATATGATCGAGCGTCTCCATAATATAGACTGAATCCTGGGCTTTTTTGGGGTCCAGCATTCCATATTCAATGACTTTTGTCATTGTGCTATCGGTAATGATAACGGGCACAGAGGCTGCATTGATAACGATTTCAGATAAAAAAGAATCGGTCAGGTCATCGATTACACGGCGCAATTCAGAAAAAAGCCGGGAGTTTTTATAATAAAGGTAATCATGTTGGTCCTCTAAATAATCTATTCTCACAGGTGGATAAACAGTGAATTCATCTTTTAATCTCCCTCTCAAATAAGACACCGTATCCATATCAAAGTCCACATTGACGATGCTTTTGATTTTGCCGTGGGCATCTGTCAAAATCACCGGAATATTGGTATTCTCATTTATGAACTTTATAAAAAAACTTAGCACATCACTGTTTTCCATCACCGTAACAATCCGGTAGGCATCGGCCATCAGCTCCATCCGTTTTCGTTCCTCGTTTTGTATCTGGGTAAAAAACTGATTGGTGTAATTTACGAGTTCGGCTTTTTTATAAATGGTTTCGGCCCAAATACGGACATTGTCCCTTTCGGTATTGGCGATTTTCCTAACAAGGATATTGGTGTACCACAAAGAGACGGCGACAATTGCCACAGCCAATCCAAATAGTATCCACTTCCACCGCCTTTTTTTTGCGTATATGTTCAATTGTTCAAGATTTAATTTCCAGGTTACTGTTCCAAAACGAAAATGATTGCGCTATATTATTTATCAATTTAAGCCAGTAAAATTAAATAACCATCGTCATTGCGGGAAACTGAAAAGCCGGAGCGTGTGAGGTGTTTCGTGGCAATCTGTACAATGTTGTGGCTGCTGAAGATTGCCAAAGCATCCCTTCACACAAGGCTTCCCTACGGATGCTTCGCAATGACGGCATTCTATTTAATTGTGTCGTCCTCCTCCTCGTCAAAACTAATAATAAAATCCTTATCCTTTTTCCCGGGCAATTTCTTTTCCCGGGTTTTCTTCTTTGGCTTTGTTGTTTCAAGGCTATCGGCATCTTCTTCGTCCCATTGGATTATGAAGTCACGTTGGGTACTGTCTTGTTTTTCAAAATAGGGGCTTTCCTCTTCCGTTTCTTTTTTACCGGAGAACTCTTTTTTAAATACCGCTTTCAGGTTTTCCCTTTCTTTCCTGATATCGCTGCTTATATTTTTCCTTACGGCTTTCATGTCATACTTGATTACCGGGTCGGAAGCAATTCCCGTCATGCTTAAGTATATCCGTGGTTTCCCGCTTTCGTCTTCATGGACGATGTATTCCGGGTTTTCTGTTTCTTTTTTCTTCCGGTGGAGAAGGTCGGACAAATACAATGAAAAATGATAGTCAATCTGGTTGTCGAACGAATGCGAGCCCTGCAATTGCAGGTTCAACGTACTGGAATTTATTTCCATTTCGGGGATGTAAACCACTTTGTCCTTTATTTCGATGTGGTTATTGATCGTCGAAAATTTGATGTTCCTCAATTCTTCCATTTTAATGAAAGTGGCAAGGCGGTAAACAGGCGCATAATCCCTCAACTCGCCGTTTTTGATTTGGAGGTCGGCACTGGTGTAAACGCTTTCAGGTGAAATCCTGAGTTGTGGTGTCATGTCCGCCTTAAAATAAACATTGGCGTTTACTTCCCCGGAAAGATTTTCGGATGTGATGTTCTGCTGACCGAAATTTCCCATTTGATAAAACAGCTTATGGATATCCACATTTTGGAAATCCGCATTGCATTTCAGCAAAAACTTATCGGGCCTGGCCCCGTCGATCAATCCACTTATCAAAGAGCTGCCGTCCATTGATTCAAAAGAGGTTTCCGAAACCTTTAATTTTTTCCGGTCGAACCCCACATTGCCCTTCACGTTTTTTGCCCTGAATTTGCGAAATGAAAAATGACCCACTTCAAAATCCAGGTCAAATTTAACATTCTCGTTGAAGGCCAGTTTATAAACCGAATCCGTCCGGGTATTTGAATCCAGCATGAGTTCATCGAGGTTTATGTTTCTGCAAACAACCCTGGCATCGATCCCGATTTTCTCCCCGGGAATAAAAAGCCAGGGCGTCATGTTTTTAAACCTCCCTTTCAACGTAAAATTGCTGGACGACAGTTTTCCTGATAAACGGTGGACGATCAGGTCTTTGTTGCTAAAAGAGAATTCCCCTTCAAAACCGTGGAAATCGATCCGGCTGTCCCCGATTTCGAAATTGGCATTGTGCAATTTCATTTCGCCACGGGTACGGCTCGAAATAAAATCATCAATG
>JAADJA010000144.1 GCA_013151015.1 Chlorobiota bacterium
ATTATTTTATTATACAGCTTCGCGAATCGCATGAAGAGGCATTGAAGGAAAGTGAAAAAAAATACAATCTCCTTGCAAACACTACTGGCGATTTAATTTGGGTCCTGGATTTAAACCTAAAAGTCCAATATGTAAGCCCTTCCTCTAAAAGGTTTATTGGTTATACACCAGATGAGCTCAACAAAACAAGCATTCGGCCAATCCATAACCCTGAATCGTTTGGCAGGATTATCTCAATGGTCAGGGAAAGTATCCGGCTTTACGACGAAAAGGGGTCAAAACCCAAAACGGAATATAAATTTGAAGTTGAATACAGACATAGGGAAGGGCATTTTTTCCCGGCTGAAGTAAAAGCAAACCTGTTGATAAACAAGAATGGGGAGATTATTGGGATAAGTGGGATATCAAGGGATATTACCGAAAGAAAGAAATCGGAACTGGCATTAAGGGAAAGCGAAGAAAAATACCATATCCTTTTTGAGAAAAGTGAAGATGCCATTTCAATTATCGACAATAACAGGATTGTGGATTGCAATGATTCTGTTTTAAAGTTACTGGGGTTTAAACACAAAAACGACCTTTTAAACACGCACCCTTCAGAAGTTTCGCCCGAATTCCAACCGGACGGGAGAAGTTCGTTCAGCAAGGCCGAGGAAATGATGAAAATTGCGTTCGACAAAGGTGTTAATCATTTTGAATGGCTGCATAAGCGGAAAAACGGTGAACACTTCTGGGCTGAAATTTGGCTGACCGTTATCCCTTTTCAAGGACGTAATATAATCCATACGGTGTGGCGCGATATTTCGGAACAAAAAGATGCGAAAGATGCACTGAAAGAGAGTGAAGAAAAATATCGCATCCTTTTTGAAAAAAGCGATGATGCTATTTTGATTATTGACGGGCATAAGTTTGTTGACTGCAATAACTCGGTAGTGAAAATGCTGGGGTTCAACAATAAAAACGAATTGCTGAACACACACCCATCCGAACTGTCACCCGAATATCAACCCAATGGAACCAAGTCATACGGCAAAGCCGAAGAAATGATGGAAATCGCCCTTGAGAAGGGGACGAATCATTTTGAGTGGATACACAAAAGGGCGAATGGGGAATTATTCCCTGTTGAGGTTTGGCTTACTTCGATCCCTTATCAAGGAAGGAAGATCATCCATACGACCTGGCGCGACATAACCGAACGTAAAATGGCCGAAAATGCGCTGAAAGAGAGTGAGGAAAACCTGAATATGTTTTTCAATACCATAGACGCATTTCTGATTGTTGTTGATTATGACAAGAGCATTCTTAAAGTCAACAAAACAATTGTTGACAGACTGGGGTACAGCGAAGATGAGCTGTTAAAGATGGATGTTAATTCTTTACATCCCAAGAATCGCAGGGAAAGTGCCGAAACAAATTTCAAACTGATCCTTGAAGGGAAATTATCCTCTTTTTCACTTCCCTGGGAAACCAAGGACGGCAAACTCATATCAACGGAAATCAGGTTCACAAAAAGCACTTGGCAAGGAAAACCCGTTATTTTTGGTGTGGCCATGGATTATTCGGCCAGGGAGTCGTACGATATAATATCGAAAAGCCCAGTAGTGTTAATGTTATGGCGAAAAGATGTCAATTGGACCGTTGAGTTCGTTTCCGAAAACGTTGAAAATATCTTTGGTTATTCAGTAGAAGAATTTGTTGGGGACAAGTTGCCCTATTCCAGCGTTATCCATCCAGATGACCTGCAAAGGTGCAGGGACGAGGTAAAAGAATTTACATCCAAGGAACTTACGTCGTTTGAACACAAGCCCTACCGGATCATTACGAAAAACGGTGAGATAAAATGGATAAACGACGTAACGAACATCAGGAGGAACAAAAAAGGGAACGTGACCTATTTCGAAGGGATACTGACCGACATCACCGCAAGGAAGGAAATGGAACTGGCCATGGCCTCCAGAGAAAGACAATATCGTGATTTATTTGAGTTTTCCCCGTTTCCTATGCTTGTCCATCAAAAAGGGAAAACCATTGTCATCAACAAAGCAGCGATTGATTTTTTCGAAGTTGGGAACAAAGAAAATGCCGTTGGGATGCCCATTATGGATTTTATCCATGAGGATAACAAGGGCAAGGTTGTAGAAAGAATACAAAAACTCAGGGAGACCAAGGGCCAGACCGAAAAGGAGGAAATAAAACTAATAACCTATACATCGAAAATAAAGTATGCAGAAACAATTGGCTTTCCGATAATATACAATGGCCAACCTGCCGTCCATGCTGTTTTTAACGATACGACCGAAAAGAGGAAAGCTGAAATCAAGTTGCGGGAGAGTGAAGAGAAATTCAGGAACGTTGTGGAGCAGGCGGCAGATGGTATATTGATCGGTGATTTCAATGGGGACATTATCGACATGAACCAAAGTTTCATGCGGATGTCGGGTTTCGGAAAAGAAGAGCTGCTTGGGAAACCTGTTTCTGTCCTGCTGGAGCAAAATGAAGTTCTCGCCAATCCTTTGCGCTTTGACCTTTTGAATATAGGTGAATCGTATATCAGTGAAAGGGGCCTGCTCACAAAAAGCGGCAAGGTAATCCCGGTGGAGCTGAATTCCCAGAAATTAATCTCATTGGGTTTTATTTCGGTCATAAGGGACTTAACGGAAAGAAAGAAAACCGAGAAAAAACTCAAAAAACAAAACAGGGAGTATTCAGAACTCAACAAACAATACCTGAAACAGAACAAAGCCCTGATAAAAGCAAAGAACAAGGCAGTGGAAAGCGATCGCTTAAAGTCTGCCTTTTTAGCAAATATGTCGCACGAAATCAGGACGCCCATGAACGGCATCATCGGCTTTTGTGATATGCTTGGTGCAGAACATACAAGCAAGGAAGAGCAAAGGGAGTACATACAAATCATTACCCAATCAAGTTATCAGTTGTTGAATATCGTCAACGATATCCTGGATATTTCAAAAATCGAAACTGGCCAGGTAGAATTTCAACCCGGTGAAGTTTGCATAAATCATTTAGTAACAGATGTTTTGAATGAGTTTTCACCATACATTGACAAGCTTAGGGTGAAAATGAACAAATCCTTAAAACTGGACGATGATGAAAGCACGATAACCACAGATGTCGTAAAATTGAAACAAGTATTCAACAACCTGGTAAGCAATGCCGTGAAATTCACCGAAGATGGGGAAATCACGATAGGTTATGAACTGAAAGGCCCTTTCCTTGAGATTTTCATAAAAGACTCGGGCTTGGGAATCGAGAACAAACTGCACTCCAAGATTTTCGAAAGGTTTGTCCAGGCCGATCTCACCATTACCGATCCGCAAAGTGGAACAGGCTTGGGCCTTGCAATCGCAAAAGCAAATACGGAACTGGCCGGCGGGAAAATCTGGCTTGAATCCGAACCGGGAACGGGGACAACATTCTTTTTCACCATCCCTTACCATCCCGTGAACAAACCTTTATTAAAAAGGAAGTCATCCGGGGGCAAGGAAACGGGCGACGATTTTGATTTCAGTGGAAAAACAATCCTGGTCGTCGAGGATGAAATTGCAAATTTCAAATTTCTCGATATTGTGTTAAAAAGGACCGGGGCATATATTTACCATGCGATTTCGGGAAAACGTTCCATTGAAATGGCACAAGAAAACCCTGAATTTGATTTGATCCTGATGGATATCAAATTGCCCGACATCAATGGATATGAGGCAACCCGGGCAATTAAGGGTTTCAGAAAAGACCTTCCGATAATTGCCCAAACGGCTTTTGCCATGTCCGGGGACGAAATAAAGGCAAAAGAGGCCGGATGTGATGCCTATATCTCAAAACCTATCGAAGCACCAAAACTATTGAAGTTGATAAATGGGTTCCTGGGTTAGGGGAGGTTCAAATAAAATCGATCAGTTCGATTTCGAATATCAGCACCGAATTTTCAGGGATGTTCCCGGTGGCATTCGATCCATAGCCCAAAGCGGAAGGGATAAAAAAAGTCCCCTTTCCCCCTTTCTTGAGCATCGGGAGGCCAATCCGCCAACCTGTTATCAAACCGGATAGGTTCATGGTGGCACTGCTGTTGCCTTCTGTTTCGTCAAACACGGTCCCATTGGTGAGGTAACCCTTGTATTTTACCTCGACCACCGAATTGGAAGAAGGGCTATAACCATTACCTTCCGCATTGATAATGTAGTACATGCCAGATTCATGTTTGGTTGCGCTTAAATCATTATCTGCCAAATAATCCAGAATAACCTTATCATCGGCCTCTGCTTGTTTTTCAGAATCCTTTTTGCAACCTGCCATGAGAACAATGATCAGACCCAGGAATACCCAGTATTTTGTGCTGTTGTTGTTTGTTTTCATCTGTAAAGTCAATTTCATTTTTGCCTGCACTTGCAGGAGGGCAAAATTAATGGAATTTAAATAATGAATTAACAATATTATGTGGATAAAATTCCATGAAGACAAATAAGTGCCCCCAACAATATACGACCTTTGTACTACGTTGAATTTCACAATTATGAATTTGTACAAATACACATACCCTTCTCTGTTATTATTGCTTTTCGTGGGCTTTAAACCGCTGATGGCCCAACCGCCCGAAGAAAAGATTTCGAGAAAAGAATACATCGACAGGTATAAAGAAATTGCGATCAGGGAGATGAACACCTATAATATCCCCGCCAGCATTACCTTGGCGCAGGGAATCCTGGAATCGGGACATGGGAACAGCCGGCTTGCAAAAATCGCCCACAACCATTTTGGGATAAAATGTCATAAAGGATGGAGCGGTGAAACGTTTTTCATGGACGATGATACTAAAAACGAATGTTTCCGAAAATACAATAATCCGGAAACATCCTATAAAGACCACTCCAAATTCCTGTCAACACGCGACCGATATGCTTTTTTGTTCGATTTAAAGATCACCGATTACAAAGGCTGGGCTAAAGGTTTGAAGAAGGCGGGTTATGCCACAAACCCGAAATACCCACATTTGCTTATCAAGATAATTGAAGAACATAAACTTTATGAGTTTGATAAGTTTTATGGCAAAAAGTATTCTGGTTACACCAATGATCCAAATGAAGGGGACAACTCAACCCGGTGGAACCCTTCGGTTCAAAAAGAGTACATAGAAGTTGCAAATACCTTAAACGACAGGAGGGTGTTTTTGAACAATGGGGTAAAATTTATTTTTGCGGGGAAGGGCGATACATTTTATAAAATCGCCAAGGAATTCAATATCTACAAATACCAGATTTACAAAAACAATGACCTAAAACGAAAAGATAAACTTGTAGAAGGGCAAATGATTTACCTCGAAGCCAAGAAAAGCAAAAGCAAACAATCTTACCATACCGTCCGTCCCGGTGAAACACTCCTGGATATTTCACAGGAATACGGGATCAAGCTTAAAAAACTGGCGAAATACAACAACCTTAAAAAGGACGCACGGCTTTTTCCCGATCAAAGAATCAAACTTAATAAATAGAGGAGATGGAAACCCGAAAAAAAAACAAATTTATCCCCGTTATTTCATTGCTACTGTTTTTCTTTTTCCTGATAACCTTTCTGCAAACAAGGTTCTATGCCATTCGTTCCATGGATAAATTACCGGGTTATTACAAAACCGAATTGGTCCGTCTTGGGGCAAAAGCACTCGAAACCGGTGATGTCCCGGTAGGTTCCATTTTGGTTTACCGCGATTCGATTATCGGCAGGGGCTATAATACGGTTATCGGGAACAATAACCTTACGGGCCATGCGGAAATAAATGCCATCAACGAAGCAGCCGTGAGGATGGGTCTGAAAGTGTTTTCGGATTTGGACCGAAAGCACCTCACACTTTACTCGACCTATGAACCCTGCGAAATGTGCAAAGGGACTATTTTGCACTACAACATAAAAGATGTCCGGTTCATGAAAAGCAAATCTATTTTCCATTGGTGGAAAATAGGGGCAAAATCGCTTTTTTATGAAATAAAGAAAAGGCATACAGAAGGGACAAACATCCAGGATTCGTTGTTCATGTTGCATTCTGGCTTTCCTGACAGGAAGTAGATGGGTTTTTGTAGATAAGGAAATCCCCTATCCGCTTTGGGGATATTTGAGAACTTCTTTGGATAAATCAATTGATGATGGAGGGGTCATTATTGTTGAGAAACCTTTTAGTGATGATATGATGATATAAAGAAATGTTTTTCGAGCTAAAATGTCAATAATGAAATAACTAATGTAGTTTTGTTTGTAATCGTTATGCAAGTCAAATTATCTCGTTGAGGTTAAAATAATGTGAAAGGATGAAATGTTGGCCAGTACATTCCCCGCAGGGGATTAACATATCGATCCCCTACTGGGTAAATAAGCCTTTTGTTTGGGCGTAACAATACTGGACGCGCCCTATGCGCAATACTATTTAACAAAACCACCTAAATAACTAATTTATATGGTACTACCACGAATTTAGTGGAAAACTAATATTAAAGAAGTCTTGATTATTTTGCAGGGATTGATGTCCGATGACCAATGTTGTTCTGCCTTATAAGCTAATATTTTCAGCGTTTTAGCATCCGACACCGTCCATCTGACTTCATAAATCAACTAAATCAGGTAGTTTATACTATTTTCAATTATCCATTAAAATAACAGTAGAACTATTTATTTTATTTGCCATAAACTTATGGTAACCAGTTCAAGTAATTTACCATTACCGTTATATAATGCGTTGTTTGTAAATAATTGAAATAATCCTTGCAAAATTGCTTTTTTTTTTAACTTCGCTCGCATTAATTTTTTACTTAACTATTTATCAAAAAAAAAATCAATGCAAATGAAAAAGCAGATTTTAGGATTGGTTGCGGTTTCATTAATTATTGGGACTTCAATCTTTAGCGTAGTTTCCTGTACAAAAACAGAACAGGCAAAAGAAAACACAAACGGCACTATTACTCATTTTTCCCCATCGGGAAATATGGTGGAATCAACAATTAAGAGTTTCATCCAACGGCACAGCGACTTTAAGGCCGGGTACAAAACAGGTGGCGAAGACATTAAACTTGGTGAGGCGGTTTGGACATTGGAAGCAAGTACAAACTACGAATTCCAGGGGCCAAAAGAGGATTTGGGCGATTTCGTGACGGATTCCATGTCAGTTATGGTCAACGTTTATGTAGGCGATGATAATGAGTATTATGTTAGCGAGGCCGATGCCATGGATTTATACGATGATGTGATTTCGTTTACATCCACCTCAATAGCCCCCGACAACGCAAAGTTGCTGGTTACTGACCTTAATGCAACCAATGTAGAAAATGGGCAGGCAGAAATGAAAGTGACAACTGTTACGGGGAAAAACGGGACAAACCCCTATGCCATTAACAGTACCGATTACTGGTACCCCTCACAGGATGATGGGAAATGTGGGAACTATGCCGGCCAACAGGTAGGCAGGGATGCTTCGGATAGAATTCGAGAAATATTAAATGCAGCTGTTGTCGTTGCTGATTATTGGACTGATGTTGTTACTACTTATCCAATATATGAAGTAGATTGTACTTGCAGTTACGATCAATGCTTTTGGGAAGGAGGTGAAAATGATTGTCTTAGTCCTACTGAAATGCAGGAATGGCTCAATAAAGCATCATGTATTGTTGATGAAACTATTCCAACAGGATATAGTCGAATTATGGCTTACTATCATTGGGATATTTTGGTTGGTCAAAATTATTATAATCATTTTTTCCTATATATAAAGTATGGGATACCGCATAACAATGGTGGCGGTCATTAACTTATCAAAAGAACTGCTTTGGAAAAGGCAGTTCTTTTTTTATACTTTAAAATCTATGATGAAGAAATACATTTTATTAACACTCATTTTTCCCTATTGTCTTACTGGTGGTTCCCAAACATATGAACATTACTATAGAACCCAATATGATGATATTGTTTATGATGCTTTAAAAATTAACAATGAAGAAGTTGTGTTTGCCCTGAATTATGGGGAATATCCAAATAATTATTCATCACTGATTATTAAAATGGACATGAACATTGGCAATTTTGTCGATAGTGTTATCTTATTGAATGATACAGGTTTTATTTATCAGGGAGTTTCGAAAATATTTTTAACGGATACCAATTTATTGACGATAGTTGGCACATGTAAAAATATTGTGACAAATGACAAACAGATATTTATTGCGAATTATACTGATAATTTTGATTTAATCATGGATACGATAGTTGGTGACCCCAACTTAGATGAAATATTTTTCGATGTCATATTTTCAAGTGACAGTTTACTAGTATTTTCTGGTATGAGAGAATATGGTACTGTACTGCTTGAGGAAAGAACAATAAACGGTATCCTCGTAAAAAGCAAAAACTATACTGGACTGGGTACTTTGTCAAGTACTATTGTTGAAATTCCGCAAAATAATAATTATCATTTATATGGTTATTGGGACAATAACCATTCTTTCTATGTCATAAATAAAAACGATCTATCCGTTAAAACGAGTATTGAATACAATGGTTGGTTTTTGCCAAGAAATGCTTATCGGAAACAAAACGCCAATTATTATTATGTTTTTGGTCGAAAACTATCTATTGAACCAGTCGAACAGGACAATTTGTTCTATTTAAAACTTAGCAATTCAGGAGAAATATTACAAGAAATTGAAATTTCAAACGACAGTATTACATATTATACCCAAAACTGTTTTGGCTTAAATGAAAATTCTATTTATTTTGGTGGTGCTTATCCTTGCACATGGACAGCACCATTGGAATTCTACCCTGAGCAACGATGGGTCTTTCTCAACAAGCTTGACCTTGATGGCAATATTATCTGGCAGAAGTATTATAAAGGCAACGTAAACTTTATGCCATATAAAGTTTTGGCGACCAATGATGGAGGGGCTATCATTTTTTCTTCCTTTTACGATTGGAACGACCCCATCCCTAACCAGAGGGACGTGCATATCCTGAAGATAGATAGTTTGGGATATTATACTCCGCTCACGGGCACACCTGAAAAATTTGAGCAAATGGAGAAACAAATCCTCGTATATCCAAACCCGGTCACAAGTAAGGTGAACTTCGTTTTTGGGTTGTATAATAACCTGAAAATTGATATCTTTGATATGAAAGGGGAAAAGGTATTTTCAAAAACCTTTGTACATTCGGCAAAAATCGACATTGCACATTTCAAGCCCGGGATTTACCCTTATGTGATTTCTGGGGAAAATGGTTTTCACGAAGAAGGAAAGATGATAAAGAAATAGGACTCCAAATTTATCAATCAGGGCTTGTCTTATAGTCAAGCCCTGATTTTGTTTTTTTGCCGGAAATCATCAATTGCCAAAGACCAGGTCAAGGATGCCTGAACCATGTTGCCGTCGGAAATAATCCACTGCCCTTTTTGCGGATTCGCTTCTCTCTTCCACCCAACCAGTTGGACTTTGGGATTTCTTTGATAATAGCATTTTGAAACATGGTTTTTTTTGGTAAATTTGCAGATAATATCCTTTTGTGCCCAAAGGATATTTGATTTTCAGAAACTATAAATTTGTTTTAAACCAATAAAAATTAGTGTTATGAACCGAAAAAACTACTTTATCATTTTTGCTGCAATCTTTTTTGCCTTTGTGGCAAATTCCCAAAACCTGAAAACCAAGGATTCCAACTTTGACCAAAAGGAAAAAGCAAACAAGTTGGTGAAAACCACTGAAAGCATGAAACAAAACACGTCCGTAAAAGGTGTGATCTTTGAAGATAACTTCGAGAACGATTTAGGCTGGACCTATGAAGGGGGCTGGGAAAGGGACGATGCCGTCTCGGAACCCGACCAAGCCCATAGTGGCCTTAAAATCCTGGCAAACCCACTTGGATCGGATTACGAAAACAACATGTTGAAAGAAACCGTTACATCACCTGTTATTGATTGTTCGGGACAAAATGTGGTAAGCCTGTCCTATTGGGGTTTTTCTGGTTGCGAAATTTCAACTTACGATCATCTGGGCGTTGAGGTTTACGATGGGGCATCCTGGGTCGAAATCTGGAGCAATGATGATTGGGGCGGCTCCACCCAGGAAGATGAATGGACATATTACGAATTTGACGTTACCGATTATGCAGCTGGCATCACTGATTTCCAGGTCAGGTTTTATCTTGGGGAAACCGATGTAAGCGTGCAATATTCCGGTTGGGCCGTTGATGACCTTATTGTTTCTTTTCCAGAGGAGCACGACCTTGGCATTGTTTCCGTTTCTCCCACCACCGCTTTGCCCGACAACCCAATTACGCCTTCGGCAATAATCAGGAATTTTGGTGGCAATGACGAGAATACCTATAATGTGGAGATTGAAATTACCGATGACGAAGGGGCACAGGTTTATATCGACAATGTGGATATTGCCGAAACAATAGCCGTTACACAACAAAAGCTTGTGGAAATGGGCACAACCTGGACACCTCTCAACACCGGATTTTATACCGTGACCGCTACAGTTAACCTTGCCGGCGATACGTATCCCGATAACGATGTAATGTCGGTTGAATGTATGGTTTCCTACGTATATCTCATGGGTGACGAAGATGTGACAACATGTACAGGGCTTTTTTATGACAGCGGTGGACCCGATGAAAATTATCAACCAAATGAGTATTATACTATGACCTTTTATCCAGGCTCGCCCGGCACCATGATGCAAGTGGAGTTTATTGACTATGAAGTTGAGGGGAGCACCTATGATTACCTCGCTATTTATAACGGTGAAGATATTACTGCCGAACTAATTGACACACACGAAGGAGACCCGGATGATTTTTATTTTGAAGGGCAAACCATTACGGCATCCAATGCAACAGGGGCTTTGACTTTTGAATTCACAACCGATAACTCCGTGGAAATGCCAGGCTGGAAAGCAATTATGTCTTGTGTAAATGCAATAACTTTCCATGTAACCGATGGCAATGGAAATGACATTGAAAATGCACTTGTTGAAGTTGAAGGCCTTGCAGGACATACCAATGAAGAGGGAAATGCCCTGTTCACCCTTCCTGAAGGGGATGTGGATTACACGGTTACCGCTAATTTTTGCGACCCGTTAACGGATACCTATACCGTGACGGGAGAGCCGGGGCAAATTGTCGAAGTTGGCCTCGATTGCCTTAGCGAATACCTCGTTACGTTCAATGCCTTTGAAAATTTCGGGGCCAATGCAGTGGTTGAAGGTGTGAAAATAGAAGTTGACCATATGCCAACCAACTCTATATGGGTCGGGACAACAAATGAAAACGGTGAAGCTGAGTTTGTTTTGCCAGCGACCGATTATGAATTTTCTGCTTCAGCCCAGGGATATATTTATTCCGGCACAAATTCGTTTTCGGTTTCCGGCGACATGGATGTTGACCTGCCGCTTGAGGAGGATATTACGGCCCCAACGGACCTAATGACACAATTGATTGACACTGCACAGGGTATTGTTGATTTTACATGGTATGCCGGGTTCAACGGAAATCTCCTTGTGGTGGACCATGATGCGAGCAATGCGGAAAGCTTTACGGATGATTGGGGATATATCCAGCCCGCGCTCGATCTTTACAATATCAATTATACTTATTTTGAAGCTGATCCCGATACCTATGAAGGCCCTGGTCTGGCATTGATGCAACAATATGAAATGATCCTTTGGTTCACCGGGGAAGGTTTTGAAAACCACCAAACAATGACCGTAAACGATGAAACAAACCTTGCTGAATATCTTGATGGGGGAGGGAAACTTTTCTTCTCTTCACAGGATTATGTTTGGGACGTTTATTATCAATATCCCGATTATACTTTCTCTTCCGGTCAGTTTCCTTTCGACTATATGGGGCTGGTAAGCATTACGCAAAACCTTTGGACTGGAAACAGTATCCCCCATGAAGGTGCATTGGGTTCACTTGCCGAGGGCATGGAATTCCAATGTGACAATATTTATTCGGGGGGCTTGTCGGAAGATATGATATTCAGCAACAGCGTAACCGATATGCTGCATGTAACCGGCGCACCAACGGGTATTGCTGCCGTTCAGAGCGAGGACGTTGTATGCTGGTTGGGTTCTATCGCTTCGGTTGCCGATGAGCAAATGCGCGCTGATTTGATGATGGGTATCTTCGACTTCCTTGCCGTTGGCCAAACGGGCAAAGGAAACAAGTCCCTGGAGTCATTCAATATATTCCTGGACGATATGGGAACCCCTGTGGCAACCGAAATTACCGACAGCACCTATCAGTTTACTGGATTGACGCCCGGGCAAAGTTACACAGCAGGTGTTTCGGCAACTTATACAACCGGCGAAAGCGATATTGCCACCATTGATTTTACGGTTCCCATGATAACGGATATTAAAGAAAATATGAATCCGGGAATACATATTTTCCCGAACCCATCCAATGGCAACTTCACGATAAAGGCAAATGCTGATTACAATGTTGAAGTTAGGGATATCGCTGGCAAGCTGATACTGGCCGACAAATTGACCTCCTTGCAAACAGATATAAATCTTAGGGAACAGAAAGCTGGCTTGTATTTTATCCGTCTGACGAACAATGAAACAACCTATAATTTCAAAATAGTCCTTGAATAAGCTTTTCCATATTACAGGAGAATTATTCTGGAAAGGATAACTAAAAAAGATCATATTTTATAAAGCAAACGTCCGATTGACAAAAAATCCGGGCGTTTGTTTTTTTCTTTTTGGCAGGAATTTGAATGCACGAAAATTTATTGAATTGAGAAATTGAAAACATTCAGTATCTCATCAAAAGATATTATTCCAGGTATTTCATCAATGCAACCTTTTTACGTTCGCAATTGTTTAAAAACAAGCGATACGTAATAAATATTTATCTACTTTTGCAGCCCAAATTTTTAAATCACATATAAATGAATATTACGCAGGAAAGCACGGGCGATTTGACCGCCATGATAAAAATCGAAATGACACCTGAGGACTATCAGGGAAAGGTAAACGATGAACTCAAGGAACTCCAGAGGAAAGCCAATATGCCAGGTTTCAGGCCGGGCAAAGTCCCTTTCGGGATTATAAAGAAAAAGTACGGGCAAGGTGTTCTGGCCGAGAAAGTAAATGAAGTATTGAGCGATGGGCTCAACAACTACATCAAGGACGAAAAACTCCAAATCCTCGGTTATCCTTTAGGGAACAAGGAAAAAGCACAGGCAGTCGATCTTGAAAAAGACGATACATATGAATTCTATTTTGACCTTGGGTTGACACCGGAAATCGACATTGAGCTTTCCGACAAAATCGAAATGGATTATTACGACATTAGGGTTGAGGACGATAAAGTTGATTTATACCTTGAGGATATAAGAAAACGATTTGGCGACAGTGAAATTGTTGATGAAGTTGCGGATGAAGACATGCTAAAAGGGAAATTTGTCCAATTGGATACGGAAGGGAAGATTTTGGATGGCGGATGGTTTTTTGAAAATGGGACTTTATTGGTAAATTACCTAAAAGATGAAGAGATCAAAAAGCAATTTATTGGCAAAAAGACGAATGACAAAGTTGTTTTCAGCCCTTTAAAGGCCACCGGAAACGAAATCGAAACGGCTGCCATGCTGGGTATTGCCAAGGAAGAGAAAGAGAAGATGGAGGGCAGCTATGAATTTACCATTATGGAAATAAGCCGTGTTAAACCTGCTGAAATCAATGAGGAACTTTACAAAAAAGTTTACCCCCAGGAAGAAATAAAAGATGAAGCCCAATTCAGGGAAAAACTCCGGGAAGAATCCAAAAAGTATTATCAACGTGAAAGCGAAAACTATTTTGTCCATAATACCATTGAGGAGTTAATGTCGAAGGTAAATATTGAATTGCCCGATGAATTCATGAAAAGATGGTTGATGGAATCGGATGAAAAACTCACGCAGGAAATCATTGATGCAGAATATGAACATTATGCAAAAAACCTGAAACAGCAGTTGTTCATCACCAAAATCTCAAAGGACAACGACATTGTCATCGACGACAAAATGGTGAAGGAGCATGTAATCGATACATTTGCGGTTCACTACGGAATGGACGGGGCAGATAAAGAGAAAAGGGAGCAACTGAACATGATTGCGGATTCTGTATTACAAAACAAGGAAGAAGCAAACAAAATTTACGATCAACTGTTTGATGAAAAGATAAAAGAGGTTTTTAAGTCAAAATTGAAACTGAACAAAAAAGAAGTTTCCTATGATGATTTTATTAAAATAGTTGACGAACACCACAAAAAACATCACAACCATGAACAAGAATAACGAATTCAGGAAATACGCAATAAAGCACAGGGGAATCAACAGCCTCGCATTTGACCACTATACTTCTATTACCGACAATTATATTTCCCCGACAATTATCGAGGAAAGACAATTGAACGTGGCACAAATGGATGTTTTCTCCCGTTTGATGATGGACCGGATTATTTTTCTTGGTGTCCCCATCGACGATTATGTGGCCAATATCATCCAGGCACAATTGCTTTTTTTGGAATCAAACGATTCAAAAAAAGACATCCAGATTTATCTGAACACCCCGGGCGGAAGTGTGTATGCCGGACTTGGGATTTATGACACCATGCAATATATTGGACCCGATGTGGCAACAATCTGCACGGGAGTGGCGGCCTCCATGGGTGCAATCTTGCTTTGTGCCGGGGAAGACGGGAAACGGACTGCCCTCCCCCATTCACGGATTTTGATCCACCAGCCCATGGGCGGTGCGCAGGGACAGGCTTCAGATATAGAAATCACGGCGAGGGAGATTTCCAAGCTCAAGAAAGAATTGTACGAGATTATATCTAAGCATTCCAACCATGATTATAAAAAGATTTGGAAAGATGCCGACCGCGATTACTGGATGACAGCCGAGGAAGCCAAGGAATATGGAATGATCGACGAAATTTTAATCCGCTCCGACAAATAGCAAAAACCTTGCTGTACAGGCAAGACCTTCCAGCGTCGGAACGAGCTGGAAGCGTTGGTAAGGAAAAAGGATAAATCCAAAAACGACAACTTAACTACAAGCACTATGGTCAAGAAACTAGAAAGATGCTCTTTTTGCGGCAGGGAAAAAGCCCAGGTAAATGTCCTCATTGCCGGACTTGACGCACACATTTGTGATTATTGCGTGACTCAGGCCCAAAGCATCATTGGCGAGGAAATGAACTCCAAAACGGACAAACAGTTTACCCAGTTCAAGCTGCAAAAACCCATGGAAATCAAAAAATATATTGACCAATATGTCATCGGGCAGGACGAAGCCAAAATTGTGCTTGCGGTTGCGGTTTATAATCATTACAAAAGAATTCGTCAGCCCCAGAAGAACAAGGAGGATGAATTTGAGATCGAGAAATCGAATATTATCATGGTGGGCGAAACCGGAACGGGAAAAACACTTCTTGCCCGTACCATTGCCAAACTATTAAAAGTGCCGTTCTGTATTGCGGATGCCACGGTCCTTACCGAGGCAGGTTACGTGGGCGAGGATGTCGAGAGTATTTTGAGCAGGTTGCTACAGGTTGCCAATTACAATGTGGCCGCAGCCGAAAAAGGGATTGTTTTCATAGATGAAATTGATAAAATTGCACGTAAGGGCGACAACCCGTCCATTACCCGTGATGTTTCAGGTGAAGGTGTCCAACAAGCCCTTTTGAAGTTACTGGAAGGGACTGTGGTGAATGTCCCGCCACAGGGAGGACGTAAACATCCCGAACAAAAGATGATACAGGTGAACACCAAAAATATCCTTTTTGTTGCAGGTGGTGCCTTTGATGGGATCAACAAAGTGATTGCCTCCCGGATGCGAACAAATGTGGTCGGTTACAATGTTGGGAAAGACCGTGGACAAATTGACCGCGAAAACCTCCTTCAATATATCTCACCACCGGATATAAAAAAGTTTGGGCTGATACCCGAAATCGTAGGACGTATGCCCGTTGTGACATATCTACACCCTTTGAAAAGGGATACATTGCGCAGTATCCTTACCGAACCAAAAAATTCGCTTATCAAGCAGTACAAGCACCTTTTTGAACTGGACGGGATAAAACTTATCTTTAAGGAAGATGTAATGGATTTCATTGTTGACAAGGCCATTGAATTCAAACTGGGCGCCCGTGGCTTACGCTCTATTATTGAGGGTATCCTTACTGAGGCCATGTTTGAGTTGCCATCGGACAGCAAAACAAAGAAATTTGTTGTAAGCCTTGAATATGCCGAGAAAAAATTCAGGCAGACAAGTATCGCAAAGCTGAAAGTAGCTTAGGTCACGCCAATCCCGCTTAAAATAATCGGCAGGCCTGTCGAATAGGAATTGGCAAAAAGCTTGAATTCAACAATATCGTTTTATTTTCTTACGTTTGTAATGTGAAATCAACTGTTCACCCTTTTGAAAATGGTACAGTTCTTGCGTAATTTCAGAGTTCATGTTATGAAAAAATACCTACCTCTCATATTTGTCCTCTTTATCTTTCCCATTATTGGGTTTTCCCAGGCGGTGTTCAACGGCCATTATGTAAAAGCCGCTGTCATTAATGAAGATACCCTTATCCTTATTGATTTACCGGAATATGAGGTTAACGGTAAATTACCTTACAAATTCAGGAAACAACTAAAACGAAACGACAAGCTCGTACGCAATATTAAAAAGGTTTACCCTTATGCAAAACTCGCCGGGGTTAAATTGAATGAGTACGAGGAAATCCTGAAAAATGCCCCCAGCGATACCAAACGCCGAAAAATAATGAAGCAGGCCGAACAGGAATTGAAGGACGAATTTGAAGATGACCTGAAAAAACTCACCTTTTCCCAGGGTATTATCCTTATCAAGCTTGTTGACCGGGAAACCGGGGATTCTTCCTACGAACTTGTCCAGGAGTTACGCGGGAAATTCACGGCTTTTTTCTGGCAGGCCTTTGCCCGTTTGTTCGGCTACAACCTGAAAGTGAAATACGACCCCCTCGGTGAAGACAAGGATATTGAGAATATCGTGGTCATGATCGAGCAAGGGTTGATTTGATAGCCCACCACGGTTTGCCTACCCGATGCAGGCGGGGATCTGTGATGGAATCGGACATTTAAAGTTTCCAACTTTTTGACAAGAAAAAAACTGCCTCTTGTTGGTGTTCTCACCAACAAGGAATACTATCCCATTTCCCCTAAAACAGATAAGAACAGAAGACAAAGCAAGAAAGACTATCGAAGGAAATTCCCCGGGGGCGATTCCCCCCTTACATTGGTACGATGATGTGTTTTTTCGATTACGGCCTTCTTTTCTTCATTTGTGTATTTCGACCAGTTTCCAGTTTCTTCTCCTGTCCTTCTGCAACCGAAACATACATCGTTGGAGTCGCGAAAACATAGCTTTATACAAGGGGACTGAACTTCTTCCATAATTGACTTATTTATAATATCCAACAAAACAGAATCAAAACAACAAAAGCAAGCATTCCTTTGTTTATTTTATGACCAATTTATTTCATCCCATTCGCCTGCCCCTTGTTGGTGTTGTCACCAACAAGGATTTTATTTCAATCCATTTGCCTTATCCCCCAAAAGCGGGACAAATTGAAAAAGGCCATGTTCTTCTTCCTTGAAATCCCCTTTCCCCATTTTGATTATCCTTTTCATCACTTGCGTATCGACACCCACCGGTATCACGAGCATCCCGCCTGTTTTAAGTTGATCGAGCAAGGCATCGGGGACATAGGGCGCCCCGGCGGTCACAATCACTTTATCAAAAGGGGCATAAGTTGGCAAGCCTTTATATCCATCCCCATAAATCATTTTTTTGGGATGATAGTTTAAACGGGCCAACAATTCCTTCGTTTTCATAAAAAGGCTTCGCTGCCGTTCGATGGTATAAACTTTTGCGCCCATTTCAATCAAGACACAAGCTTGATAGCCAGAACCCGTTCCCACTTCCAGGACTTTGTCCCCCTTTTCGATTTCAAGGAGCTCGGTCTGAAAAGCCACCGTATAGGGTTGCGAAATGGTTTGTCCTGCACCTATCGGGAAAGGTTTGTCTTCATAGGCAAACTCCAGGAAAGAAGAGTCCATGAACAGATGCCTCGGTATCTTGTTGATTGCCTGTAAAACGTCTTTGTTTTTAATCCCATTCCTCTCAATGGCTTCCACCAACTGCCTGCGCATCCCTTTATGCCTGAAGGTATCCTGTTCCATTTGTTTTTATTAACGTAAAATAGTTTATAACTGTGCAAAACTTTCCGCAAAATTAAACATTCCAAAATTATATTTGTCGCAGATAAAAAATAAATTTAAACAACAGCAAAATGTTAAAAATCGGTGTTTTAGGTGCAGGCCATCTTGGGAAAATCCACATTAAATGTATTCAGGAAACTGATGTTTACGACCTTATAGGTTTTTATGACCCCGACGATGAAAACTCGGCCCAGGTCGAAAAAGATTTTCAAATCCGCAGGTATGCCGATATCGAAAGCCTGATAAAGGATGTGGATGTGGTGGACATCGTAACCCCAACGATTTCCCATTTCGAATGTGCCGCCCTTGCGCTCCGTAAATTCAAACATGTGTTTATCGAAAAACCGGTTGTTGCCTCCCCCGAGGAAGCAAGACAACTTATCGGCCTTGCAAGCGAGGCCGGGGTTAAGGTCCAGGTAGGGCATGTGGAGCGATTTAACCCTGCGTTTACAGCAGTAGAGCCCTATTTTGAGCAACCTGTTTTTGTGGAAACACACCGGCTTGCCTTGTTTAATCCCCGCGGCACCGATGTCCCGGTAATCCTTGACCTGATGATCCACGATATTGATATTGTGTTGAGCGTTGTAAAATCGAATATAAAAAACATCCATGCCAGTGGTGTTGCCGTTGTGAGCGATACGCCGGACATTGCCAATGCCCGTTTGGAGTTTGACAATGGTTGTGTTGCCAATCTTACGGCCAGCCGGATATCCATGAAAAACATGCGCAAATCCCGTTTTTTCCAAAAAGACGCTTATATTTCCGTTGATTTTCTGGATAAGAAATCAGAAATACTAAAATTGAAAAGCCTTAACAAAGACGAGGAAGTGGATCCATTGGCAATGGTCATCGACCTTGGTGAAGGGAAGGGCTCAAAACAAATTATTTTTGACAAACCCGATGTTCAGCCAATCAACGCAATCAAGACCGAGCTGGAAACATTTGCAGATGCCATCATAAACAACACAAGCCCTAAGGTTACAATAGAAGATGGATATGCAGCGCTGGATGTGGCACACAAGATCATGGAAAAGATGAAGTCTTCTTTGAATGAAATTTAATCAGGTTGTATTATTTATGATTTTGGCTATACGAATCTACAATCCTTTTTGTACTTTCGCCCCGTGAAAAAAAATCAGTTAAAACTAAGTTTTAATATCGGTTTCGTGACTGCGGTATTCCTGCTCCTGATAACCATTGCAAGTTCCTGTGATAAGTTCAAAGGGGACCAGGAGATACCCGCATATATTCAAATCGACACTTTTATTTTGGTGCAAAACCCTTTGATCGAAGAAGGTACGCAAACGCAAAACATTACAGACGTTTGGGTCTTTGTTGATGATCAAACGATTGGGGCCTTTGAAATCCCTGCGGTGGTACCAATTTTGGAATCGGGAACCCATAAACTCACCATCCTTCCGGGCGTTTTATACAGTGGGATGTCGGGCACACGTGGCCCTTACCCCTTTATGGAACCTGTGGTTATCGAGGATTTTGAATTCATAACGGATAGTGTGATGAAGTTTACACCTGTGACGAGATACCGGGAAACGACGTTTTTTGCCTGGTACGAAGATTTTGAAGACAATTTTATTTCATTGGAACCAACGAGCAAAAGCGATACGGCATTAAACTACCTGGAATACAACCCTGCCGACCCTGATTTTGGAACAGCTTCGGGAATTGCCACCCTGAACAAAGATTTCCCCACACTTGAATGTGCCACAAATATTACGAGTGGGCAAGGGATAGAACTTCCGGGCAATGGCGCACCTGTTTTTCTTGAATTGGATTACAACATCAACCATCCTTTGGTGGTGGGGTTGTATATTTACGAATTTGGCAGCCAGATAACACAGCACCCGGTAGTTGTCATCAATCCATCGGATGGGAAATGGAAGAAAATGTACATTAACCTTTCATCAGTGGTTTCGGGTTTTAAGGATGCTGACTTCTTTAATGTCTTTATCCGTTCCGATAAGGTGGAAGGTTATGATGATCCGGTTATAATGGTAGATAATTTCAAATTGTTGCACCGGGAAATTGTGAAATAGATGAACAAGAGTTTTCAAGTTGCAAAATATGTTTTGGCCGATCTGTTGTCGGCCACAATAGCATGGACGATATTTTTCACTTACAGGAAATATGTGGTTTCACCGGATATTTTCCATCACCTGGGCGATATTTTTGCTGACCCCAAACTCTATCTTGGAATTGCGGTAATCCCTTTCTTTTGGTTAACACTTTATATCATAATTGGCACTTATCGGAAAATCTACCGGAAATCCAGGCTGAAAGAACTTGGGCAAACGCTTTCGATTACTTTTATCGGTGTTATTTTTATTTTCTTTTCCGTTATCCTCGACGACATATATGTTTCTTACCGCGAATATTACAAATCATTCCTGTTTCTATTGGCCGTGCATTTTATTGTCACATATAGCTTCCGGCTTGTCATTACATCTTCCACTATCCGAAAAATACACAGGAGGCTCATTGGTTTCAATACGATAATCATCGGCAGCAACGAAAATGCCGTTAAGATATTCAATGAGATCAACAACGAAAAACGTTCTTCGGGGAACAGGTTTATCGGCTTCGTAAATGTGATGGATTACGAAAAGTTTTTGTTGTCGGAACACTTACCGCACCTCGGGCATTTTCAGGATTTGGCAAAAGTGATCCGTCAAAATAAAATCGAAGAGGTAATTGTTGCCATTGAGCAACCCGAACGCAATAACGTGGAAAGCATTATCACCTATCTCGAGGACAAAAACGTTGTGATAAAAATTATCCCAAGTTTACAGGACTTCCTTACAGGTGCGGTTAAAACCGAAGGGATATGGCACGCGCCCCTCGTTAAAATATCGCCTGACCTAATGCCGGCCTGGCAAATGTCCCTAAAACGGATTATCGACATTCTGGTATCCATCTTCAGCATCGTAATTCTTTCGCCAGTTTATGTTGGGGTTGCAATAGGTGTAAAGCTTTCTTCAAAAGGCCCTGTTCTTTTTAACCAGGAACGGATCGGTTTGCACGGAAAACCTTTTATGATGCACAAATTCCGTTCGATGGTCCAGGATGCCGAAAGCAGCGGCCCGAAGCTTTCATCTGACAATGACAGCAGGATAACCCCTTTTGGGAAATTTTTACGGAAAGTGCGCCTTGATGAAATCCCCCAGTTTTTTTCGGTTTTGAAAGGCGACATGTCATTGGTTGGCCCAAGGCCTGAAAGGACTTTCTTTATTGATCAAATTGTAAAACGAGCCCCGCATTACCGACTTCTCCATCGCGTGAAGCCGGGCATCACATCCTGGGGCCAGGTAAAATTCGGCTATGCGTCCAATGTGGACGAAATGATCCAGCGTCTTAAATACGACATCCTTTATATCGAGAACATGTCGTTGGCCATGGATTTGAAGATCATGATCTATACGGTCATGATCGTAATCCAGGGCAGGGGAAAATAAATTCAAGCTTACAGTTTCCCAAAAGACCAAAGGCATTTAATTACAATAGCAGTCTCCATAATGACAAATTCGCCAAAAGGATTTTTAGTTTGGAAAGTTGAGTTAGTACCCACATACTAAAACGATACAATTTACGTTTTGCCTAACTATAAAAAGATTGGGCGTTTTCTCTTTATTTTTATTAATTTTGCGCCCAGTTTAAAAATCGAGTTTATCTATTAATTATTAAATGTAAAAAATGAAAAAATTAACTTATTTATTAGGATTGTTTCTCGTTGCAGGGATGTTGTTTTCCTCTTGTAAAAAGGATGAAACCGAAGAGCCCAAGGACCTGACCCCTACAATTAGTTTTAAAGGTGAAGCAGGTTATACATCAGCAGATGTCACCATTAACGAAGGTGAAAGTATTTTGGTGGGCGTTATTGCCCTGGAAAATTCAACTTCCGGCAAAAACCTTACAAATTTCAAAATGGTTTTGACAACCAACAATACACCACAGGTCTTGGTGGATTCAAGTTTTAACGAATCTTCTTTTACTGCGGATTATTCCATTTCGTTCGATAATGCAGGTGAAACAAGGTTGTCGGCCAAAATCACCGACAAAGATGGTCAAAGCAAAGAGATTGCCTTTAACATTACCATAAAAGCAGTTCAGCCAACCGTTAGCACGAAACTGGGAATTAAAATGGGTTCGTGGAACGATACCGAATACGGAAGCTTTTATGCTACTTCAACGCAGACATTATATAAAATAGATGATGCCGGAAATAACCAAGAGT
>JAADJA010000065.1 GCA_013151015.1 Chlorobiota bacterium
CTGCAATGAATTTTCCACAAGATGTTGGAGATTTTAGGTTCGCCGGACGAACAGTTGACGAAGAAAATAAATTGCCTTACGTTCCCGTCTTTGCAAAGGATCGGACTATCAGCCCAATTGCAGGATTGCCTTGAAAAAGGGAAAAACATCTATGACGAGAAAATCTACTTTACCAAATGGAAGAAGAAAACCTATCTTCGGTATTTTATCACACCCGTTTTCGATCCGCAAAAAAATGTCAGGAATGCGATAATCAATGTTGAGGATATCACCCAATCAAAAGAAGCACAGGAATCAAAAGAACGGTCGGAAGAAAAATACAGGATACTTGTGGAAAATTCATTGCAGGCAATGGTGATAATACAGGAAGAAGGGCTGATCTTTGCCAATTCGAGAATGGAAGAGCTTACCCAATATTCCTATGAAGAGCTGGTACAGAAAGGCCCAAATTGGATCAAGGATTTTATCCACCCCGATGATTTTGAAAGGGTGAACAGGATCCTTATCGATAGTTTTGAAAACCAGAAAACCCCGGAAAGAAATGAAATGCGCGTTTTCCGGAAAGACGGCAAAACACGTTGGATCGAAACCCTGGGAACTTTGGTGAATTTTCAGGGGAAAGATGCCATATTGCTGGTGGCCATGGATATCAACGACAAAAAAGAGGCACAATCGATTTTGATCGAATCGGAAAAAACCTTGCGGAACGTGAATGCAATGAAGGACAAATTCTTCTCGATTATTGCACACGACCTCAAAAACCCTTTCAATGCAATTATTGGTTTCTCCAACCTCCTTTACGAAGCTTATGATAATTTTGACGAGGGACAGCGTAAAAGTTTTATCAAAAATATTTGTGATGCCTCCGAAAGTACATTCAAACTGTTACAAAACCTCCTGGAGTGGTCGAGGACACAAACGGGCACTTTTGAATACATCCCTGAAGTTATAGATTTAAGCGTGATAACAAACGAAAATATTTCGGTCTTGAAATCGAGTGCCGATAACAAACAAATAAAAATAGAATCAAGTATTCCGTACAATTCCACGGCTTTTGCCGATGAAAACATGGCCAAGGCCATCATCCGGAACCTGATTTCCAATGCCATAAAATTCACGAACGAGGGAGGAAAGGTTGACATTTCGGTAAGAAAGGAGAAGGACATGATGCAGGTAATTGTGGCCGATAACGGGACCGGGATTTCAAAGGAAAACATTTCCCGCTTGTTCCGAATCGATGACCCTTACAAGTCCCCGGGCACTGCCAACGAGCAAGGTACAGGACTTGGCCTTATTCTCTGCAAGGAATTTGTGGAAAAGAACGGTGGAAAAATTTGGGTAGAAAGTGAAATAGGAAAGGGCAGTAATTTTATATTTACGCTTCCGATACGAAAAAGCAATTGATGCAAAAAAAAGAACTAAATGCACTCATTAGCCTTCTGGACGAACCAAGTGATTTGATGTTCGAACAGATCAGGGACAAAATCCTGTTTTACGGGATCGAGGCGATCCCCCTATTGGAAAATGCCTGGGACAGCTCATTCAACAACACGATACAGGAAAGGATCGAGGGGATTATCCATGTTATCCAGCAGGAAAACCTGAAAAAGGAACTGCAAAATTGGATACAATACAATTCAAATGATCTGCTGAGCGGCTTTCTTTTGGCGACCCAATATCAATATCCCGATCAGGATGCACAAAAAATCAGGGCCAAAATAGCCGAAATAAAAAGGAGCATCTGGCTCGAACTGAACGAAGACCTAACAGCCCTTGAAAAAACCAAGGTCATGAACCATATTGTTTTTGAGGTTTTTGGGTACCATGGGAACAAGAGCAATATCGACACGCCCCGGAACCTTTTCCTGAACGACCTGCTGGAGACCGGAAAGGGAAACCATTTGTCCCTTGGGATGTTGCTGATTATCCTCTCCCAAGACCTGGGAATCCCCGTTTTCGGGATCGACCTTCCACAACATTTTATCCTTGCATACACCGAAGGAGATGCCACCAGCGATATTTTATTCTATATCAACCCCTTCAACAAAGGAGCCGTTTTTACCCGAAAGGAAATCGACCTTTTTATCAAATACCTGAAAATAAAGCCAGAAAAAAAACATTTCCAACCTTGCGATAACACTACAATCCTGAAACGCCTTTTCTCAAACCTTTTGATCGCCTACAAAAAAATGGGCTATGCCGATAAGGTGGAAGAACTGAACGAATTGGTGGAGGTGTTTAACCAATCGTAGTTTAAAGTGTTGGCCTTGATCAATGCACATAAACCTTTTTGGTCCACATGTCATTTTCGCCAAATACTTTTACAACATAAATGATTTTGCCGGCAACGGGCATAGAATATTGTTTGTTGTTCCCATCCAACCTGATATTGCCTGTTTCCCGTCCAAGCATATCAAATACTTTTGCAATCCCTTTGATTGGTTCATCCATCGAGATATGAACGAACCCAGTGCTGCCATAAATACGGATTTGGTTTATATCAGGATTTTCTGACAATCCCAGAGGATTGGAAAAATGCAATATAAAACGATTGGTTTCATCCAATGGACCGGAAGCAAAAACATATTCTTGCTGTTGCCTTAAATCAATACTTTGGCCTTCCTTCAGGTCTTCGAGGTAAATAGGTGTTTCCAAATCGAAGGATTCCATTCCCGAGGCCGTGATTTTATACTGGCCCGATTTAGGCATTTCAAAACCCATATCCACCGAGGGATTGGATGATCCCGAAAAATTTTCCGGCAATACGTTAACCGACAGTTCCGATTCGCCCATAATAGAAAAAAGCTTGGGGACATCGCTGCTACTGAATTTTTCGAGGTCATATAAGGCATCAAAACCAGATGTGGCATTTTCCATTAAAATGACCACGGCCTCATCGGTATTATTGTTTCCTTCGATAGCCAACCTTAAGGTAGGTACCGCCACTTCTGATGTTTCTTTATAAAAAGCCTGGTTGCCATGGATGCGTTCGGATGAGGGAATGGTAATGGCCGCTCCTGCTGCCGTTGCCCTTACCCAGAAACCTTGCGTCATAGGAATGATGCCATCTGTTTTGCCATTATATGACTCTGAGCCTGATGGCAGATAGGGGTTCCAGCCACGGTCAACCCCATTATCGTAAACCACGGCCCATCCGCCCACATCATTCATTGTCCAGTTGGTGTTCCAGTCGATGGAAGATGAAAAAGGATTGCCGATGAGGTTCCAGCCAATTTGTGAACTCGCCAATGTATAGTCCAAATTCAAAACAATATCAGCGGAATTCAATGTACCGGCAAAATCCACTGTCGTATTTCCCGTAATGTTGTCATCGGCCCAGGCACTAAACCCCAAACCTTTCTCTAATGGCATTGTTAGCGGGTCAACAAGGTAAGTCCATGTTGCGGAAGGTTCGTCCCAATCCATTAAATAAATATCGAGATAGCTGGCTAATTCCGCATCTGAAATTGGTGGGGAAACCAAATGCCACTTTTCAGATGTCAAATACCCCTGAACTGTTCCTTGTACAGATGCGGTATTGTGGATCAGTGAACCTGACCCTGTTTGATCCGATTTCACGATCAGCCCGCCGGTTCCATTCATGTTTGTTAATGTACCGTTGATGGTGGCCCATGCACCGGCTTGAATTTCGAGGGATGAACCGGATCCGATGCTTACATTTCCAAATTCCGCTGTGCCTGTAAATTGTTGTACCGCACTTCCCGAAAAGCTGAAAGTGCCACTTCCAAGTGCTGATTCCCCCTGGTTATCAAAATTCCCACTAAGGGTAAATAAACCCTCATTGGTTAGTTTGGCCGTTGACAATAATTTCAGGTTACCATCCACTTTAAGGTATTTCCCTACCGGGACTTTCACTTTTATACCTGATGAGATGACCCATCCGGCTTGGGATTGGTGGGTGGTGAAAATCATCACTATGATTATGATTATTGTTTTTTTTTGATTTCTCATTTGATTTATTTTTAATCTACTATTATTGGAATATTCCATTTAAACCTATTCAGAATCTGACAAACAACTCAGAATTGAAATCTGCTTTTTTGATTTTTGTATCACATTCAAGATGGAGATATTAGAGTTGTAATTTAACAAAAATCCATAACTAAAAGCATAATTTCAAGACTAAAATGATACTGGAATAATTAATACTATTTCTTGGGTGTAAAATTCAAATCTGCTTTATATCCAAATTGCAATTGAAGATAACTGTTTGGTATATCCTTTTCAAGACTGGCATTAAAATTTAAACGCAAGAATATTGCACCTTTTTTATTCTTTGAATTCGGATAAAAAAACATTTCTGAAGTAATTCTTATGGTTTGAAAATCTTCTATCTTTTTTATCTTTTTTGTTGAATTGTATAAATGATGATTATTAAAAAACATCGCTCCTACATTCAACCCAAAATTATTAGTTTTTTTGAAAGCAAAAACCAAACCTGCTCCATATGTAGTACTTTGTAAATTATCACCTCCGGATAAACTATCCAACCGGGCAATATTATATTGTCCTACAATTGGCACTTTTACTTTAAATGGTAAATGGTTTTTAAATTTAAAGGTAATGAATTCCAGATTTAGACCTGCTGTTAAATACGATTTTTGTAATAAATCCATTTTGTTATCAACAATGAATAAACTATCCTTTGTCATTGTTTTTACAAATTTTCTTTCACTATCAAATTTCCTAACATACATATAAGGATTGATAGATTTAAACATAAATAGATTTGAATTTCTAAAATTGCTC